>DASRHG010000027.1:0-101737 GCA_035650655.1 Binatia bacterium | reverse complement strand
GTGCGCATCGTCCTCTTGACGAACCGCGTCCACCCCTCGCGCGACAACGATCGCATCCGCGACGCCCGCCCGCGGATCCACGACGCGGCCATGGAGGCGCTCGAGGCATGAAGGTGCATCTGATCGCCGCCTGCGGCGTCGGGATGAGCGCGCTCGCGGGTCTTCTCCGGGCCGCCGGCCACACGGTGACGGGCTCCGACGAGAACGTCTATCCGCCCGCGAGCACGCTCCTCGCCGAGCTCGGGATCCCGGTCGCGTCGGGGTGGGACCCGGCGCGCCTGGCGGGCGTGGACCTCGTCGTCTGCGGCAACGCCGTGCGGCGGACGAACGTCGAGGCCGCGGCGGCCGAGGCGCGCGGCCTGCGCGTCCTCTCGTTCCCCGCGGCGCTCGCGAAGCTCTTCCTCGCCGGGCGGCGCCCGCTCGTCGTCGCCGGGACGCACGGCAAGACGACCTCGTCGGCGATGCTCGCGTGGGTCCTCTCGCGCACCGGACGCGACCCGGGGTTCCTGATCGGCGGCGTGCCGTGCGACACCGGCGTCAGCTTCGCCCTCGGGACGCCGCCGTGGTTCGTGGTCGAGGGCGACGAGTACGACTCGGCGTACTTCGACAAGGAGGCGAAGTTCCTCCACTACCGGCCGGCGATGCTCCTCCTGAACGCCATCGAGTTCGACCATGCGGACATCTACCGCGACCTCGAGCACGTGAAGTCGGCGTTCCGCAAGCTCATCGCCCTCCTGCCGGCCGGCGCGCCGCTCGTCGCATGCGGCGACTTCCCACACGTCGTCGACGTCCTCGGCGGATCGCGAGCCGCCGTCCAGACCTTCGGGCTCGGCGACGGGAACGCGTGGCACCTCACGGACTTCGCCGACGACGGGCGCACCCGCGTCACGGTGCGCGAGCGCGGGGGGATCGTCGGCCGAATGACGCTCCGGGTTCCCGGGGCGATCAACGCCCGGAACGCGCTCGGCGCGCTCCTCGTGGCGCGCGAGACCGGCGTCGGCTGGAACGAGGCCGTCGAGGCCCTCGCCGAGTTTCGCGGCGTGCGGCGCCGGCAGGAGGTCGTGTCGACGGCCGGGGACGTCGTCGTGATCGACGACTTCGCGCATCACCCGACGGCCGTCGCGGGGACGATCGCGGCGCTGCGGCCGCGTTACCCGGGACGCCGGCTCCGCGCCGTCTTCGAGCCGCGCTCCAACACGAGCCGCCGTCGCGTCTTCCAGCGTGAATTCGTCGACGCGCTCGCCGCCGCCGACGAGGTCGTGCTCGCCGCCGTGTTCCCGAAGCCGGGCGATCCGATCCCGCCCGAAGAGCGCCTCGCCCCCGACGCGATCGTCGCCGACCTCGCCGCGCGCGGCGTCCCGGCGCGGATGATCGACGGCGTCCCGGCGATCCGGGACTATCTCGTCGAGTCGGCGCGCCCGAACGACGTCATCGTCGTCATGTCGAACGGCGCCTTCGGCGGGCTCCCCGCGCTGCTCGGCGCGTCCTTCGCAGGCCGCGGCTCCCCGTAGAGCGTGCGGTAGACGCGGTAGTTGCGGAGCACGGCCTTCACGTAGTCCCGCGTCTCGCGGAAGCTGATCAGCTCGACGAACTCGTCGGCGTCGCGCGCTCCGTACCGGCGCTCCCACTTCGCCACCGCGTCTTCGCCCGCGTTGTAGGCCGCGAGCGCCTTCACCGCCGAGCCGTCGTACCGTGCCAGCAGCTGCGCGAGGAGCGCCGTCCCGAGCTCGACGTTCGTCTCCGGCCGGTGAAGCGTCTGCCGGAGCCGGGTCGGCCGCGTCGCCTCGAGGTCGGGGGCGAGACGCCGAGCCGTGGCAGGCAGGAGCTGCATGAGACCGCGCGCGTCCGCGGGCGAGATCGCGTCGGGGTCGAAGAGGCTCTCCTGGCGGATCACCGCCTGCACGAGGAGCGGATCGAGGCGGCGCCGGGCGGCGGCACCGCTCACCGCGTTCCAGTAGCCGAGGGGATAGAGGTAATGGCCGAGCGGCCCGGGGGAGGAGCTGCGCACGCCGTTCGGCCGCATCTCGCGTGCGAGACGGAGCGCCGGGCCGGGCGCGTCGACGGCGGTGTACGCGGCCAGGAGCGCTCGCCGCGGCGCGGCCGTGGCGCGCAGCGCGTCGACCTCGAGTCGGGCGAGCCGGGGCAGCGCGAGCTCGGCGAGGAGCCGTGCGCGCTCCGCGTGCGGGCCCGCCACCTCGCCCGGGAAGGGGGGCCGGCCCGCGTCCACGTCCGTGACGACGGCGGCCGCGGGTCGGATTTCGCCGAGCCGCTCCTCGGCGAGCGTCGCGTAGTACGAGAGCCGATGGCGCTCTGCGACGTGCGCGAAGCGCTCGCGCGCCTCGGCCGTGCGGCCGAGCCGCTCGAGCGCCCGGCCGTCCCAGTACTCGGCCGCGATCCGGACGCCGTCGCCGCTCCGCTCGGCGAGCGTGTGGAAGGCCGCTTCCGCGTCGGCGAACCGGCCCCCGAGGTAACGGACCCAGCCGGCGCGCCAGCGTGCCTCCGGCGCGATCGCGGCGCGCGGGAACCGATGCGCGAGCTGCGTGTAGGCGCTCGCGGCGGCGTCGAAGTCGCGCGCCGCGTCGGCGCCGGAACCCGCGAGCGCGCGCTCCTGGTGGATGCGGCCGATCGCGTAGAGCGCATCGGCCGCCTGCGGGCTCGCCGGAAACCGGCGGATCACCTCCTCGAACAGCGTGACGGCACCGGCGTCGTCGTCGGCGTTCCAGCGCCACGCCGCGGCGGTCGCGAGCGCGCGCGGCGCGAGCGCGTCCTCCGTCGCCCCGAGCTCGCGGCACGTCGCCTCCGCCTCGGCCTGGAGGCCGAGCGCGCGTTCGGCCTGCGCCTGCACCCAGAGCGCGCGGGCGCGGTCGGGCGACGTCGGCGACGCCTCGAGCACCGTGCGCGCGGCGTCGTGCGCGCCGGCCGCGTCCCCTTCGCGGAGCCGCATCTCGGCCTCCTCGAGCGGCGTCCAGAGGGCGGCGTCGGGCTCCGCGGCGAGGATGCGGTCGACGAGGCGGCGCGCCCGGCGGCCGGCGATGCTGCGCGGCCGGCTCCGCCGGACCTCGCGGGCCAACGCGAGCGCGCCGGCGAAATCGTTCTCGTCGCGGTCGAGCTCGGCCAACAACACCGTGGCGCGCGCCCAGCGCTCGCTGCCGGCCGGCAGTACGTCGCGCGCCGCGAGGAGGAAGTCGCGCGCGGCCGCGGCGTCGCTCGTCCGGAGGGCGAGCTCGCCGGCGAGGAGGTCGGCGGGACCGACCCAGACGCTGTCGGGGTGCAGGGCGAGCAGCCGTTGTACCGCGTCGCGCGCCTGGGCGTCGCGGCCGGCACGGACGGCGGTACGCGCCTGGAAGTAGAGGACGTGGTCCTCGATCGCGGGGTAGCGCCGCGCTGCTTCGGCGAGGAGCGCCGACGCCTCTTCGGTGTCGCGCGCGGCGAGCACCGTCAGCGCCGCGCTCATCGGCTCGACGGCACGCGAGCCCGCCCTGCGGGAATCGGGGGCGCTTGCGACGCAACCGCACAGGAAGACGAGCCCGACGAGCCACCCGCCCCGGCGCCGCATACCGGTCGTCCGCGTAGCACGCGCTCCCCTACCCGGCAACTTGACACCGCGCGATCCCGCCCGGACCATGCGCGCGTGCTCGTGCTCGCCTCCGGCTCGCCGCGGCGCCGGGAGCTGCTCGCGTGGCTCGGCGTCCCGTTCGTCGTCGACGCGGCGGCCGTCGACGAGCGGCCGCGGCCGGGGGAGCCCTCGGCCGACCTCGTCGCGCGGCTCGCCCGCGCGAAGGCGGCCGCGGTCGCCGCGCGCCGCGCCGCCGACTGGGTCCTCGGCGCCGACACCACCGTCGACCTCCAGGGCGAGACGCTGAACAAGCCGACCGACCGCGCCGACGCGGCCCGTATGCTCGCCCGGCTCGGCGGCCGCGAGCATCGGGTGTTCACGGCCTTCGCGCTCCTCGCACCGGGCGGGGCGCTGCGCAGCGCCGGAGTCGTCGAATCGCGCGTCCGGTTCCGGCCGCTCTCCGCCGCCGCGATCGCGGCGTACGTCGAGACCGGGGAGCCCGACGACAAGGCCGGCGCGTACGCGATCCAGGGGCGCGGCGCCGGGCTCATCGACACCGTGGAGGGCTCGTTCACGAACGTCATGGGACTGCCGCTCGGCGCCGTCGAACGTGCGCTCCGGGACGCTGGGCTCGTCCGTGAGTGAGCCGGCGGCGGTCGCGGAGCGGCTCGCGGGCGTCCTCGCGGCGGTCGCGGCGGCGGCGCACGCCGCGGGCCGCGATCCGGCCGGCGTCCGGATCGTCGCCGTGACGAAGACGGCGCCGCCCGACGCCGTGCTCGCCGCCCTCGACGCCGGCCTCGCCGACATCGGCGAGAGCTACGTACAGGAGGCGCGCGCGAAGCGACGCGCCGTCGCCGCGCGGCGCGCGGATCCCGGGACGTGGCATCTCGTCGGCGGCCTCCAGCGGAACAAGGTGCGCGCGGCGGTCGAGGTGTTCGACCGCGTCCACAGCGTCGACTCGGCGGCGCTCGCGGCGGCGCTCGCGGCCGCGGTCCGCGGTGCACCGCGCTGGACCGGGCGGCGCCTCCCCGTCCTCATTCAGGTGAACGTCGCGGGCGAGCGCACGAAGCGCGGCGTCGCGCCCGACGCCGTTCCGGCCCTCGGTGCCGAGGTGCTTCGACACGCCGAGCTCGCGCTCGACGGTTTCATGACGATCGCCCCGCTCGGCGCGGCCGGCGAGGGCGCGCGGCGGCACTTCCGCGCGCTGCGCGAGGTGCGGGAGCGCGCCGAAGAGCGGCTCGGGGTTGAACTACCCCACCTCTCTATGGGAATGAGTGACGATTTTCCCGTCGCCGTCGAGGAAGGCGCGACGCTGCTCCGGCTCGGGCGCGTCCTCTTCGGAGCCCGAGGGTCGGGTGCCTGGAGGCCCGGTTCATGAAGAAGATCGGTTTCGTAGGCGCCGGCAACATGGCGGGAGCGCTCATCAAGGGCCTCCTGCGGGCCGGTCAGTACGCGCCCGACGACGTGTGGGTGAGCGACCCGGTCGACGCGCAGCTCCGGCGCATGAAGCGGCTCCACAAGGTGGAGTTCACGCGCGACAACCACGAGCTCGTCCGGCACTCACAGACCGTCGTCCTCGCCGTGAAGCCGCAGATCATGGCGTCCGTGCTCGAGGAGATCCGGGCCGAGGTGAATCCGCGCAAGCTCTTCATCTCGATCGCGGCGGGCTTCCCGCTCCGGCGTCTCGAGACCGGCCTCGGCGGCCAGGCGCGCGTCGTCCGGGTCATGCCGAACACGCCCGTGCTCGTGGGCCGGGGCGTGTCGGTGGCCGTCGCGGGCACGAAGGCGACGCCCGCCGACCTGAAGCACACGTTGAAGCTCTTCAAGGCCGTCGGCGAGGCCGTGTCGATCACGGGCGAGGACCTGCTCGACGCCGTCACCGCGCTCTCCGGGAGCGGGCCGGCGTTCGTCTACCTCTTCGCCGAAGGCCTGATCGAGGGTGGAATCCGGGGCGGGCTCTCGCAGACGCTCGCGACGCAGCTCGCCTACGCGACGCTCGGGGGCGCCGCGGCGATGCTCGTCGAGAGTGGCCTGTCCTCGCGCGAGCTTCGCGACATGGTGACGTCGCCGGGCGGGACGACGCTCGCGGGGCTCTCCGTGCTCGACTCGCTCCACTTCCGCGACGCGATCATCGCGGCGGTCGAGGCCGCGACGCGCCGCGCGCGCGAGCTGGCGGCGGCGTAGATGCCCCAGGATCTCCTCGCGAATTTCGTCTACGCGACGGCGCAGGTGCTCGAGGGCCTGCTCTGGTTCTACACCTGGCTCGTGATCGGCGCCGTGGTCGTGTCCTGGGTGAACGCCGATCCCCGGAACCCGATCGTCCGCTTCCTCTACGCCACGACGGAGCCGGTCCTCTACCAGCTCCGGCGGCGGCTCCCCTTCGTCGTCGCCGGGGGCATCGACTTCTCCCCGCTCGTGCTGATCCTCGCGATCCAGTTCGTGCGGGCGTTCGTCGTGCGGAGCCTCTTCGACGTCTACGCGCGGATGCACGGCTCGTGACGCCCTTCGGCTTTCCCTGGACATGACCATCGGGCATGATTAGCTAGTCGCGTCGCCATGCCGATCTACGAGTATCGTTGCGAAAAGTGCGGGGATTTCGAGGAGATGCAGCGGATCACCGATCCGCCGCTCGCCCGCTGTCCCCGCTGCCGCGGGAAGGTCCGCCGCCTCATCTCGAACACGAGCTTCCAGCTGAAGGGCACCGGCTGGTACGCGACGGACTACGCGCGGAGCGGCAGCGGCAACGGCGGGAAGTCGTCCGGCGCCGGGGAGTCGGCGGGCGGCGAGAGCAAGTCCGCGGCCTCGGACGCGTCCCCGTCGAAGGCCGCGACGACCGGCGGCGAGAAGTCGTCGTCCTGAGCGCCCCGCCCGTTCTCGTCGGCGTCGACACCGGCGGCACCTTCACGGACCTCGTCGCCGTCGTCGACGGCGCGCTCCGCGTCCTGAAGCTCCGCTCGACCCCGCGCGACCCCGCGGCCGCGGTGCGCGCGGGCGTCGAGCGCCTCGCCGCCCGCACCGCCGTCCGTCTCCACTACGGGTCCACGGTCGCCACGAACGCGCTCCTCGAGCGCCGCGGCGCACGCGTCGTCCTCCTCACCACCGCCGGCTTCGAGGACGTGCTCGAGATCGGTCGCCAGACGCGGCCCGTGCTGTACGCGCTCGAGCCCGTCCGGCCGCTCCCGCTCGTGCCGCGCGCCCGGCGGATCGGCGTCCGCGAGCGCGTGCTCGCGGACGGCCGCGTCGAGACGCCGCTCGGTGCGCGCGCCGTCGCCGCGGCGCTCCGCGGGGTCACCCGCGCGCGGCCCGACGCGATCGCCGTCTGCCTGCTCCACAGCTACGCGGTCCCGGCGCACGAGCGCCGGCTGGGGCGGGCGCTCGCCCCGCGCGGCCTCCACGTGACCCTCTCGCACCGCCTCCTACGGGAGTACCGCGAGTACGAGCGCGTCTCGACGACGGTGGTGAACGCCTACGTCGGCCCGGTGATGACCCGCCACCTGGGGACACTCGTCGCCGGCGTCCGCGGCCGCGTCGCCGTGATGCAGTCGAGCGGCGGCCTCGTCGCCGCGTCGGCGGCCGCGCGGGAGCCCGTCCGGACGATCCTGTCGGGGCCGGCCGGCGGCGTCGTCGGCGCGGCCGACCGCGCGCGTCGCGCGGGGCTCACCCGCATCATCACGCTCGACATGGGTGGGACGTCGGCCGACGTGAGCCTGGTCGACGGGGAGCCCGACTACCGGACCGAGACGACGATCGACGGCGTGCCCGTTCGGGTCCCGACGGTCGACATCCAGACCGTCGGCGCGGGCGGTGGGTCGCTCGCGCGGATCGACGCCGGCGGGGCGCTCCGGGTCGGCCCGGAGAGCGCGGGCGCCGATCCCGGCCCCGCCTGCTACGGCCGTGGCACGCGCCCCACCGTCACCGACGCGAACCTCGTCCTCGGCCGGCTCGTCGAGACGGAGTTCCTCGGCGGCGCGCTCGTCCTCGACCGGCGGCGCGCCGAGGCCGCGCTCGTGCCCCTCGCGCGCCGCCTCCGGCGCTCGCTCGTCGCGGCCGCGGCCGGCATCGTGCGGGTCGCGAACGCGGCGATGGAGCGTGCGATCCGCGTCATCACCGTCGAACGCGGACACGATCCGCGCGACTTCACCCTGCTCGCGTTCGGCGGCGCGGGCGGCCTGCACGCGGCCGATCTGGCCGCGGCGCTCGGCGTCGGCCGCGTGTACGTGCCGAGGCATCCGGGGCTCCTCTCGGCGCTCGGCGTGCTGTCCGCGGAGATCGTGCGCGACTACGGGCAGACGCTCCGCCGGACGGCGCCCGCCACGGCCGAGATCGCCCGGGCGTTGCGCCCGCTCGAGGCGCGCGCGCGGCGGGACCTCCGCCGCGAAGGCGTTGCCTCGCCGGTCCTCGAGCGCGTCGTCGACGTGCGCTACGTCGGGCAATCCTACGAGCTCTCGGTGCCGTTCACGCCGGGGTGGCGCGCCGCCTTCCACCGTTTGCACGCCCGGCGGTTCGGTCACGCGGACCCGGCGCGCGCCGTCGAGGTGGTGACCGTCCGCGTCCGCGCCCGCGGCGGGCGGGCCCGCGTTCCCGAGGAGCGGCTCCGGCGCCGGCCGCGCCCGGCACCCGTCGCCCGCCGGCCCGTCGTCTTCGAGGCCGGGCCGCGCGTGGCGACGGTGTGGCGGCGCGACGACCTCGGGCCGGGGACGCGCGTGCCGGGGCCCGCGGTCGTCTGCGAGTACAGCGCGACGACCCTCGTGCCCCCGCGGTGGACGGCGCGCGTCGACGGCCAGGGCGGGCTCCTCCTCGTGCACGGGGGGGCCGCGCGTTGAACGCCGTCGACCTCGAGCTCGCGAACCACCGCTTCGCGGGCATCGCCGAGGAGATGGGCGTCGTGCTCGGGCGGACCGCCCTCTCGCCGAACATCAAGGAGCGGCGCGACTACTCGTGCGCGGTTTTCGACGCGGGGGGCGGCCTCGTCGCCCAGGCGGCCCACATCCCCGTCCACCTCGGCTCGACCCCGCTGTCCGTCCGGGCCGCGATCGAGGCGATGCCGATGGGCCCGGGCGACGTCGTCATGCTGAACGACCCGTTCGCGGGGGGCACGCACCTCCCCGACGTGACCGTCGTCGCGCCCGTCTTCCGGGCCGGCGCGACGAGGCCGTTCGCCTACGTCGCGAACCGCGCGCACCATGCCGACATCGGCGGGATGTCGCCCGGCTCGATGCCGCTCGCCACCGAGATCTTCCAGGAAGGCTTCCGCCTGCCGCCCGTCCGGCTCGTCGAGCGCGGCCGGATCGTCCGCGACGTCCTCCAGCTTTTCCTCGCCAACACCCGGGTCGCCGCCGAGCGCGAGGGCGACCTGCGCGCCCAGTGGGCCGCGCTCCGCGTCGGCGCGGATCGCCTCGAGGCGCTCGCCGCCGCGGCGGGCGGAGCGCTCGCGGCGCAGATGCGGGCGCTCCAGCGGTACAGTGCGAGCCTCATGCACGCGACGCTCGCGCGCCTGCCGGCGGGGACCTATGCGGCCACGGACGTCCTCGACGACGACGGCTGCCGCACGGGACCCATCCGGATCGCGGTGACGGTGACGCTCCGCGGCGGGCGCGCGCGCGTCGACTTCGGCGGGACCGACCCGCAGACCGAGGGCCCGGTCAACGCGAACCTCGCCGTCACGCGGTCCGCGGTCCTCTACGTCTTCGCGGCCCTTGCGGAGGAGGCAATTCCCCCGAACGAGGGCCTCGCCGCGCCGCTCACGATCGTCGCGCCGGAGGGCTCGGTCGTGAACGCGCGGTTTCCCGCCGCCGTCGCCGGCGGGAACGTCGAGACGTCGCAGCGGATCGTCGACGTGCTGCTGCGGGCGCTCGCGCGCGCGGCGCCGGACCGGATCCCGGCGGCGAGCGCGGGCTCGATGAACAACGTCGCCCTCGGCGGCGTCGCTGAGGGGCGGCCGTTCACGTACTACGAGACGGTCGCCGGCGGGGCGGGCGGGGGACCGCGGCGCCGAGGCGCGTCCGCGGTCCACACGCACATGACGAACACGATGAACACGCCGATCGAGGCGCTCGAGGCGTACTATCCGCTCCGCGTCCGCCGCTACGCCGTGCGCGCCGGTTCCGGCGGGGCGGGGCGCCATCCCGGCGGGGACGGGATCGTGCGCGAAATCGAGTTCACGGCGCCCGCGACCGTGACGCTCCTCGGCGAGCGCCGCCTCGTCCCGCCGTACGGGCTCGCGGGCGGCGAGCCCGGTGCCTGCGGCCGCGACCGGCTCGTCCGCGGCCGGCGCGGTCGGCTCGTCCGCCTGCCGGCGAAGGCGACGTTCGCGGTCGCGGCGGGCGACCGGCTCCGGGTCGAGACGCCCGGCGGCGGCGGCTTCGGCCGTCCTCGCCGCCGGAAGTGAGGCGTCAGGCTGCCTTTTCCTTCTTGTCGAGCTGATCGAGCCGCTGCTCGAGCAGCGCGACGCGCCTGCGCAGCTCGGCCACGTCCTCGTGGCGCGCGACGTTGAGACGCGCGGCGACGGCCTCGACGAGCCGGGTCGTCTGCCCTTCGAGCGAGGAGAGAAGGCTCGTCCGGCGAGCCTCGATGTCGCGCATCGCCTGCTCGGCCCGCTTCCGCAGGTCGTTCCGCAGCCGCCGCGCATCGATGAGAAGCCCGTCGACCGTCCTCCGGCGGCTCCGGCGGGCGAGCGCCTCGGCGTCCTGACGGATGCGCTTCACGAGACGCTCCCCCTCGGTCTGCATCCGCTTCACCGACGCGCGGACTTCCTGGAACGCGAGGCGAGACCTGGCCTCTGCCATGAACAAATCCTCCCTGGAGAGAAGTAGGAGCGACCGCCCAGGGAGTTACTACGCACCGCGTTATGAGTCAACGCGCTGCGAACGAAGCGGAGAAACTCGGGAAATTAGCCTACTTGCCGATGAAGTGGACCTGGCCGTCCCGGACGACGAGCCGATCCGGGATGTCGGCCGAAGCGAGCCGGTGCCGGATGCGGAGGTGGGCGACGAAGGCGTCGCGCTCGCCGAAGCCTCGGCCGTCGACGTCGCAGACGTACGGCGGTTTGTCGATGGTCACCGTCCCGGGGACGAGGTGGTGATCGCGGCCACCGAAGAAGCGCAGGCGCTCGTGGCCCGTCGGCGGGAGCGGGATCGCCGCCTCGACGCGCGGCCCGCGGGCCGGCGTCGACGGGGCGGCACCCTCGGCGAAGGCGATCGCGGCGAACGCGACCGCGAGGAGGCCTGCGGCGACGCGCACGAGTCCGAGCGTAGGCGCCGGGGTGCGGAGTCACAAGCCGCGCCTCGTTGACGGTATGAGGCGATTCGCATAGGGAGCGAGACGTTCCCGAACGCCCCTCCGGTCGCATAGCTCAGTTGGTTAGAGCGCCTGCCTCACATGCAGGAGGCCCCTGGTTCGAGTCCAGGTGCGACCACTTTGGCTCGCCCGCGCGCGACCCGCCGACGCTACCACCCCGCGAGCGTCGCCGCGCGCGCGCGATGGTGCCGCGCCGTCCCCAGGAACGCGCGGTCGAAGACCGCGCGGCGGAACCAGAGGTGGAGGTCGTACTCCCAGGTGAAGCCGATGCCGCCGTGCAGCTCGGTCGCGATGCGGGTCGCCCGGTCGTAGAGATCCGAGAGGTGCGCCTTGGCGAGCGCGGCGTGCCGGGACGCGCGGTCGCGGATGCGGTCGTGCGCGTGCGCCGCGTACCACCAGAGCGCGAGCGCGGGCTCGAGGTCGGTCGCGAGATCCGCGAGCTGGTGCTTGACGCCCTGGAAGGCGGCGATCGGCTGCCCGAACTGCTCGCGCGCGAGTGCGTACTCGACCGTCATGTCGAGGCACCGCCGCGCGCCGCCCCAGGCGTCGGCGGCGAGGAGGACGAGGCCCGCGTCCCAGGTCCGGTCGATCGCGGCGCGGCCGCTCGCGATCTTCGCCGCCGGGGCGCCCGCGAGCTCGACCGCGGCCACCCGGCGGGTCATGTCGGTGCCGCGGAGCGGCGTCACCTCGAGCCCGGGCGCTCCGCGCTCGACGAGCCAGAGCCCCGGCCCCTCGTCGTCCTGCGCGGCGACGACGATCGCGTCCGCCACGGTCGCCGCCGGCACGAGCGGCTTCCGTCCCGTGAGCGCCCCGCCGCGCGCGCGCGTCGCGAGCCGGGCCGGGTCCCATTCGTCGCCGTCCTCGCCGTGCGCGAACGTGACGATCGCGCGCCCGCTCGCGACGGCGGGCAGCCAACGCGCGGCCGCCGCGCGGTGCCCGCTCTCGACGAGGGCGGTCGCCGCCAGCGCGCAGGCGAGGAAGGGGCCGGGCGCGCACGCCGCGCCGAGCTCCTCCGCCGCGAGCGCCGCGTCGAGCAGCTCGAGGCCAGCACCCCCGTGCTCGGCGGGCACGTGAAGCCCGGGGACACCGAGGTCTGCGAGCCCGGCCCAGAGCGCCGGATCGTGCCCGGTCTCGCTCTCCATGATCGCCCGCACGCGCGAGGTCGGACACTCGGCGTCGAGGTACCGGCGGATCGTGTCCTTCAGGAGGACCTGCTCCTCGGACAGGCCGAAGTCCATGGCGTCGCCTACTTTCGCGGGTCGCGCGGGAGGCCGAGCCCGCGCTCCGCGATGATGTTCCGCTGGATGTTCGCCGTGCCGCCCGCGATGAGGACGCCGAGCGACCACATGTACGCCGTCCCGAACATGCCCATCGCGGGCGCCGCGCCCTCGCCGGGTGCGAGCAGCTGGCGGTCGCCGACGATGTCCATGGCGAGCTGCGCGATGTCGTAGCCGAGGTTCGTCGAGTAGAGCTTCATCACCATCCCGGCGAGGCCGTGGTCCTCCCCGCGCGCGCTCATGGTGAGCAGCCGATACCCCTGGTACTCGCTCGCGAGGAGCCGCGCCTCGAGCGCGACGAGGCGGTCCCGGACGACGGGGTCCTCGATCGCGGGCCGGCCGCGGATCTCGAGGGCGCGGGCGAGCATGAGAAGCCCGTCGAACGTCCGCCGCGTGAGCTGCGCACCGCCGATGAGCGCCCGCTCGTGCTTCAGCGTGGACCGGTTCACGACCCAGCCCTGGCCGCGCTTGCCGACGAGGTTCGCGACCGGCACCCGTACGTTCTCGAAGAACACCTCGTTGAAGTCCGCGTCCCCGGTCATCTGCCTGAGCGGGCGGACCTCGATGCCGGGCGTCTTCATGTCGATCAGGAGATAGCTGATGCCGTCGTGCCTCGGCTTGTCGGGCTCCGTGCGCACGAGGGCGAACATCCAGTGGGCCTCGCGCGCGTTCGACGTCCAGATCTTCTGGCCGTTCACGACGAAGTGATCGCCCTCGAGGACCGCGCGCGTGCGGAGCGAGGCGAGGTCGCTGCCCGCCCCCGGCTCGCTGTAGCCCTGGCACCACCGGATCTTCCCGAGCAGCGTGTCGCGGATGAAGAACTGCTTCTGCGCCTCGGTGCCGTGCTCGAGGAGCGTCGGCACGAGCATGCTCGGCCCCTGGCCGGTGATCTCGTGCGGCGCGCGCGCGCGGCGGAACTCCTCCCCGATGATCGTCGCCTTGAGCGGGTCGGGCGGCTGCTCGCCGCCGCCGTACCGGCGCGGCACCTGCCGGTAGAGGTAGCCGCGCTCGATCGCCTTCACGCGGAACGCCGTCGCGCGCTCGTCGACGCGCGCGCCCCCGGTGTACGCCGAGACGGCGTCGGGATCCGGCTCGTGCGCGGCGTCGGCCGCGGTCCAGTGCTCGGCGAGGAAGCGCCGGACCTCGTCCCGGAACCGCTCGTACTCGGCGCTGTAGCTCAGGTTCAACGAGAATCCCCCCTTCTCGCAGCCTCGGCGACGCTTAGCAGCTTCCCGAGCCCCAACCAAACCCCGCGCGGCCCCCGTCCGTTCGTGTCGTTCGCCTTGACCGTGTCGCGCCGCGGGGTCTATGGCGACGCGCATGCGATCGTCGCTCGTGCTGGCCGGGCTCCTCGCGCTCGCCCCCGCCGCCGTGGCTCTCGGCGCGGCGGTGTGTCCCTTCGAGGCGGGCGCGCTTCCCGCCGCGACGCTGCCGCCCGGGGCGCCGCACGGGAGCGCCATCCCGATCGACACGATCGTCGTGATGATGCAGGAGAACCGATCCTTCGACCACTACTTCGGGCAGCTGCACCGGCAGGGCCAGCCCGACGCCGAGGCCGAGCCGCGGCGCGCGACGAATCCCGATCCGCGCGGCGGCCGCCGCCCGGTGCGCCCGTTCCACCAGACCCGCTATTGCGAGAAGGCCGACCTCGACCACTCCTGGAACGGCACGCACGCGGAGTGGAACGGCGACGCCATGGACGGCTTCACGGCCGCGAACGTCGCCCCGAACGACCCGAAGGGGCGGCGCGCGATGGGCTACTACACGAAGCGCGACCTGCCCTTCTATTACGAGCTCTACGCGACCTTCGCGATCGGCGACCGGTACTTCTCGTCGCTCCTCTCGCAGACCTTCCCCAACCGCTTCTATCTCCTCGCCGGGACGTCCTTCGGCCACATCCGGAACGACATCTTCGACGTGACGGATCCGACCTCCTTCGCGCAGCGCACGATCTTCAACCTGCTCGACGAGGCGGTGCCACCCGTCACCTGGAAGGTCTATCAGTCGCAGGTGCCGTTCGCGATCCTCTTCGGCTACGTCCGGGCGAACCGCAGCGCGAACCTCGTGCCGATCGACCGGTTCTACGCCGACGCCGCGGCGGGGACGCTGCCGCAGGTGGCGTTCGTCGATCCGATCTTCACCTCGACGGACCCCAACGTGGAGACCGACGAGCACCCGCCGTCGAACGTCCAGGTGGGGCAGGCGTTCGCGGCGAAGGTCATCGGCGCGCTCATGATGAGCCCGCAGTGGCCGCGCGCGGCCCTCTTCCACACCTACGACGAGCACGGCGGCTTCTACGATCACGTCCCGCCGCCCGAGGCGTGCGTTCCCGACGACATCCCGCCGATGCTGCGTGCAGGGGACGTCGACGCCCGCTTCGACCGGCTCGGGATTCGCGTGCCCGTCGCGGTCGTGTCGCCCTGGGCGCGCAAGCGGTTCGTCTCGCACACGGTGCACGACCACACCTCGATCCTGCGCTTCATCGAGACCCGCTTCGACCTGCCCGCGCTCACGCGCCGCGACGCGAATGCGGACCCGATGCTCGAGTTCTTCGACTTCACGAGCCCGGCGTTCGCGACACCGCCCCGTCTGCCGAAGGCGCGCATCGACAAGCGGAGGATGCGGCAGTGCGCGAAGGGGCCGTCGAACGGCGCGTTCTAGCGGCGCGAGCGTCAGCCGAGCAGCGCGCTCGCCACGAAGCGGACGGTCGCCATCGTGCCGTCCAGCAGATCGCCGAGCACGTTCGTCAGGATGCGACGCACGGCGAGGTCGCGCCCGAGCCGCTCGAGGAGATCCGCGCTGTCGCGGAGACCCTGCACCATCGCGTCGAACTGGTCCTGCCGCTCGAGGTGATCCACGCCTCGCGCTCATAGCCCCACGCGCCGCGGGTTGACAAGTCGGGATGTGAAAATTTCTCGGCGCGCGGGTAGTAGTGGGAAGCGCATGCGTCGTCTGCGCCGGTGGGCCGCGCTCCTCCTGTTCGCGACGGGCTTCGGTACGGCGATCGCGGCGCTTTGGCTCGACCACCGCGTCCGGACGTACCTCGCAGGGCCGCCGCTCGGGAGCGCGCGCATCTACGCCGCGCCCACCGTGCTCCGCCCCGGCACGCGCACCGCTCCCGCGGCCCTGGTGCGGAAGCTCACCCGGCTCGGCTACCGCCCCGCGACAGCCGGCGCGCCGGTCGCGCGCGGCGAGTTCCGCGTCGACGGCTCGACGGTCGACGTCGCGACGCGCCCGTCCCCCGCGCCTTGGGCGCCTGCGCCCCGGCACGCGCGCGTCGTCTTCCGCGGCGGGGCGGTGGCCGAGATGCGCGACGTCGCGGGCGCGGCGCTCGATCGCCTCGACCTCGAGCCGGAGGTGCTGGCACTCCTCGGAGGCGCGGGCGCGACGCTCGACCCGGGCGCCGACCCGGCGCCGCGCGTGTGCCGCGCCGCGGTCCTGGCGGCCGAGGACCGCCACTTCTTCCACCACCCGGGCTTCGACCCGACCGCGATCGTGCGGGCGTTCATCACGAACCTCCGCGTGCGCGGACGCCGCGAGGGCGGCAGCACGATCACGCAGCAGCTCGTGAAGAACGCCTTCCTCTCCCCGCGCCGCACGATCCGCCGGAAGCTCGAGGAGGTGGTGCTCGCCGTGTTGGTCGAGGCGCATGCGACGAAGGAGGAGATCCTGCGCCGCTACCTCGCGTCCGTGTACCTCGGCGTCGACGGCGGGCTCCCGGTCCACGGCTTCGCGTCGGCCGCCGAGGCCTACTTCGGGAAGCCGCTCGGGCAGCTGGACGCCGCGGAGTGCGCGCTCCTCGCCGGCATGATCCGCGCGCCGAACGGCCTCGCACCGCGCACCCATCCCCGCGCCGCGATCGCCCGGCGCAACCGTGTCCTCGCGCAGATGGTCCGCGACGGGACGCTCTCGGCTCCCGACGGCGAGCGGGCCAGGGCCGAGGGGCTGACGCTCGCGCCGCCGCGAACCCGCGCCGTCGCGGCGCTCTACGTCGCAGCCCAGGTCGCGCGCGAGCTGCGGACGGTCGTGTCCCCCCGCGTCGCGGCCGCGCCCGGCCTCGCCATCTTCACCGGGATCGACGCCGACGCGCAGCGCGAGGCGGAGCGCGCCGTGCGGAAGCAGCTCGCCGCGCTCGACCGCGGCCGTCGGCGCCGCGCGCCCCTCCAGGCGGCGCTCGTCGCCCTCGACCCGCGGAGCGGCTGGGTCCGCGCGCTCGTCGGCGGCCGCGACTACGGCTCGAGCCCGCTCGACCGGGCCGTGCAGTCCAGGCGCCAGCCGGGCTCCGCGTTCAAGCCCTTCGTCTACCTCGCGGCGCTCGACCCCGCGCGCCGCGGTGCCGCCCCGCCGCGCACCGTCGTGTCGACGCTGGACGACTCGCCCGTCACCGTCCGCACGGGCGGGCGCGTGTGGCAGCCCGTCAACTACGACGGGACCTTCGCGGGCGAGATTCCCCTCGAGGACGCGCTCGCCGAGTCGCGGAACGCCGCGACCGTCCGCCTCGCTCTCGACCTCGGCCTCGACCCGATCGTGCGCGCGGCGGCCGACCTCGGCATCCCGGGTCCGCTCCCGCGCGTCCCCGCGCTCGCGCTCGGCGTGGCCGACGTGTCGCTCCTCGATTTGACCTCGGCCTACGCCGTCTTCGCGAGCGGCGGCGTGCGGCGACGGTCGACGCTCGTCGGCGCCGTCGTCTCGCCGGACGGTGAGACGCTCTACGCCGCGCCCGGCGAGGCGACGCAGGTGCTCGATCCCGGCGTCGCCTACCTCGTGACGCACCTGCTTTCGCGCGTCGTCGACGGGGGTACGGCGCGAAGCGCGCGCCAGGCGGGGCTCCGCGGCGCGGCGGCGGGGAAGACGGGCACGACCGACGACACGCGCGACGCCTGGTTCGTCGGCTTCACGCCGGACGTCGTGGCCGGCGTCTGGGTGGGGTTCGACGACGGCGCGCCGACCGGGCTCACGGGCGCCCAGGGCGCGCTGCCGATCTGGACGGACTTCGTGAAGGCCGTCGCGACCGGCGACGAGGAGCGCCAGTTCCCCGTGCCCGACGACGTCGTCTGGCGCGACGTCGATCCGGCGACGGGCCTCCTCGCGACGTCGGCGTGCCCCGCGTCGCGCCGCGAGCCGTTCCTCGCCGGCACCGAGCCCGAGACGCCGTGCGATCGCCACCGGCCGATCTGGACGGCCGTCGGGGGCGGCGTCGCGGACGCCGTGCGCGAGGGCGAGCGGGCCGTCGACGCGGGCCGGCGTCGGCTCTTCGGCTGGTTCGGTCGCCTCTTCCGCTGAACCCTCGCGGCCGGTACTCTCTCGCGCCCATGAGAGGAGGTCGTGTTCTGCTCGTGTCGCTCGGACTCGCCGTCGCCTCGGGACCGCTCGGCTGCGCCTCGGTTCGTCGCTGGATGCCGCATCGGCATCGCGAGCCGAGCAAGCCGCCCGTCTACGACCTGAACCGTGCGCCGCTCCGGAAGATCAAGACGCTGCCCGGCATCACGCCGAGCATGGCCGAACGGATCGTCGAGGGCCGTCCGTACGAGTCGCCGCAGGACCTCGTCACGCGCGGCATCTTGACCGAGCGCGAGCTCAAGCGGATCGCCGACCGCGTGCGGGTCGGCGAGAAGCGCGACTAGTGCCGGCCACGCCCGTCGAGCTCGGGACGCTGCTGCCGGTCTGGAGCGCCATCCCCTTCGCGGGAATCCTGCTCTCGATCGCGCTCTTCCCGCTCCTCGCGCCGGCCTTCTGGCACGAGCACTACCCGAAGGTCGCGGCCGCGTGGGCGGCCGCGTTCGTGGTGCCGTTCGTGCTCGCGTACGGCGACACCGCGCTCCACGAGCTCGCGCACGTCGCCGTCGTCGACTACGTGCCGTTCATCATCCTGCTCGCGACGCTGTTCACGATCGGGGGCGGCGTCTACCTGCGCGGGACGCTCCGGGGCTCCCCCGGCGTCAACGTGACGCTGCTCGCGGCGGGGACCGTGCTCGCGTCGTGGGTCGGGACGACCGGCGCGTCGATGATCCTCGTGCGCCCGCTCCTGCGGGCGAACCGGGAGCGCCGATACCGCGCGCACACCGTCGTCTTCTTCATCTTCCTCGTCGCGAACATCGGCGGCGCGCTGACACCGCTCGGCGACCCGCCGCTCTTCCTCGGCTTCCTCCACGGGGTGCCCTTCTTCTGGACGCTCGGGCTCGTCGACGAGCTCGCGCTCGTCGCGGCGATCGTCCTCGCCCTCTACCTCGCCGTCGAGCTCCGCTGCTGGCGTCGCGAGGACGCGCTCGTCCGCGCGCGCCCGCGGCGAGGCCTCGGCGAGCCGCTGCGCCTCGACGGGGCGCTCAACCTCCTCCTGCTCGCGGGCGTCGTCGCCGCCGTCGCGGCCTCGGGGCTCTGGCACGGCCGCGAGCTCGTCGTGCTCGGCGTCCACCAGTCGACCGGCAACCTCGTGCGCGACGCCGTCCTCCTCGTCCTCCTCGCCGCGTCGTGGCGCCTCACGAGCCCACGGGTCCGGGAGGACAACGGGTTCTCCTGGGAGCCGATCCGCGAGGTCGCGATCCTCTTCGGGGGCATCTTCGCGACCATCATCCCCGCGCTCGCGATGCTGCGCGCGGGCGAGGCGGGCGCGTTCGCACCGGTCATCCGGCACGTCCGCGAGCCCGCGCACTTCTTCTGGGCGAGCGGCACGCTCTCGTCGTTCCTGGACAACGCGCCGACCTACCTCGCCTTCCTCTCGACGGCGCTCGGCCGCCTCTACCCGGGCGTGCCCGAGCCGGCGGCCGTCGCCCGGCTCGTCGGCGAGAACCACGGCTTCCTCCAGGCGATCGCGACGGGATCCGTCTTCATGGGCGCGAACACCTACATCGGGAACGCGCCGAACTTCATGGTGAAGTCGATCGCCGAGGAGGCGGGCGTGCCGATGCCGTCGTTCTTCGGATACATCGCGCGCTACACGGTGCCGGTCCTGCTGCCCGCGTTCGGGATCGCCACCTGGGTCTTTTTCGGCTAAGGACGGGCGACATGGCCGGGACGACGTGGCAGGAGCTCGTGATCGCGGGCTCGAAGGACGCCGCGCGGGCGTTCGTGGAGGGATTCCTCGCGGGCGCGCAGGCGGGCGGCTTCTTCGGCGCGGACGTCGGTCTCGAGCCGGCGTCGCTCGGCGAGCGCCTCCGCGAGCTCCTCGGCGAGGGCTCGCACCACGCGTTCTTCGCGCCCGCGGAGGTCGTGGCGTCGCTCGCCGACGCGATCGACGTGCACGGCGAGGCGCTCGGGCTGCGCGCCGAACATCCCCGCGACGTCCGCGGCGCGCACTTCGCGTTCCGCGCCGAGGCGTTCGCGCGCGACGCGGCGGCTCGCATCCGCGACGCGCTGTTCGTGGCGCTGCCGGCGGGGGTCCGCGTCGAGGACGTGTCCGAAGCCGAAGAGACGCATCCCGACGCGCGCGCCGCGGACGTCTACGCCCCCGTACACGCGTACGCGTACCGGACGTCGGGTCGCATCGCGGGCGCGCTCCCGGGCGTCGTCGACGTCCGCGGCCGGGCCACGGGGTGCGATCTCATCCACGTCGGCGCGCTGCACGTCGACGTCGACCGGCCGCCACACTAGGAGACCGACCCCGTCTCCTAGCCGGAAATGCGGCTTGCTCTCATGCGGGTCGTGGGCTAGGTGCAGGCGCGCCCACGGAGGAGGTCGACGATGCCTCGGCAGAAGAGTCTCATCACGGTGATCCGCGATCTCGTGAAGCAGGAGGTCGGTCGAGCGATTCAGAACCTGCTCGGCAGCAGCACGGGCGGCACGAAGACGCGGCGCCGTCGCCGCGGCCGACGACGCGGCCCGGGGCGTCCGCCGGGGTCGAAGAACCGCCGCCGTCGCACCCAGGCCGCGGCCGAATAGCGCGGCTCACGCCTCGAGCAGCGCGCGGCGGGAGCGGAGGAGCCAGCGCCCGTCGCGCTTCACGAGCTCGTCCTCGTACCGTCCGGTCGCCGTGTGCCGGCCGTCCGACGGACCCGTGATCGCAAGCACGTACGATTCCGCCCGCGCGCGCTCGCCGTCCCCGCGGACGACGACGTTCGTCGTGTAGTGCCGCATGAAGAGGCCGAGCCCGGCGAGGAGGTCGGTGAAGCGCCGGAGGCCGTCGGGTCCCTCGAAGACGCCGAGCACCGCGCCGAAGTCGAGGCGGCAGTCGGGGACGAAGAGCGCCCGCAGCTCGTCCCATCGTCCCTGGTCGAGGCAGTGGCAGTACGTCGCGAGCACCTCGCCGATGGCGAGCCGGTCGTCGCTCGTGAGCGGGGTCATGCGTCGCGTCCCTCCCTGCCGAGGCCGTGGACCGCGTGCACGTCCGCGGCCGGGCGCGCACGGCGTCCGTGATACCGGTCGCGCGACGGCTTGAAAAGGCGCGCGCCGGCCGCCTACTGTGGGCGCCTTTCGCGGAGGGAGCACCGTCGATGGAGAGTCGTTGGTCGGATCGCGAAGCGGCGGAGTTCGTCGAGCGGCTTGCGCCGCGGTGGGGCGAGGAGCTGGCGCTCCGCGTCTACACCTCGCGGCTCATCGGCCGCGACCCCGACCTCGTGATGCACGGCGGCGGGAACACGTCCCTGAAAGGCACCGTCACGACGCTCGTCGGCGAGCGCGTCGAGGCGCTCTTCGTGAAGGGGAGCGGCTGGGACCTCGACACGATCGAGCCGCCGGGCCTGCCCGCCGTGGACCTCGCCCACCTCCGGAAGCTCCGCGCGCTCCCCGAGCTCTCGGACGAGGAGATGGTGAACCAGCTCCGCACGCACCTCTTCGACGCCGGCGCGCCGAACCCCTCCGTCGAGACGCTGCTGCACGCCTTCCTCCCCCACCGCTTCATCGACCACACGCACGCCGACATCGCGCTGGTCGTGACGAACCAGCCGCGCGCGGAGGCGGAGGAGATGGTGCGCGAGGCGTTCGGGCCCCGGTGGGCGATCGTGCCGTACGTCATGCCCGGCTTCGCGCTCGCGAAGCTCGCCGCCGAGGTGTACGAGCGCGACCCGAAGGTCGAGGGCCTCGTCCTCCTGAACCACGGCCTCTTCACCTTCGCCGACGACGCGCGCACGGCGTACGAGCGCATGATCGCGGGCGTCGACCGCGCGGAGAAGCTCGTCGCCCGGCGCGCGAAGGAGCGCCGGGTCGTCGGGCGCGGCGCGGACCTGGACCGCGTGGGGCCGGCGCTTGCCGCGCTCGCCCCCGTCGTCCGCGGCGCGCTGGCCGAGCCGGGCGGCGGCGCGACGCCGGGCGACCGCACGTGGCGCCGCGTCGTGCTCGAGCACCGGGCGAGCCCCGAGATCCTGGCCGCGCTCGCGCGCCCCGACGCCGCGGAGCTCGCCGCGCGCGGGCCGCTCACGCCCGACCACGTGATCCGGACGAAGGGCCCCGCGCTCTTCCTCGCCGACCTGCCGCTCGACGACGACGCGCGGCTCCGCGAGCGGGTCGCCGCGGCCGTCGCGCGGTATCGCGAGGCGTACGACGCGTATTTCGCGGCGAACGCGGCGCGCGCGCGGACGACGGTCACGAAGCTCGACTCCCATCCGCGGGTCCTCCTCGTCCCCGGCATCGGCATCGTGGCGGCGGGACGTACGAAGAAGGACGCGCGCATCGCGGCCGACATCGCCGAGCACACGGTCGTCGCGAAGGCGCTCGCGAACGACCTCGGGCGCTACACGGCGCTCGCCGACGGCGACCTCTTCGACATGGAGTATTGGAGCCTCGAGCAGGCGAAGCTCGGGAAGGCGAAGGAGCCGCCCCTGGCGGGGCAGGCGGCGCTCGTGACGGGCGCGACCGGGGCGATCGGGTTCGCGGTGTGCCGGAAGCTCGTCGAGGCGGGCGCGCACGTCGTCGTGACGGACCTCGCGCGCGAGCGCGTGGACGCCGCGGTCGCGGAGCTCGACCCGAAGCGCAGCGGTGTCGCGGCGGGCGTCGTGATGGACGTGACGGACGAGCGCGCCGTCGCCGAGGGCGTCGCGGAGGCGTGCCGGCTCTACGGCGGGCTCGACGTCGTCGTGCTGAACGCCGGCATCGCGCACGTGGGCCCGATCGCGGCGCTTGCGCCGGCGGATTTCCGGCGCGTCGTCGAGGTGAACCTCACCGGGGCGTTCCTCGTCCTCCGCGAGACGGCGGCGCTCTTGCGGCGGCAGGGAACGGGCGGGCACGTGATCGTGAACTCGTCGAAGAACGTGTTCGCGCCGGGCGCCGACTTCGGCGCGTACAGCGCGTCGAAGGCCGGCGCCCACCAGCTCGCGAAGGTGGCGGCGCTCGAGCTGGCTCCCGCCGGCGTGCGCGTCAACCTCATCAACGCCGACGCGGTCTTCGGCGACGCCCGGCGCCCGTCGGGCCTCTGGCAGGAGGTCGGACCGGCGCGCGCGCGGTCGCGCGGGCTCGACCCGTCGGAGCTCCAGGCGTTCTACCGCGAGCGGAACCTCTTGAAGGCGACGGTCACACCCGAGCACGTCGCCAACGCGGTCGTCTTCTTCGCCTCGAACGCGACGCCGACGACGGGTGCCACGCTCCCCGTCGACGGCGGCGTCGCCGAGGCGTTCCCGCGGTGACGGCGCTCGACCCGGCGCGGCTCCCGCCCCGCACCCTCGGCGAGCCGGTGGGCGGCGGCGCCCGGCTCGCGCCCGCCGCCGCCGTCTTCGCCGAACGCGGCCGCCCGCTCCTCGACCGCGGTCGCGCCCGGGGCGTCGCGCACGAGGCGTACGCTGCCTTCGCGGATGTGCTACGAGTCCTCGACGCCCTCGCGACCGACAGGACGCTCCGATGACGACGTCGATCCGCCCCGTGCTCCTCGACGACGACGACTTCATGCATCCGAACACGGGCGAGCCGAACTTCAACGAGAGCGCGTACTACAACTTCTACGACCCGGCGGTGCGGTTCGGCGGCTTCGTCCGGCTCGGGCTGCGCCCGAACGAGGGACGGGGCGAGATGACCGTGTGCCTCTACCTCCCCGACGGCTCCGCGGCGTTCATGTTCCGGCGGCCCGAGGTGCGCGCGACCGACCGCTTCGACGCCGGCGGGCTCGCGTTCACGGTCCAGACGCCGTTCGTCGAGCACGCGATCCGCTACGACGGCCCGTGCTGCGTCATGGCCCGGCCGCTCGACCTCCTCGACCCGCGGCGCGCGTTCGCCGAGAACCCCCTGCGACCCGTCGCGATCGAGCTCCGGTACGAGGGGCTCTCGCCCGGCTTCGGCGGCGAGCCGCGGGAGGAGCGCGACGGGCGATGGGTGAGCGTCCGCGTCGAGAAGGCGGGGCAGGAGTTCGCGCGCGGGCACCTGGAGCAGCACGGACGCGCGGTCGGACGCGTCGTGCTCGACGGCCGCGAGATCGCGATCGACGGCTTCGGGCTGCGCGACCACTCCTGGGGGCCGCGCTACTGGCAGGCGCCGGACCACTACCGCTGGCTCACGATGAGCTTCGGCGCGGACGCCGGCATCGCGGCGGCGCGGACGGTGCAGCGCGACGGCCGCGTCGTCGAGGGCGGCTACCTCTACCGGCGCGGCGTGGCGAACCGCCTCCTCGCGCGCGTCGAGGTCGAGTCGCGCGCGGGGGCCGAAGGGCTGCACGAGTCGCTCACGGCGCTCCTCCATCCCGAGGACGGCGGACCGCCCGAGCGCGTCGAGGGGCGTGTCCTCGCGATGGTGCCGCTCCGGAACCGGCGGAACGGCGTCACGACGCGGATCGCGGAGGGGCTCACGGAGTGGCGGTGGGGCGACCGCATCGGCTACGGCTGGTCGGAGTACCTGGACCACGTCGGCTGACCTCGCCGCACGGCTCGCCGCCGTCGTGCGCCGACGGCTCGGCGACGAGACCGTCGCCATCGAGGGCCTCGCGCGCCTGCCCGGCGGCGCATCGCGGGATTCGTGGGTCTTCGACGTGCGGCGGGGCGACGGGCGGACCGAGCGGCTCGTGCTCCGGCGCGACCCGCCCGGCCACCGGATCCAGACGAGCCGCCGCGCGGAGTTCGACCTCCTGCGCGCGGCGGCCGCGGGCGGCATCCCGGTGCCGCGCGTCCTCTGGTGCGAGGAGGACCCCGCCGTCCTCGACGCGCCCTTCTTCGTGATGGAGTTCGTCGCGGGAGAGACGCTTCCGCGACGCCTCCTCCGCGACGCCGAGTACGCCGGTGCGCGCGCGGCGCTGCCGGGCGAGCTCGCGGCCGCGCTCGCCCGCATCCACGCGCTGCCGCTCGCCTCGCTCGCGTTCCTCGAACGGCCGCCCGAGGGGACGGCGCCGGGAGCCGCGGAGCTCGCGCGCTGGGAGGGGATCTACCGGACGGTCGCGCTCGATCCGCATCCCGCGCTCGAGCTCGCGTTCCGCTGGCTCGCCGCGCGCGTCCCCGCGCCGCAGGCGCTCGCGGTCGTCCACGGCGACTTCCGGATCGGGAACGTCATGTTCGGTCCCGAGGGCCTGCGCGCGGTCCTCGACTGGGAGCTCGCGCACGCGGGGGATCCGGCCGAGGACCTGGGCTGGATCTGCGTCCGGTCATGGCGCTTCGGCGCCGACCGCAATCCCGTCGGCGGGCTCGCGGCGCGCGAGCCCTTCTTCGACGCATACGCGCGCGTCGCCGCCCGCGCGCCCGACCCGCGCGCCGTTCGGTGGTGGGAGGTCTTCGGGAACCTCAAATGGGCCGTGATCTGCCTCATGCAGGCGGCGAGCGTGCTCGTCGGCGGCATGCGCAACGTCGAGCTCGCGAGCCTCGGGCGCCGGGTCGCCGAGATGGAGCTCGAGCTCCTCGACCTCACGGAGGAATCGTGATGCAGGACCGGCCGACCGCGCTCGAGCTGCTCGACGTCGTGCGGGAGTTTCTCGACCGCGAGGTGGTGCCCGCCCTCGACGGCCGGCTCCGCTTCCACGCCCGGGTCGCGGCGAACGTGCTCGCGATCGTCGGCCGCGAGCTCGCGGGCGAGGAGGACGCGCTCCGTGCCGAGTGGACCAGGCTCGCGGCGCTCGAGGGCCGTCCCGGCGCGCCGATGCCCGAGGGGGCGGCGGCGGCGCGCGCCGCGATCCACGCGGCGACGGCTGCGCTCGCGGAGCGGATCCGCCGCGGCGAGCTCGACGGCGCGCGGGCCGTGCGCGCCCACGTGCGGGCGACGGTGCAGGAGAAGCTCGCGGCGGCGAACCCGCGCTACCTCGCCGGCGCGCCGTCCGACCGCACGGAGTGAGCCGACGCCGCGCCGTCGGGCGACGGGACGGCGCGGGGCAGGCGCACGCGGAAGGTCGCGCCGCGCCCCACCGTCGACTCGACGGCGATCGTCCCGCCGTGCGCCTCGACGATGCGGCGGACCGTCGCGAGGCCGATCCCCGTGCCGGGCGCGGACGTTCCCGGTACCCGGAAGAACGGCTCGAAGATCCGCTGGAGTGAATCGCGGGGGATGCCCGGCCCCGTGTCCTCGACGACGAGCTCGGCGACCTCGTCCCGCGGCGACGCCGCGACGTGCACGCGGCGCTCCGGTCGGCCGGCGACGTACTTGAGCGCGTTCCGGACGAGGTTCGCGGCGACCGCGTGCAGGAGCGGCGGCGCGCAGGACACGAGGACGTCGCTCACCCGGACGTCGACCGTCGCCCCCACCTGCGCGGCGAGCGGCGCGAGGTCGTCCAGCACGGCGGCCACGACCTCGCGCACGGGGGTCGGCGCCGGCGGCGGGATCGGTCGCGCGGCGCGCGAGAAGGCGAGGAGGCCGTCGATGAGCGCGCGGCTCTCGCGCGTCGCGCCTTCGAGGCGCTCGGCGAGCCGATCGAGAATCGCCGGCTGCGGCGCCCTCCGGAGCTGGGCGCCGATCAGCGAGAGCGGCGCGAGCGCGTCACGGATGTCGTGCGCGATCCGGCCGGCGAACGCGTCGAGGTCGCGGTTCGACTGCTCGATCCGCGCGGTGTACCGCGCGAGCTCCTCGCGCTGGCGGCGGACCGTGCGCGCGACGCGCCACCAGATGAGCGCAAGCCCGAGGACGAGGATCAGGTCGGCGGCGAGCTGGAAGCGTGCGAGCCGCGCGAGGCGGACGTCGGCCGCGGCGAGCTGCGCGCGGCTCTGCTCGGTGCTTGCCCGGTCGAGCACGTCGAGCTCGTCCTGGAGGAGGCGTGCGAGCGTGCCGAGGCGGGCAATGGCGGCCTCGCGGTCGGGGCTCTCGTCCGCCGCGTCGAGCGCTCCGCGCGCCTGCGCGCGGAGCTCCGCGAGGAGGGGAAGGAGCCGCCGCTCGCGTGCGGGACCATCGAGCCCGAGGAGCGCCGCGAGCCGAGCGATCGACGACTCGAGCGCGCGATCGGCCGCCGCCAGGCGGTCCGCCCGCGGCTCGGCCTCGGCGCGCTCGCCCGCGCCGCGCTCGAGCGCGACGGCGAGCAGTCGCGTCACCTGACGGCCGACGTCCGCGACGAGCATGGTCGACCGCTCCGCGTTCGCGACCATCCGGCTCACGTCCTCGTGCACGAGCCGGGCCTCGAGGAACGAGAAGCCCCCGAGCACGACGGCGAGGACGATGCTCGCCGCGAAGCCGAGTCCGAGCACACCGAGCGCGCGACGCCGCGGTGTCGACGCTGCCTGCATCTCGACCTCGTGCGTTCGTACCTATACGAGAGGCGATGGTCCCGGCAATCGGCGGGACGCAAACGCGGCCCGAACGCGGCGCGTGAGGGGAGAAGCGGAGGTGCCCGCCTCCGGAGGACACGTGCGCTCGAATCGCGGATCGGAGGCTCGATGACGGTGCAGCCCCGCGGCGCCTGGCTCGCGACGCCGCCGCCGGCGCCCGAGCTGGCGCACGGGCCCGTCCCGGCGCGGGTCGGGAACGTCCTCGTCGGCACGGCGTCGTGGACGGAGAAGTCGCTCGTCGCGAGCGGGGCCTTCTACCCGGCCGCGGCGAACACCCCCGAGCGCCGGCTCCGGTACTACGCACGCCACTTCCCGCTCGTAGAGGTCGACTCGACCTACTACGCGCTCCCGGCTCCCCGGAACGCCGCCGCCTGGGCGCAGCGCACGCCCGCGGACTTCGTGTTCGGCGTGAAGGCGTACGCGGCGCTCACCGAGCATCCCATCGACCTCGCGCGCCTCGACCGCGACCTCGTCGGTTCCCTTCCCGCGACGCTGCGGCGCGCCCGCCGCCTCTACCCGCGCGACCTCCCGGAGGCCGTGGTCGCCGAGATCTGGCGCCGCTTCCATGCGGCGCTCGCACCGCTCCGCGACGCGGGGAAGCTCGGCTACGTCCTCTTCCAGCTGCCCGCGTGGACGGCGCCGAGCCGGACCTCCCATGCGTATCTCGAGTCGCTCTCCGAGCGGCTCCCCGGGGCACGCCTCGCCGTCGAGTTCCGGCAGGCGCGCTGGATGACGCCCGAGCGCGCGCCGCGGACGCTCGCCTTCCTCCGCCGCGCAGGCCTCGTCTACGTCTGCGTGGACGAGCCGCAGGGCACGCCCGCGAGCGTGCCGCCGGTCGCCGAGGCGACCTCCGACGACCTCGCGGTCGTCCGGTTCCACGGGCGCCGCGCCGACACGTGGACGAAGCGCGGCGCGACCACGCACGAGCGCTTCGGCTACCTCTACGACCCCGCCGAGCTCCGCCCGTGGGTGCCGCGCATCCGCGCGCTCGCCCGCCGCACGCGCGAGGTGCACGTCCTCATGAACAACTGCTACCGCGAATCGGCGGTCCGGAACGCGAAGGACCTGGCGGAGCTGCTGGCGTCCGGGGCGTAGGGGCGGTGCCGCGCGCGGCCGTCAGCGCTCGCGCCGGCGGAAGACGAACGCGGGCCGCGTCCTCAGCACGAGCACGGGCATGATCGAGAGGGCGGCGAGGCACGACACGGCCATCGCGACGGGCATGAGCGTGCCGAAGAGGCGGAGGCCCTTGAACTCGGAGAACGCCATCACGCCGAAGCCGGCGCCGATCGAGGCGGCGACGAACAGGACGGCGCGGCCCGAGGTGTGAAGCGCGGCGCCGAACGCCTCCGCGTCGTCCGCGAGCCGCGCGTACTCCTCCCGGAGCCGATAGAGGAAGTAGATCGCGTAGTCCGCGCCGATCCCGGCGGCGATCGCGATGACCGAGGCCGATCCCATGTCGAGGCGGACGCCGGTCCACCCGAGGATGCCGAACAGGATGCCGATCGTGAGCGCGATGGGGGTCGTGACGTAGAGCCCGCCGAGGACGGAGCGGAGCATGATCGACGATACGACCGCAATGACGCAGAGCACGACGAGCATGTTGAGGAGCTTCCCGTGTGTCGTGTGCTCGTTGATCGCGAGGATCGTCGGGCCGACGCCGCCGGCGACGAGCACCTGCACGCCGGGCGGCGCCGGGTGCGCGGCGAGCCACGCGTCCGCCCGGCGGACGAGCGGCCCGACGGCCGCGGAATCGTCGGTGCGGAGGTAGGCGAGGACGAGGCCCTGGCCGCCGGCACGGTCGGTGAAGCGCTCGAACGCAGGCGACTCGCCGAGGAACATGAGCTGCGCCAGGAGCTGCTGGTCGTCCGGAATGCTGTACGGCGCGGGGCCGTCGGCCGCGAACACCTTGTGCAGCTCCTTCACGAGGTCGGCGAGCGACGCGGTGCGAAGCACGGTCGGATCGCGCCCGAGCTCGTCCTGGAGCGCCGCCATGTGCTTGAGGACCGGCACCGTCCGCATGCTGCCCGGGCTGCCCTGGTAGAGGATCGTCATCGTGACGGTGCCCGGGAAGTGCTTCTCGATCTCGGCGAGGTGCCGGCGGACGAGGCTCTTGCGCGGCAGGTACTCGCGCGTCGAGCCGTACGTCCGGACGAAGCACGCGCCGACGGCGGCGAGCACCAGCGTGACCGCGGTGCCGACGAGCACGCGCCGGCCGCGGTGTAGGACGATTGCGCGGTGGAGGAGTGCGAGGAACGCATGCGTGACGCCGCCCTCGCTCGGAACCCGGCGCGGCGCGGGGAGGCGCGCGCGGAGCGCCGGGATGAACGTCATCTCGAGCACCACCGCGCTCCCGATGCCGTACGCGCACGTGAGGCCGAAGTTGCCGATCGAGCGGACGCCGAAGAGCGCGAGCGACGCGAACCCGAGCGCCGCCGTCGCGCCGGCGGCGATCATGACCGGCCCCATCGCGACGGTCGAGCGGACGACCGCCTCGCGGTTGTCGCCGAGGCGGACCACCTCTTCGCCGTACCGCTTCAGCATCTGCGCCGAGTGCGCGGCGGCCACGGCGATCAGGAGGATGGGCGCCGCGACGTTCCAGCTGTCGAACGCGATCCCCGTGTAGCCCATGAGCCCGAGCGCCCACGTCGTGCTGAACGTCGCCGTGAGCATCGGGACGAGCATGCCCTGGACGCTGCGGAAGGAGAGGAGCAGCATGAGCGCGATCACGCCGAACGTGATCGGGATGCGCCACCCGACCTCGCGCGACTGCTCCTGGTTCGCGGCGACGAACATCGGCTCGCCGGCGAAGAAGAAGTCGACCGGCGCGTCCCGGTACGGCTCCGCGAGCGCGGCGACGCGTGCCCAGTAGTCGCCCGACGGCGGCCCGTAGAAGTCGACGACGACGAGCGCCGCCCGGCCGTCGGGCGTGACGAGCATGCCGCGGAGCTGCGGGTCCTCCTCCACCCACGTGCGGAGCCTCGCGATCTCCTCCGGCGTCTCCGGTACGTCGCGCATGAGGTAGTCCGTCTCGATCGCGCCGCCGCGGTCCTCGACGTGTCGAACGCTCGGGGCCGCGAGGCTCACGACGTCCTGCGCGATCACGTCGGGAAGCCGGATCGCCTCGAGCGTCACGTCGTGGACGATGCGGAGGACGGACGGGCGCCACACGTCACCGTCGCGCGGCACGATCGCGACGATCATCGTGTTGCGCCCGCCGAACTGCGCGCGGATGCGCCGGTCGATCTGCACGAACGGGTGGTTCGCGGGCAGGCTCCCCTCGACGTCGAAGTCGGCGCGGAGCCGGCCGAGCCCGCCCAGGAGCGCCGCCGTCGCGAGCGCGACGAGCACGAGGACCGCGACGGCGTGGCGGACGAGGAAGCGTGCGTAGCGCTCGAGGGCGGACATCGGCAGGCGGTTTTTCCTCGCGGGCGCGGTCCTTGCAAGCCGCGACTTGCCGACCTCGGGTCCTGTGATACCAGAGAGCGCATCATGACGAAGGCGCTCCTGGTCGCCCTGCTCCCCGCCGCGGCGGTCGCCGGCGGCAACTACTGGACCCTCGCGCACGCGACCGGCGCCGACCCGCTCGCGTGCGTCGCGTGTGTCGCGTGGCTCGTCGGCGGGCCGTTCGTGCTCGCCCTGCTCCTCGCCGTGGCGCTTCCGGGGACCGCGGCGCCCGCGGCCGTCGCCGCGACGCCCGAGCCGCCGCCGTCCGACGACGCGCTCCGTCTCCTCGCCGTGCTCCAGGAGGAGGGCCGGCTCGTCGACTTCCTCACCGAGGACCTCTCGCCGTACAGCGACGAGCAGATCGGCGCCGCGACGCGCGGCATCCAGGAGAGCTGCCGGAAGGCGCTTCGCGCGCGCGTCGCGCTCGAGCCCGTCCTCGCCGGCGCCGAGGGCGAGACGGTCGAGGTCCCCCCGGGCTTCGACCCCTCCGCGATCCGGCTCTCGGGCAGCGTGACGGGCTCGCCGCCCTTCCGCGGCGTGCTGCGGCACCCCGGCTGGCGCGCGACGCGGCCGACGCTGCCGGAGCGTCGCGGGCAGGACCCGCACGTCATTGCCCCCGCCGAGGTCGAGATCGCGTAGCGGGAGAGTCGATGGCGTCGCGGTTCGTGGTCGGCGTCGACCTCGGCACGACGAACAGCGTCGTCGCCGCGATCGACACGCAGGCGGAGTTCGAAGCGGACGCACCGCCGCTCCGCGTCCTCCCGGTGCCGCAGCTCGTGAAGCCGGGTGAGGTGGCGGCGCGCGACCGGCTGCCGTCGTTCCTCTACCTCCCCGCCGAGGGCGAGCTCGCGCCCGCGAGCCTCGAGCTGCCCTGGGGCCGCGCGGCGCACGTCGTCGGCGAGCTCGCACGCGCGCGCGGCGCCGAGGTGCCGGCACGGGTCGTCGCGTCCGCGAAGTCGTGGCTCTCGCAGCGGACCGCCGACGCGACGGCGCCGCTCCTCCCCTTCGACGCGCCGCCCGACGTCGCCCGCGTCTCGCCGCTCGCGGCCTCGGCCGCGTACCTCGCACACCTCCGGGCCGCGTGGGACGCGACCATGCCCGAGCCGCTCGGCGCGCAGGACGTGTACCTCGGCGTGCCGGCGTCGTTCGACGCGGCCGCGCGCGAGCTCACGACGCGCGCCGCCGCGGAGGCGGGCCTGCCGAACGCGCACCTCGTCGAGGAGCCGCAGGCGGCGTTCTACGCCTGGCTCGCGTCGACGGGCGGCGGCTGGCGGCGCGACGTGCGCGTCGGCGACGTCGTCCTGGTCATCGACGTCGGCGGCGGCACGACCGACTTCTCGCTCGTCGCCGTCGGCGAAGAGCGCGGCGAGCTCGTCCTCGAGCGGAAGGCCGTCGGCGACCACATCCTCCTCGGCGGCGACAACATGGATCTCGCGCTCGCGCATGCGGTGCGCGCGACGCTCGCGGCCGCCGGCACGGCGCTCGACGACTGGCAGTTCCGGGCGCTCGCGCACGCGAGCCGCGAGGCGAAGGAGAAGCTCCTCGCCGGGACGGGGCGCGACGAGGAGCCCGTCGTCGTCCTCGGCCGGTCGCGCAAGGTGATCGGCGGCGCGGTGAAGACCCAGGTGACGCGCGCCGACGTCGAGACCGCGCTGCTCGACGGCTTCTTCCCCGTCGTGCCGGCCGACGACCGCCCGCGTGCGGCGCGGCGCATCGGCCTCCAGGAGCTCGGGCTCGCGTACGCCGCCGACCCCGCCGTCACGCGGCACGTCGCGGCGTTCCTCGGCCGCCACCGCGACGTCGCCCCCGCCGGCCCGACGGCCGTCCTCTTCAACGGGGGCGTCATGAAGGCGCCGCTCCTCCGGCGCCGCCTGGTCGAGGTCCTCGACGCGTGGCGCGGCGGCGCGGGAGGCGTGCGCGTGCTGAGGGAGGCGCACCCGGACCTGGCCGTCGCCGAGGGTGCGGCGGCGTACGGGCTCGCGCGCCGGGGGCGCGGCGTCCGCATCCGCGGCGGCACGGCGCGCGCGTACTACGTGGGCGTCGAGACGGCCGCGCCCGCGGTCCCCGGCGTCCCGGCGCCGGTGAAGGCGCTCTGCGTCGCGCCGTTCGGGATGGAGGAGGGGAGCGAGACGGACGTGCCGGGGGTCGAGTTCGGCCTCGTCGTCGGCGAGCCGGCCGAGTTCCGCTTCTTCGGCTCGTCGGTGCGCCGCGCCGACCGCCCGGGCGCCGTCCTCGAGCCCTCCGAGGTGGGGGAGCTCGAGGAGCTCCGGCCGATCGAGGCGACGCTCTCCGGTGACGGCGAGGCGGACCGCGCCGTTCCCGTGCGGCTCCGCGCGCGTGTCACGGAGCTCGGCACGCTCGAGCTCTGGTGCGTCGCGCGCGAGGGCGAGCGGCGCTGGAAGGTCGAGCTGAACGTCCGGCAGCAGAGCTGACGGTGGCCGCGCGCTACGTCGTCGGGATCGACCTCGGCACGACGAACACCGCCTGCGCGTACGTCGACACGGAGGCGGGCCGGCGGATCGAGGTGTTCGCGATCCCGCAGCTCGTCGCCCCGGGCGAGGTCGGCGACCGCGCGACGCTGCCGTCCTTCCTCTACCTCGCCGCCGGGCACGAGCTGCCGCCCGGGAGCCTCGACCTGCCGTGGGCGGCGGCGCGCGACTTCTGCGTCGGCGTCCTCGCCCGCGAGCAGGGCGCGCGCGTGCCGGGGCGGCTCGTGACGTCGGCGAAGTCGTGGCTCTGCCATGCGGCCGTCGACCGCACCGCGGCGATCCTTCCGTGGGGCGGGCCGCCCGACGTCCCGAAGGTCTCGCCGGTCGACGCGTCGGCGCGCTACCTCGCGCACGTCCGCGACGCGTGGGACGCGCGCATGCCGGCGCCGCTCGCCGAGCAGGAGATCGTCCTCACCGTGCCGGCGTCGTTCGACGAGCCGGCCCGCGAGCTGACGCTGATGGCCGCGGAGGCGGCCGGGCTCCGCGGCCTCCACCTGATCGAGGAGCCGCAGGCCGCGCTCTACGCGTGGCTCGCGGGTCACGAGGACGACTGGCGCGCGCGGCTCGCGGCGACGCCGCTCGTCTGCGTCGTCGACGTGGGCGGCGGCACGACGGACCTCTCGCTCGTCGCGGCCCGCGTCTCGCGCGGCGAGCTCGTGCTCGAGCGCGTCGCCGTCGGCGAGCACCTCCTCCTCGGCGGCGACAACGTCGACATGGCGCTCGCGCGGACGGTGGAAGCCCGGCTCCTCCCCGGCGGTGGCACGCTCGACACGCAGCGCTTCCACGGCCTCGTCGCTCAATGCCGCGCGGCGAAGGAGCGGATGCTCGTCGACCCGGCCGTCGCCGAGGTGCGCGTCACGGTGCCGGGGCGCGGCGGCGGGGTCGTCGGCGGCGCGCTCGCGGCGACGCTCGCGCGCGCCGACGCCGAAGCGGTGGTGCTCGACGGCTTCTTCGCGCGCGTGCCCGCCGACGCGCGGCCGCGCCGCGCCGCGGGCCTGGCCCTCCGCGAGTTCGGCCTCCCGTTCGCCGAGGAGCCGGAGATCACGCGACACCTCGCCGACTTCCTCGCGCGGCAGCGCGAGGCCGCGGGACAGACCGACCTCCCGCTCGTCCGCCCCGACGCGCTCCTCTTCAACGGCGGCGCGCTCGAGCCGGCGATCGTCCGCGAGCGGCTCCGCGACGTCGTCGGCGCCTGGCACGCACCGGACGGGGGCTGGCGGCCCGCGGTGCTCGAGAACGAGTCGCTCCACCTCGCGGTCGCGCGCGGCGCCGCGTACGCCGGGCTCGTGCGCCGCGGCGCGGGCGTCCGGATCGGGGGCGGTGCCGCCCGCAGCTACTACCTCGGGCTCGGCGACGCGCCGGAGGACGGCGCGCCGGTCACCGCGCTCTGCCTCGTGCCGCGCGGGATGGAGGAGGGCGAGTCGGCGGAGATCGCGACGCCGGAGTTCGAGCTGCTCGCGAACCGTCCCGTCGCGTTCCCGCTCTACACGGCGACCGACCGGAGCGGCGAGCGCGCGGGCGACGTCGTCACGGCGCCGCCCGGGGCGCTCGCGCCGCTGCCGCCGCTCCGCACGGTGCTGCGCTTCGGGCGGAAGCTCGCCGAGACCGCGCTGCCCGTGCACCTGGAGGTGCGCCTCACGGAGCTCGGCACGCTCGAGGTGTGGTGCCGCTCGCGCACGACGGAGCACCGCTGGCGGCTCGAGTTTCGCCTGCGCGACCAGCCGGGCGCGGCGGAACCCGCGCGCAACGCGTCGCTCGTCGTCGACCGGGCACGCGTCGAGGCGGCGGAGCGCCTCGCCCGCGCGTCGTTCGAGGGCGGCGACGACCCGGTCGGCCTCACCCGCCGCCTCGAGCACGCGCTCGGTGCCGAGCGCGACGCCTGGCCGCTCGCCGCCATCCGGACGCTGTGGGACGTGCTCTGGTCGTGCGAAGCGGCGCGCGCCCGCTCGCCGGAGCACGAGGCACGCTGGCTGAACCTCGCCGGCTTCCTCCTCCGCCCCGGATTCGGCGACGCCGCGGACGAGCTGCGCGTCAACCGGCTCTGGCGCGTCCTCGCGGCCGAGCTCCGCCATCCCCGCGCGACGCAGTGCCGCGCGGAGTGGTGGAATCTCTGGAAGCGGAGCGCCGGCGGCCTCACGGCGCGGCAGCAGCAGCACCTCCAGCAGCTGGTCGCGCCGGCGCTCCTCCGGCGCGGGAAGCCGAAGGGGCCGCGTCCCGGGCCGCAGGAGCTGCGGGAGATGTGGCAGGCGATCGGCGCGTGCGAGCGGCTCCCGGCGGCGACGCGCGCCGAGCTCGGCGCCGTGCTCGTCGGCGAGGTCGAGCGCGGCCGGGCGAGCGACCAGGAGTACTGGGCGCTCGCCCGGCTCGGCGCGCGCGCGCCGATCTACGGGCCGCTCAACTGCGTCGTCGCGCGGGAGACGGCGGGCGAGTGGGCCGAGCGGCTCCTTCGCGCCGACTGGACCCGGCCCGAGGCGCACGCCTTCGCCCTCGCCCAGGTCGCGCGCGCGACGGGCGACCGCGCCCGCGACCTCGACCCCGCGCTCCGCGAGCGCGTCGCCGCGCGGCTCGAGTCGGCGCCGCACGGCGCCCGAGCCGCGCGCCTCGTGCGCGAGCCGGTGCCGCTCGAGGCGCCCGAGGAGGCACGGCTCCTCGACGAGGCGCTGCCCGCCGGGCTCCGGCTGCGCGCGTAGCGGCGACCGGGGTCGAGAGAGCCTTCTCTCCCGCCGGCGCCTTGCCGGGCGCGTGCGCGCCGGGCATTCTGGCGGGCCGTGCTGAACGTCGTGGGCATCTCCAAGCGGTACGGCGGGCAGATCGTGCTCGCCGACGTGTCGTGGTCCGTGCCGGACGGCGCTCGCGTGGGCCTCACCGGGCCGAACGGCGCCGGGAAGTCGACGCTGCTCAAGATCGTCGCGGGCGAGCTCGAGCCCGACGCGGGCACGGTCGCGCTCCCCCGGGGCGCGACCGTCGGCTACCTCCCGCAGCACGTCCTCGGCGCGCGCGGCGTCACGGTGCGGGACCACGCGCTCGCCGCGTTCGCGGAGCTGCACGAGCTGGCCGAGCGCCGGAGCGCGCTCGAGCACGCGCTCGCGACGGTGCCGCCGGAGAGCGACGAGTACCAGACGATCATGGACCGCTACGTGGCGGTCTGCGAGGAGTGGGACCACCGCGGCCGCTACGACACCGAGTCCGAGGCCGAGCGCGTCCTCGTCGGCCTCGGCTTCACCGAGCCCGACTTCGAACGCGACTGCGCGGCGCTGTCGGGCGGCTGGCAGATGCGCGTCGCGCTGGCGCAGCTCCTCCTCCGCCGCCCGGACGTCCTCCTCCTCGACGAGCCGACGAACTACCTCGACCTCGAGGCGCGTACCTGGCTCGAGGAGTTCCTCGCCGCGTACCCCGGGACGGTCATCATGGTGGCGCACGACCGCTACTTCCTCGACGTCGTCGTCGACCGGATCGCCGAGGTGCTGCACGGCAAGGTGACGGACTACCCGATGACGTACAGCCGCTACCTCGCCGAGCGCGAGCAGCGGCTCGAGCAGGCGCGGGCGGCGTACGAGACCCAGAAGGCGGAGATCGAGCGGATCGAGTCGTTCATCAACCGCTTCCGCTACCAGGCGTCGAAGGCGGCGCTCGTGCAGAGCCGGTTGAAGCAGCTCGAGAAGATGGACCGCCTGCCGCCGCCGGACGGCCACGAGCGCACGCTCAGGATCCGGCTGCCCGAGGCGGCGCGGAGCGGCCGCGTCGTGCTCGCGCTCGAGGGTGCGACGAAGCGCTACGGCGACACGGTCGTGTACGACGGCGCCGACGTGCTGATCGAGCGCGGTCAGCGCGTCGCGCTCGTGGGGCCGAACGGCGCCGGGAAGACGACGCTGCTCAAGCTGCTCGCCGGGGTGCTCGCGCTGGACGGCGGCTCGCGGAAGGTCGGGCACAACGTCGCGCTCGGGTACTTCGCCCAGGACCACGCCGAGATGCTGGGCGACGACAGGACGGTGCTCGCCGAGGTGATGGGCGCCGCGTCCGTCGAGATGGCCCCGCACGTGCGGACGCTCCTCGGCGCCTTCCTCTTCTCCGGCGACAGCGTCGACAAGCGCGTCGGCGTCCTCTCGGGCGGCGAGCGGAGCCGGCTCGCGCTCGCGAAGCTCCTCCTCGAGCCCGCGAACTGCCTCCTCCGCGACGAGCCGACGAACCACCTCGACTTGACCGCGAAGGAGGTTCTCCTCGAGGCGCTCCTCGCGTACGGCGGGACGCTCGTGCTGGTCGCGCACGACCGCTATCTCCTCGACCAGCTCCCGACGCAGATCCTCGAGGTGGGGCACGGGAAGGTGGTCCGCTATCTCGGGAACTACGAGGACTACCTCCGGGCCAAGGCGCAGGCGGCGCTCCGCGCGCCGACGCCGACGCCGACGCCGGCGTCGGCGCCGAAGCGCGCGGCCCGCTGAGCGGACGGGCGACGCCGTCAGCGGCGGCCGCGGCCGCGCGGCGGGCGCGCCGCCTGGCCGCCGGGCGGCAGAACCGGCTTCACGGAGAGGCGGTGATCGGGCATCGGCCGGAAGAGCATGGTGTCGTTCGCACGCTTCAGGCGGAGGCGGAGCTCGTGCCGCGCCATCGAGCTGCCCGCGGCGGCGAGCACCTGCTCGAGCGGCAGCTCGAGCTCGCCCCGCCGGCTCTGATGGGTGAGGGCGACGTGGAGCCGGTCCTGGCCCGGGACCTCGCGCACCTCGACGGCGAGCCGGCGGTCGATCGACCGCACGACGTGGCTGATGATCTGCCTCGCCTGCTGGCGGAGGTCGTCCATCGAGCCCAGCTAAATTGAAGCGCGCCGGCGGTGTCAATTGCCGTGCCCGAGCCCCGCCGGCCCGAACCTTGCCTTCGGGGGACGAATCCGGCAATCGTCGCGCGTGGGTGAGAGGGGAGGGGGCGGGTGCGTCTGAGCGCGCGCGGCCGGCGGCGGCCCGCGGGTCCCGCGATGGCGCTCGTCCTCGCGGTCGCCGCGGGCCCGACCGCAGCCGGTGCGACCGTCCGGCTCACCGCCTCGCGGACCGAGGCGCTCTACACGACCCAGGAGGAGGTGGATTGCTCGAGCCTCTTCCGGCTGACCGACGCCGGGCTCCCGGCGAACGTGGTCCGCCTTCGCGCCGAGGCCGCCGGGGCGCCGCCGGGGCAGCCGCTCCGGTATTCGTGGTCGGTGAAGAGGCCCGCGGTCGGGACGGTCGCCGCGGACCTCGACCTCGGGCCCGCCGACACGACGGCGGCGATCGCCGGGATGTGCGCGGAGTTCGGGAACTCCTGCGACCTGACCGGCGACCGGCTCCGCTTCTACGGCGAGCCCTCGATCCTCTGGGTGGCGCCCACGTGCGACACGCTGCCCGCGAGCACGTCGAGGCCGGTCAAGGGCGGGGCGGTTCGCATCCAGGTGAAGGTGAAGGCCGGGAGGCGCCGGCTTGGCGCGGCGCGCGCGACGATCGGCTACGGGCGCCTCGGGAGCCTCGTCCTCTACGTCGACGACGACGCCGGCGTCGGCCGCCATCCGGTCGTCCCCACGAGCGTCGAGCCCTTCTTCGGCGCCACGCTCGACCTTCCACCGGGCCTGCCCGCCGTCTCGAGCTTCACGTTCGACAACGGCGGCGGCGCCTCGAAGACCGTCGGCACCTGCGCTGTGCCCGCGCCCGCTCGCCCGTACGACGCGTGCACCGACGACCTCACCTACACGAGCGCGGGCCCGTTCGTCGCCGCGGTGACGGCGACGCTCGCCGACGGCAGCGCGCTCTGCGACAAGATCTCGCTCACGGTCACCGAGTGCAGCTCCGACCCGCGGCTCGTCGCGCTGGTGACGCCGAAGCGGCCGCTCTACGACCCGGGTGCGGCGGGCGGAAGCGCCGTGAACCTGCGGCTCGTGCTGCGGAACGAGAGCAGGCCGAAGGGCGGCCTCCCGCCGTGCACCTTCCTCCTGAAGGGCGGCAACGTGCTCTCGTGCACGGAGGACCTCGACGTCGGCGGGACGAAGATGTCCCACACCACGACCTTCGACCTGAAGCACTGCTCGGTCTCGACCGACGTCGCGTGCAGCACGAATCTCGACTGCTCGCCGGGCGCCTGCCCGACGTGCGTCGCCGGCGAGATCTGCCTCGCCTCGTCGCATTGCTCGGAGAACGTCGTCCGGCCGTGCGAGCACGACTCCGACTGCTCGAAGGCCCAGTGCCCGAGCTGCGGCCCGGACGAGACGTGCGTCCGGGTCCTCGAGTTCCTCGCCCCCGGCGGCGAAGCGATCGTGCCGGTCGGCGCGTCGCTCGAGGTCCTGAACGAGACCGTGACCCTGCGGAACAAGTTCGCCGACGTCGCGCGGTTCAAGGACACGTGGACGGTCACGACGACCGGCCAGGGCAGCGCGAAGGCGACCGTCAGGTACGGTGTGCGCGGGCGGCCCTGACCGCGCTCACGCGAAGACGCCCGCGGCGCTGAGCCGCGCGAACTCCTCCCCATCCATCCCGTAGAGGTCGCGGAGGACGTGCTCCGTGTGCTCGCCGAGGCGCGGTGCCGGGCGGGCGATCTCGGGCTCCATGTCCGAGAAGCGGATGGCGTGGGTCTCGACGGGGTGGCGGCCGAGCACGGGGTGCTCGACGGGCCGGAAGTGGCGCCGGTGCGCGAGCTGTGGGTCGTCGTGGAGGTCGCCGAGATCGGCGACGGGCGCCGCGTCGACGCCGGCCGCCTGGAGGAGCGCCGCGGTCGCCTCGGCGTCGCGAGCGCGCGTCCACGCCTCGAGAGCCGTCTCGATCGCGTCGACCGCGGCCAGGCGGCCGGCCGCCGTCGCGAGGGCGGGCGCCGTCGCCCAGGCCGGGCGGCCGAGCGCATCGACGAGGCGCGCCCAGTCGGCGTCGTCGTGGACGGCGATCGCGATCCAGCGCTCGCGGCCGTCGCGGTCCGCCGCGCGGAAGACGCCGTGCGGCGCGGCGTGCCGGGAGCGGTTCCCCATTCGCCCGAGGACCTCGCCGTTCGCCGTCCACGCCAGCATGCTCTCGGTGAGGCAGACGATGCCCGCCTCGACCTGCGAGAGATCGATGTGCTGGCCCTCGCCCGTCCGCGCGCGGTGGAGGAGCGCGGAGGCGAGGAGGAGCGCCGCGAAGCGCGGTGACAGCGAGTCCGTGATCGTGCCGTAGGGGCCGACCGGCTCGCGGTCCGGCCAGCCCGTCAAATGGTTGAAGCCGGCGAGCGCCGAGCCCTGCCCGCCGAAGCCGGGGTAGTGCCGCTCGGGCCCGGTCTGGCCGTTGAGACACGTGCTGATCATGACGAGGTCCGGGCGCGCCTTCACGAGCGACGCATAGTCGAGGCCCCACTTCGCCATCGCGCCGGGTGCGAAGTTCTCCGCCACCGCGTCGGCCCAGAGCGCGAGCCGGCGGGCCACGCCGACACCCTCCGGCTTGGAGAGGTCGAGGGCGACGGAGAGCTTGTTCGCGTTCAGGACCGCGAAGTGCTCGGAGCCGTCCACGCCGCCCTTCGTGGTCGGCGTCATGCGGAGGATGCGGAGGAAGTCGGGACGCCGGCGGGACTCGACGCGGATGACGGTGGCGCCGTGGTCCGCGAAGTAGCGCGTCGCGACGGGCCCTGCGGCGCCGCCGCCGAGCTCGAGGAGCGTGGTCCCGGCGAAGAGCGCCGTCACACGATGCCCTCCGCACGCAGGCTCGCGAGCGCGGCCGCGTCGACGCCGACCTCGCCCAGCACCTCCGCGGTGTGCTCGCCGAGCCGCGGCGCGGGGCGGCGGATGCCGATCGGCGAGGAGCCGCGCGCAAAGGCCCCCGGATAGCGGAGCCGGCCGCCGCCCGGGGTCTCGACCTCGACGAAGAACTCGCGCGCGGCGAGCTGCGCCGAGCGGGCGATCTCGCGCGCCGTGTACGTCGGCGCGAGCATCAGGTTCCGCGCGCAGGCCGCCTCGTAGAGCTCCGCCATCGTCTTCGTCGCGAAGAAGGCGCCGAACTCGCGCTGGAGCGCGTCGGTCTCGGCCTGCGTCAGGAGGTTCGCGTTGTGCGCCGTCCAGTCCCGCGCCCGGAGCTCCGCCGACGCCATGCCGTGCTCGTGCATGTAGGCGACCATCGCGACGAGCCCCGGCACGCGCGCCGGGCCGCCGCGGAGCGCGAAGGTGACGAAGCCGTCCTTGCACGGCCAGATCTCGCGCCCGACGCTCTCGCCGAGGCGGATCGCGGCGCCGGTCCGCTGCCCGCGGAAGCCGGTCATCTTCGCCATCGCCGCGGTGCCGACGTTCGGCATCACCATCGCCTCCTGGAGGGCCACGTCGACGTGCTGCCCGCGCCCGCTCCGCTCGCGGGCGAGGAGCGCGAACGCGACGCCGACCGCGGCCTCGATCCCGCCGTGGTAGTGCGAGACGGGGAGCGAGCAGCGGACGGGCGCGCGGTCGGGGTCCCCGGTGCAGAAGAGGTTGCCGCTCGCGGCGACGACGGTGAGATCGGAGCCGCGGCGCTCCGCATGCGGACCGCGCCGTCCGAAGGGCGTGAGCGAGCAGAGGACGAGGCGCGGGTTGCGGGCGGCGAGCACGTCCCACCCGAGCCCCCGGGCCTCCATCGCGCCCGGCGGGTCGCTTTCGAGGACGACGTCGGCCCGCGCCGCGAGGTCGAGGAAGAGCGCGCGCCCGCGCGGCCGTGCCACGTCGAGCGTGATGCCGCGCTTCGAGGTGTTCATGGCGAGCCACAGGAGCGAGCGCTCGGGGTCCTCGACGCCGCCCCAAAAGGGCCCGCGCCGCCGCGCCGGGTCGCCCGCCGGCGGCTCGACCTTCACGACGTCGGCGCCGAGGTCGCCGAGGAGCTTGCCGGCGAAGAAGCCGGGCTCGTGCGTCAGGTCGAGGACGCGGATGCCGCTCAGGTTGCCGTGCAGGCTGCGGAGGCTAACGAGGCCCCGCGGGAAGTGTCAAGGCGGACGTCACGGCGCACGACGTCGTACGGGCGCCCCGCGGTACGGGCGTTGCTCCACCCCGGGCGGCACGGCGCGAGGTGCGGCGATGGGAAAGGCAAGCGGGACGGGCGTGGTGGCGGCGGAGGCACGCGGGCGGCACGTCGGAGCCGCGGGGCGGCGCTGTGAGCGGCGCGAGCCGGGACCGACGGGTTCGCGTCGCGCCGCGTACGGATGTGGACCGGCGGCGCCGCGCGTGCTCCTCGGCGTCGTCCTCGGCGCGGCCCTCCTCGCGACGTCCGCCCGCGCCGACCTCACGGCGTCCTACGACGGCACGCTCACGTTGCGCCGCAGGCATCCCCCCGCCGTCGTCGCCGGCGCGCTCGCGCAGACGGGTGCCGCCGTCTCCGGCACGCTCGCGATCGCGCTGCCGGCCCCCGCCGGCACGGCGGTCTACCACGTGAACGGCCGGGCGCGCCGCGCGCGCGTGACGCTCACGGGCACGAGCAGCACCGGCGTCCGGTTCCGCTGGCGCGGACGGGCGAACGGCACGACCGTCCTCGGCATCGCGCGGCTCGCCGGCCGCACGGTGCACGCGAAGGGGATGCTCGCGCTCGCGCGGAGGATCGTGCAGCCCCCGGCGACGCCGCCCGCCACCTGCGACAGCTCCTTCTTCGACGGACGGGTGATGGGGCTCGTCCTCCAGCCGATCTGCGCGGGCTGCCACGTCCCCGGCGGCGCCGCCGCGGCGACCGGCTTCCGCGTGACGCTCGGCGATCCCAGGGCGACGCAGGCGAGCGTCGCCCTCATGATCGACACGGCGCGCCCCGAGCAGTCGCGGATCCTCCAGAAGCCGCTCGCCGAGCTGCCGCACGGCGGCGGACAGCAGCTCTCGCCGGGCAGCGAGGCGGCGGCCGTCCTCGCGCAGTGGGTGCAGCTCGTCGCGAGCGGACAGCAGTGCAACGGGGCGCCGTCGGTGCCGATGGCCCCGATCCCGCCGGCCGAGCTCCTCGTCCGCGCCGCGATGGACCTCCGCGGCACGCGGCCGGCGCCCGCCGAGCTCGACGCCGTCGAGGCGGACCCGAGCGCGTACGAGGCGATCGTCGACGGCTATCTCCACAGCCCCGAGTTCCTCGAGCGCGTGAAGGACGTCTACGACGACGCGCTCCTCGTCCGCCGCGAGGACGAGAACGACTCGCGCCGCGACGAGACCGCGGCGATCTACGGCGAGGCGCTCGAGCTCATCGCCTGGATCGTCGCGAACGACCGGCCGTTCACGGAGATCGGGACCGCGGACTACACGGTTGCGAACGCCCTCTTCCAGTCCGACCCGGACCGGATGCCGTACCCGATGGAGCCCGTCGTCGGCGCCGGCTGGCAGCCGTCGCACTACCTCGACGGGCGCCCGCACGCCGGGCTCCTCTCGACGAGCGCGTTCTACGAGGTCTGGGACACGAACGACACGAACAAGAACCGCCGGCGCGCGAACCGCTGGTCGATCGTGTTCCACTGCTACAACTTCCTCGACACGCCCGTCGACGTCACGCGCAACGTCGACAACGCGGACGCGGACGCGGTCCTGAACGCCGTCACGACGCGCGCGGACTGCAAGGCGTGCCACGACCGCCTGGACCCGCTCGCGTCGTTCCTCTTCCCGATGGACGACGCCGGCCTCGAGACGGACGACGCGCAGAGCTTCTACCGCGGCGACCCCGAGCGGTGGCGGCGCGCGAACAAGCGTCCGCCGGCGGTCTACGGCGTGCCGGGCGGCGACATCCGCGACCTCGGCCGCCTCCTCACCACGCACCCCAAGTTCGCCGAGTGTCAGACGAAGCGCGCCTTCCAGCTCCTCTTCCTGCGGGCGCCGAAGACGTCGCTCGAGCTCGAGACCGCGGCCGGCATCGCCGCGCGCTGGCCCACCGAGGACGGGTACGACTTCCGGAAGCTCGTGAAGCGCTGGATGCTGTCCGGCGCGTACCGCTCGATGCCCGTGGACGGCGCACCGGAGTGGGTGCGGCGGACGTCGCCCGAGCGCCTCGAGCGCCTGATCGCGGACCTGACGGGCTTCGTCTGGACCCGCGACCCCCGCGACGACGGCACGCCGCCGCGCACCGAGCCCGTCCCCCTCCTCACGAGCGACCACGACGGCTTCGAGGTGATCCTCGGCGGCATCGACGGCGTGAGCGTGTCGGGCCGTTCCGACGCGCTGAACGCCTCCGTCGCCGTCGTGCAGCGGAAGGTCGCGGCGCTCGCCGCGGACTTCGTGGTCCAGACGGACCTCGCGCTGCCCGACGGCGCGCGCCGTCTCCTCCACGGCGTCACGGGAACCGAGGACCCGAACGTGGACGACGCGGTGCTGCGCGCGGTGCTCGCGGCCCTCGTCCGCCGGCTGTACGGGGAGCGCGTCGCCACGACCGATCCCCAGGTGGACGCGTGGGTCGGGCTCTACCGCGCGCTCTGGACGGACACGAGCGAGAGCGGGACGGGCCGGAGATCCGTCCCCGGCACCCGGGGCGAGCGGGCGTGGCGGGGGCTCGTCACCGCCATGCTCCGGAGTCCGCGCATACTGCTCTACTGACGCGAGAGGGGAGTCGCCATGCGGATGTGGGAAGAGGAGCTGACGCGCCGGTCGCTCTTGCGCCTCGGACTCGCGAGCGCGGCCGTCGCGGCGATCCCGCGGCCGCTCCGCCGGGTCGCGCACGCCGCCACGACGACGCCGCGCCTGCTCGTCGCCTTCTTCGCGGACGGGGGATGGGACGTGACCCAGGTGCTCGACCCGCACGACCCCGCGGACGCGACCGACGGTGTCGACGTCGACGTGCCGGAGTCCGTCACCGGCATTCCGCCCTCGGTGCTCGCGACCGTCGGCGGCATCACGTACGTCTCGAATCCCGTCGCGCGCCCCGCGGTCGACACGTTCTTCGCGAAGTGGGCGGGCCGCACCGCGGTCGTGAACGGGATCAACACGCGCTCGACGTCGCACGACCAGTCGCGGCAGCTCGTGCTGACCGGCTACCTCGACCCGACGAAGGCCGACTTCGCCGTCATGGCGGCGAACCACAACGGACCGGACCTCCCGCTGCCGCACCTCCAGCTCTCCGGCCCGAGCTACAGCGGGCCGTTCGCGGGGCTCTCCTCCCGCGTCGGCGGGCAGCTCGCCGAGGCGCTCGCGTTCGACGACATCCCGAGCCATTCCAACCCGGGCTCGCATCAGCGCGGCGTCTCCCGCGTCGGCGAGCAGGCGATCCGACGGGCGCTCGCGAGCGTGCGCGCCGCCGACTCGGGCGGGATCCTCGCCGGACGGCTCGCGCAGTTCGACGAGGCGAACGTCCGCGGTGACAAACTCGTCGCGCTCGCCGACGCGCTTCCCGACGGCTTCGGCACCGGGACCGAGCTCGCGACCGCGCTCGGCACCGCGTTCCGCGCCGGCATGACGACGAGCGTGACGGTCAACACGGTCGGCGGCTTCGACACGCACTCGGACAACCAGGACCAGAACGGCCGCTGGGACGAGCTGTTCGGGTTCCTCGACGAGTTCGTCACCGCGCTCGCCGCGCAGCCGGGCGTCGGCGGGGGCTCGCTGCTCGATCAGACGACGATCGTCTACTGCTCGGAGTTCGGGCGGAGCCCGCAGCTGAACGGGAGCAACGGGAAGGACCACCACCCGTGGACGTCGATGCTTTTCATCGGGAAGGGCGTGCACGGCGGGACGACCTTCGGCCGGACGGACGGGAGCCAGGAAGGCGTCAAGACGAGCTTCGCGACCGGCCGGCCCGACGACACCGGCCTCGTGATCGACGTGACGAACGTCGTCGCGGGCATCGTGACCCTCATGGGCGCGAACGCGGGCGACTACCTCCCGACCGTGAAGCCGTTCACGGCCATGATCGCCTGAGACGCCGCGATGCGGACCGTCCTCGTCCTCGCGGCGGCCGCGGCGCTCGCGGCCGCACCCGCCCGCGCGGCGCTCTCGACGCCCGGCTTCCGGGCGGTCGCCGTGGCGCACGCGGCGAACCCGATCTCCGCGATCGCGGTCGCGCCGGACGGCCGGCTCTTCGCGGCCGTCCAGTCGCTCGCGCCGACCTCCGGCCCGACGCCCGGCACGTCGGAGATCCGCGTCTACTCCGCCTACCACGCGACCGACGGCTCGACGCTCGACGAGGGCACGGTGTGGGCGACGGTCGACGGCGTCCGCGCGACCGCGAGCGAGGAGGGCGTCCTCGGGCTCGCGCTCGCCCCGGACTTCGCGACCTCCCGGCTCGTGTACGTCTACCTGACGACCACCGACGAGCTCGTGAACCAGCACGTCCGCGCGTACCGCGAGAACGCGAACGGCACGGGCGACTTCCTGGGCGAGGTCGCGCGCGGCCTCGAGCCCCCCACGGAGTCGTCGGCACGGAACGGCGGCGGGCTCGCGTTCGGCGCCGACGGCTGCCTCTACGTCGGCGTCGGCGACAGCGGCTCCGGGCAGCGCTGGAACGCGCAGCTCCTCCTCGGCACGGATCCGGTGAGCGGCACCGAGACGACGACCTTCTGCACGAGCGTCTGCCTCGGCGGCGCGAGCTGGCCCGACCGGCCGGGAAGGAACGGCTTCCCGAACGACGCGGGGAAGATCCTCCGCCTGGCGGTCGAGGGCGCGTCGATCGCCCAGCCCGTCCCGGGCGCGCCCTTCGCGGCGCAGCCGTTCGCGTTCGCCGCCGGCGCGCGGAACCCGACCGGGTTCGCCGTGCACCCGCTCACCGGCCAGCTCTACTCCGCCGAGCGCGGCGACGGGCTCCAGTCGGAGGTCGACGTGGTCGACGCCGGGAGCGACTTCGGCTGGCCCTGCCTCGAGGGCGACGCCGTCGCCGCGAGCGCCGCGTGCCTCGTCGGGCACCCGGCGTCGGACGTCTACGCCGTGCATCCGGACTGGCGCCGGCCGATCGCCACGCACGCCGGGAGCCCGGCGCTCACGGGGCTCTCCGCGTACACCGGCCTCGCGTACCCGGCCGAGTACTACGGCGACGTCTTCTACCTCTTCCGCGACAGCGACCGCATCTACCGCCTCGACCTCGCGCCGCCGTGCTTCCTCCCGCACCCGAACGGCGTCGCCCCGACCGCGTTCCACGACTCGACGGACGACGACGACTTCTCCGCCGTCTACGACGTCGACGCGGACGGCGAGGTCGACTTCGTCCGCTTCCCCGTGCTGACGGCGATCGCGGAGGCGCCGGACCCGCTCGGGCGCCGCGTGCTGTACGTCGCCGGCCGGCAGGGGACGAGCAGCGCGTTCACCGAGGACAGCGCGGTCTTCCGCATCGAGTACACGAGCGACGCGCCTCCGTACGCGGGCCCGACCGGCCGCGTCGCGGAGGCGTGCTTCACGGACGGCGTCTACTCGGGCGGCGACGGGAGCGCGCCGCTCCACGGCTGGGAGAACCCGTTCCGCCGGCCGGCGTGCTTCCCGCCCGGTGGTCCGTGCCCCGGCGCGCCGGACGGGACCCCGTGCGGCGACGGCGACCCGTGCAGCGGGAGCGAGACGTGCCGCGCCGGCATCTGCCAGCACGGGAGCGCGGCGCCCGACGGCACGGCGTGCGGCGCGTCCGACGGATGCCGGGCGCCCTCGGTCTGCCAGGCGGGTGCGTGCACGCCCGGCCCCGCGCTCGCCGACGGCACGGCGTGCAGCGACGGGGACCCGTGCGACGGTCGCGAGGCGTGCGTCGGGGGCCGGTGCGAGCGCGCGGGCCCGCCCGGGACGCTCCTGCTCGGCGCGCTCACCGCCGGCGGGGGCGGGCTCGCGCTCCACGGGAGCTTCCGGCCCGCCGAGCCGCTCGCGCCCGCCACGCAGGACGACCTCGCGCTCGAGCTCGCGGGCCCCGCGGGCATGCTCGCCGAGAGCCGCCTCGCGCACCCCGCGAGCGACGCCCACTGGCGCCGCCGCGGCGGCGTCGCGCAGTACCGGAACCCGCGGAACGCCGGCCTCACGGCGGTCGTACTCCGCCGCAAGCGGAGCGGCGAGGTGCGGCTCGACGCCGTCGGGAGGCGGATGGCGCTCGCGGGCGGTGCGGCCCCGGTCGAAGCCCGCGTCGTCGTCGGCGAGCAGTGCTTCGTCGCCGACTTGACCGGGCGCTGTACGCGCAAGGGCGGGAAGCTCCGCTGCCGGCGGTAGGCGCGCGCCGCTACGGCGCGAGCCGTTCGAGCGCGCGGCGGATCGCGGCGTAGGCGGCGCGGAAGTCGTCGAGCGTGCCGCCGTAGGGGTCGGCGATGCCGCCCGGTGCGAGGCGGTGGAGCTTCGGCCGGACGAACGCGAAGCGGGCGGCGAGCGTGCGCGCGTTCTCGTCGTCGAAGACGAAGACCGCGTCCGCCGCCCGCAGGAGCTCGGCGTCGACGACCGTCGAGCGGTGCGCGGCGAGCTCGATCCCATGCTCGCGGGCCGCTTCGACGGCCTCCCGCGGTGCGGCGCGGCCGGCGCGGGGATGGTACCCCGCCGAGGCGACGCGGACGTCCGGGGCGAGCACCGTGCGCGCCCACGCGGCGGCGAAGGGGCTCCGGCAGATGTTCCCCTTGCACACGAAGAGCACGTACCTCGCGCGCCCGAGGGCGCGGCGCGCGCGGGCGACCGCGAGGCGGCGGAGCGGGCCGCGCGCCGCGAGGCGGGCTCCGAGCGCGCGCACGGCGCGCGCGGCGAGGCGGGCGGCCTCGGCCACGCCGGGCCGCGGGTCGTCGGCGACGAGCGTGTCGCTCCGCTCCCGGCCGACGAGGACGCGTGCGCCTTCGGCGAGCACGCGCACGAGCGGAGCGCGCGTCCCGCGCGGCGCGCGGAGATTGTCCGCGAGCCAGCGGAGGTCCCGCGTCCAGTTCCGGCAGTAGAGGCCGGTGCGGTACGTCGGCGGGAAGTCGCGGCGGCCCTCGACGAGGAGCTGGTAGAGCCAGTACGGGAAGTCGGCGCCGGCGGCGACGGCGAGCGGGAGCGAGCCCCAGAAGCGGCCGTTGATCTCGAGGAACGTCCACGTGCCGCGCACGGGCTCGCCGCGGAACTCCACCATCGCGACGCCGGTGTAGTCGAGCGCCGCCATGAGCTTCGCGGCGGCGTCGCGGAGCGCGGGGTCGAGCGCGACGCTCGTACGGTACGAGCTCCCGCCCCCCGTGCGCGGCTCGTGCACGCGGAGGTGCTGGAAGGCCGCGAGCACGCGGCCTTCGTGCGCAAGCAGCTCGACGCCGGCACCGACGCCCGCGACGTGCTCCTGGACGAGGACGTCGGGTTGGTCGGCGAACGCGCGCAGGCAGCGCGCGAGCGCCGCCGGGTCGCGGGCGACGTGCACGAAGCGCTTGCGCGCGAGGTCGTCGCCGGCGAACGACGCGCGCGGCTTCAGCACGACGGGCGGGCGGAAGCGGGCGAGCACCGCGCCGGGGTCGACGGGCGTCGCGAACGCCTCCTCGCGGGGGACGGGGATGCCGAGCGACGCCGCGAGGGCGCGGCTCTTCCCCTTGTCGAACGCCACCTCGAACGCCCGTTCGCCGAGCACGTAGCAGCGGGCGAGGGGCTCGAGCACGGCGCGTGCGCGCTGGAGCGGGATGAGCGTCGGGTCGCTCGTCGGCACGACGAGGTCGAAGCGCTCGGCCCGGAGAAGCGCCACGAGCGCGTCCCGCCACGCGGCGTCGCCGGGCCGCCAGGGCGGCAGGTCGTGGGCGCGGGTGACGTAGCGGGAGCGTCGTGCGAGCGCGTCGGGTGGGCACCAGCCGACGTGGACGGCGATCCCGCGCCGGCCGAGCGAGCGGACGACCGCGAGGAAGCTGCGCTCGTCGCCGCCGAGGACGAGGACCTTCCTCACGCCGTCGCCGCCGGCGCGCGCGCGGCGAGGATGTCGTCGAAGAGCGCCTCGATCGCCGCGACGTGGTGCCGGATGTCGAACACCGCGTCGACGCGCGCCCGCGCGGCGCGGCCCATCGCCGCGCGCCGCGCGGGATCCGCGAGCAGCGATCCGACCGCCGCGGCGAGGGCGTCGGGATCGCGGGGCCTCACGAGGAGCCCGGTCTCGCCGTCCGCGACGATGACGAGCGGGCCGCCCTCGCGGGGGGCGACGACCGGACGGCCGAGCGCCATCGCCTCGATGAGGACGCGGCCGAACGGCTCGGGCGTCACGGACGCGTGCACGACGACGTCCATCGCGTCCATGCACGCCGCGACGTCCGTCCGCGCGCCGGCGAGCACGACGTGGCCGGCGAGGTCCGGGGCGGCGATCCGCTCGCGCAGGCGCTCCGCGTACTCCGCTCCCTGGCGGTGCACGCCGCCGACGACGAGGCAGCGGAGCGTCGGATGCCCGGCGCGCGCCCGGGCGACGGCCTCGGCGACCAGGAGCTGCCCCTTCCACGACTGGATGTGCCCCACGATGCCGACGACCGGCGCGTCGGCCGGGATGCCGAACTCGCGGCGCACGGCGGCGCCGCCGCCGGGTGCGAACCGCGAGCAGTCGATCCCGTCGAAGACGGTGACGAACCGCCGCGCGCGCACGCCGCGGGCGCGGTAGTGGGCGGCGATCTCGTCCGTCATCGAGACGCACACGTCGACCCAGCGCGACGCGAGGCGCTCCGCCGGCCCGACGCGCCGGAAGCCCTTCTCGTGGCACAGGATCGGGATGCCCGCGGCCGCGGCCGCGATCACGACGTCGAGGTTCGCCGTGAGGCCGTTCGCGCAGTAGACGAGCGCGGGCGCTTCGCGGCGCACGACGGCCGCCCACGCGCGTGAGCGCGGCGCCGTGACGGCCAGGAGGTCGCGCGCGCGGATCGCGGCGCGGACGACGCGCGCGCGTCCGGCGACCGCGCTCGGCGCCGGGAGCGGCGGCAGCACGGTCACGGGGAGCCCGTCGGCGTCGATCGCCTTCGCCTCCGCGAGGGCGAGCGCGGGGGCGAAACGGCGCCGGTCGAGCCGGGCGATCAGGTGGAGGATGCCGGTGAGCGAGCCGCCCACGACTCCCCCGACGCTCGTCTCGACGAACAGGATGCGACGTGCGGCCATGCAGCGCGGCCGGGGAGCGTATCATCAACCGCCCGACCGTCTCCACATGCAACCGCATGAGCGGACGCATCGGCATCGGCGACGCCGGCCGGCACCCGCCGGAAGGCGGGATTTGACTCGGACGCGCGCGGCGGCCTACAGCCCGACCGTCCATGGACCCGCGCGCTCCCGCCACGCGGCCGCTCCGCGTCGCCGAGCTCGACCACGTGGTCGTCCGCTGCGCCGACCAGGTGCGGACGCTCGACTTCTACACCCGCGTCCTCGGGCTCGTCGAGGAGCGCCGGCTCGACGCGATCGGGCTCGTGCAGCTGCGGGCGGGACGGAGTCTCTTGGACCTCGTGCCCGCCGACGCCCCGCCCGCATTCGAGGCGCGCAACGTCGACCACTTCTGCCTCGGCATCGAGGTGGACGACCTGGACGCGCTCGTCCGCTACCTCGCGGCCGCCGGCGTCCCGATCCTGGGCGAGCCGACCGAGCGCTACGGCGCGCACGGGAGCGGACCGTCGCTGTACGTCACCGACCCCGAGGGGAACGTCGTCGAGCTGAAGCAGATGCCGCGCCGCCGGCCACCCGGCTAGCGCGGCACGATCGCGAAGACGTCGCCGTTCTGCCCGACCACGTACAGCTCGCCGCGCGCGTCCTCGCCGAAGGACGTGATCTTCTCGATCGCGACGCCGTTGCCCGGATCGAGCTCGGCGGTGACGTCGGCGGGGTTCTGCGCGACGCCGTTCGCCACGCCGCGGAACGTGCGCACGAAGGCCGAGCAGAAGTCGCCGTAGAAGTACGTGCCGCGCAGGTCGGGGAGGCGGCAGCCGCGGTAGACGTAGCCGCCCGTCACCGAGCAGTTGACGTCCTCGACGCCGCCGACGTCGTGCGGGTACTCGAGCACGGGCGGGACGAACCCCGCGCGGGGGCAGCTGCCGTCGTCCACGGGATGGCAATGGGTCCCCTCGAGCACGTTCCAGCCGTAGTTCTCGCCGCCGGTGCTCGTCGCCGGCGCCACGTCGATCTCCTCCCACGCGTCCTGCCCGACGTCCGCGAGGTAGAGCTCGTGCGTGGCGCGGTCGAAGCTGAACCGCCACGGGTTCCGGAGCCCCTTCGCCCACACCTCGCCGCGCGGGCCGCCGGCGAAGGGATTCGACGGCGGCACGGCGTACCAGGGCGGCGCGTCGACGTCGACGTCGATGCGGAGCAGCTTGCCGAGGAGGCGCGCGCCGTTCTGCGCGTTGGCGCCGGGGTCCCCGGCGCCGCCGCCGTCGCCCGTGCCGATCCAGAGGAAGCCGTCCGGGCCGAACTGGAGCTGGCCGCCGTTGTGGTTCGCGGCGCCGGGATGCGGGATCGAGAGCACGACCTTCTCGGTCGCGGGGTCCGCCGTGTCGGCGCTCGGGTCGGTCTCGTAGCGGGCGATGACGAGGCTGCCGTCGCGGTCTGTGTAGTAGACGAAGAAGCGCCCGTTGCGGTCGTAGCGGGGATGGAAGGCGACCGAGAAGAGACCCCGCTCGCCGCCGGCGAGCACCCGATCCGTGATGTCGAGGAAGGGCTCGGAGAGGAGCCGTCCGTCCTTCACCACACGGATGCGCCCCGGCTGCTCGACGACGAAGAGCCGGGTGGGGTCGAGCGGCGGCGCGCCGAGGAAGGTCGGGTCGGTGAGCCCGGACACGATGCGGACGGCCCGCAGCGCGGCTCCCGCCACGGGTGCGACGCCGGCGCAGAGCGCCGCCGTGCTCTCGAGCCGGCACGACGCCGAGCAGCCGTCGAGCGACGTCGTGTCGCCGTCGTCGCACGCCTCGCCGGCCTCGGCGACCCCGTTCCCGCAGCCCGGCGGCGGCGTGCCGCCGCCGCAGTCGGGCGGCGCCGGCGCGTGGCGGGCGAGGACCTCGGGCGGCCGGTTGCGGCGGAAGGTCCTGAACTCGGCGCAGTAGAGCTCGCGCCCGAGCGCGATCCGGACGAGGATCGGTCCCTGCGCGTTGCGGATGCGGTACGACCACGCGCGCCCGCCGCCGCGAATCGTGAGGACGCCCCCCGCCGGCGTCGTGCGGAGGACGACCTCCCGGACGCCGGTCCTCGCCCGCGGGTCGAAGTACCGGTAGCCGCGGCTGCCGGCCGGCTTGCCGAGGCCGCGCCAGCGCGTGGCGGCGAGCGCGATCGACCCCGTGTCGCCGTCCCCCTCCCCGAGGCCCATGATCGAGAGGACGCCGCCCGTCGTGCGCGGGTCGGTCGCGGGCGAGGCGACGATCACGGGGTCGCGGGCCGTCCGCACCGTGACCGAGCGTCCGGCCTTTCCGCCGCCGCGGAGGCGCAGGAGCGTCCCGCGGACCGGATGGTCGGCGGCCCGGGCGGGCCCGACGAGCGCGAGCAGGACGACGGGGAGGACGAGGACGCGCATGTCCGGGCGACTCTACCAGAGGTCGCCCGGCCGCGCGCGCCGGCGCCGTCGTGGACCGCTCGCGGGCGGCGTGCTAGCTCCGCGCATGACGCACTTCGGGACGTCGTTGCCCGGCGTTCAGCAGATCCCGTCGCGCACGCGGCCGTGGGAGCGCGCGGTCGGCGGGCCGGAGATGGTCGCCGCCGCGCGCGCCGCGGAGGAGGCGGGGTTCGCGCACGTGTCGTGCAGCGATCACGTCTGCGTTCCCGCCGCGTACGCCGGGGTCATGGGGGCCGTCTGGTTCGACGCCGGGAGCACGCTCGCGTTCGTCGCGGGCGTCACCAGCCGTGTGAGGCTCCTGCCGCACGTCGTCGTGCTCCCGTACCGCCATCCGCTCGTGGTGGCGAAGCAGTATGGGACGCTCGATCGCCTGTCGGGCGGCCGCGTCGTCCTGGGTGTCGGTGCGGGACACCTGAAGCCCGAGTTCCGGGTGCTCGGGGTCGACTTCGACGGGCGCGGGCGGCTGACGGACGAGTACCTCCGGGCGATCGTGGCGGCCTGGGAGGAGGAGGTCGCGCGGTTCACGGGCGAGCGGGTCGCATTCGCCGACGTGCTCGTCGCCCCGCGCGTCGTGCAGCGGCCGCGCCCCCCGATCTGGGTCGGAGGGAGCTCGCGGGCCGCGGTGCGGCGCGCCGCCCGGCTCGCGGACGGATGGATTCCGTGGGACGTCGGGCCGGGCGAGCTCGCCGCCGGGGTGGGGTACGCCGGCGAGGTGCGGGCTCGCGCCCGACGGACCGGACGGTTCGAGGTGGTGGCACCGCTCGCCGCGCCGCCCGAGGCGACCGCGGATGCTCTCCTCGGTGCGGTCGATCGCTGGCGCGCGGCCGGCGCGACCGCGTTCCACGTCGGGATCGGTGCGGGGTGCTTTGCGGAGTTCCTCGACCGGCTCGCCTGGTTCGGCGCGGAGGTGATTGCGCGGGCGGGCTGAGCGCAACCCGGTCCCGAAGGCCGTGTTGGGCGCGCCCTCGCGGAGGTCGATCCGAATGAAGACGCTGCTCGCCGCCGGTGCGCTCCTGCTCGCCACCTTCGTCCGTCCAGCCGCCGCCCACCCGATCGTCACCTTCGGGATCGGCGCGTTCCCGACGTCGTCCGTCATCGTCGGCTACCCGGGATTCGCTCCGGGCTACGGGTATTACCCGACCGGGGTCTTCCCGGGCTACCAGTTCCCGATCGCGCCGAGCTTCGGCTTCGCTCGCGGGGGCATCTACGGACACCAGTTCGTGCCGCGCGACGAAGGCGTCCGCGGCTACACCTTCCCCGGCTCAACCGACTGGAACCGTTGACATCCGCCCCGGGCCCCGGCTTTCCTCGCCCGCGCCATGCCGGAGCCCGGGCCGCCGCTCGCCGACGTGCGCGTCGTCGAGTGGGTGTCGAGCCTCGCGGGGTCGTTCGCGGGCTTCCTCCTCGGGGCGCTCGGCGCAGAGGTCGTCTCCGTCGCGCCGCCCGGCCGGGCGGCCCCGTCGCGCGGTGAGCGCGTCCTCGCCCGCGGCAAGCGCTCCGTCGTCGTGGACCCCCGGGACGCGGGCGACATGGCGCTCTGGCGGGGGCTCGTCGCGGGCGCAGACGCGACGCTCGTCGACGAGCGCGGCCCGAGCGTCGAGCCGTCGGACGACCGCGTCGCGTGCGAGGTCGCGGCGTGGGAGCCCGGGACGCCGCTCCCGCCCGACGAGGCGCTCGTCCAGGCCGCAACCGGCGTGCAGGCGCTCCAGTGGTCGTGGTCGGGACGGCCCGTCTGGCTCGTCACGCCGCTCGTCGGCTACATGACGGGCGTCCTGGCGGCGCTCGGAACGGTCGCGGCGCTCTTCGCGCACCGGCGCGGCGCCCCCGGGCAGACGGTCCGGGCGACCGGGGTCCGCGCCGCCTTCGCGCTCAACAGCGGTACGTACGTCGTCGGCAGCGGGCCGGAGTACGCGGGCTCTCTCGCGCGGCACGGCGACCCGCGCGGCGTCTATCCGACGTACGGCCTCTACGAGACGGCCGACGGCTGGCTCTTCGTCGGCGCGCTCACGCAGGCGTTCTGGGTGAACCTCGCCACGGTCCTCGGGCGCGTCGACCTGCTCGCGGACCCCCGCCTCCAGGGGAGCCCGCTCACCTTCGGCGCCCCGGAGGTCCGCCGCTTCGTGCGCGCCGAGATCGGGCCGATCTTCCGCGCCGAGCGGACCGCGACGTGGATCGCGCGGCTGCGCGCGGCCGACGTGCCGTGCGGTGCCGTCCGGACGCGCGCCGAGTTCCTGGAGGACGCGGACGCGCGCGCGCTCGGGCTCGTCGTCCCCCTCGACGACCCCCTCCTCGGACCGACGTGGCAGGCGGCGGGCCCGGCCGCGTTCTCCGACACGCCGCTCCCGGCGCCCCGTCCCGCGCCGCCGCCGGGCGCCGACACCGATGCCCTCCGCCGCGAGCCGCCGCGGGCGCCCCGCGCGTCGTCGCGCGGGGCGGCCCCCGGCGCGTGCCTCGCGGGCATCCGCGTCCTCGACCTGACGAGCTTCATCGCCGGCCCCTTCTGCCCCATGCTCCTCGCCGACCTCGGCGCCGACGTCGTCAAGGTGGAGAGCCCCGACGGCGACCCCTTCCGCATGGCCGCGTTCGGCTTCGTCGGCTGGAACCGCGGCAAGCGTTCGATCGTCGTCGACCTCAAGCGCCCGAAGGGCGTCGACGTCCTGCTCGCGCTCGCGCGGACGGCCGACGTGCTCGTCGACAACTTCCGCGGCGGCGTGATGGAGCGGCTCGGCCTCGGGTGGGAGCGTCTGGCGGCGGTGAACCCGCGCCTCGTCCACACCTCGATCACGGGCTTCGGGTCGACGGGGCCGCTCGCGTCGCTCCCGGGGTTCGACCCCGTCTTCCAGGCACGCTCGGGGCTCTGCGCCGCGCAGGGCGGCGACGACGAGCCGGTCTTCCACATGATCGCCTACAACGACTACTCGGCCGGCGCGCTCGGCGCGCTCGCGACGGTCGCGGCGCTCCTCGCACGCGAACGGACGGGTCGCGGCCAGCGCGTCGACGTGAGCCTCTTCCGGACCGCGTTCGTGGCCCAGGCGGCGGAGACGCCCGACGGGCCGCGCGGCGGGCGCGACCACCCTGGGCCGTCGGCGTGTCGACGGCTCTATGCCTGCCGCGACGGCTGGGTCTCGGTCGCGGGGACGACGCCGGCGCACGCGGCCGCGCTCGGGCGGCTCGCCGGCTGGCCGCTCGCGACCGACGCCCCGGCGGAGGGCGCCGGAGCCGGCGCGATCGCGGCCGCGCTCGCGCCGCTCGGACGCGCCGAGGCGTGCGCGCGGCTCGCCGCGGCCGGCGTCCCGGCGACGGCCTGCGTCGGGCTCGACGAGCTCGTCGCGGACCCGGAGCTCCTCGCCCGCGGCGTCGTCGTCGAGCAGGGGCACCCGACGCTCGGCACGCTCCGCATGGGCGGGGCGTTCGTCGTGCTCTCCGCGACCCCGGGTGCGCTCGCCCGCCCGGCGCCGCTCCTCGGCGCCGACGGGCCGGCGGTCCTTCGCGAGGCCGGCTTCGACGCGAAGCGGATCGCGGCGCTGGTCGCCGCCGGCGTCGTCGGCGGAACGTCGCGCCCGGCGTGATCCCCCGCCCCGGCGCGACGGGATTGCGGGTTCGCCCCTGCCGCGCGCTTCTCTTCGCATGCGCACCCTCCTCGTGCTCGCCGCCCTCGCCGTCGCCGCGCCGGCGCTCGCCGGGCGCAAGCAGGATCTGAAGCTCCTCCAGCGCCTCGAGAAGGTGGACGGGGCGGGCTCCGGGCTCGACGCCGACACCGTGCACGGCCTCACCCCCGAGCAGATGTCGGGGACGCCGTTGCTGAACGAGATGGCGCACCGGCTCGACGCGCTCGAGGCGCGCGTCAACGGCCTGTCGCCGCTGCCCGGCGGCGCCCTCACGCGCGACAGCGTCTACGCCCGCGCGAACCGCACGCTCCAGACGCAGGGGCAGGAGCAGTTCGTCGTGGCGTCGTGCAACGCGCCTCGGGACGTCGCGATCTCGTGCGCGGGCGGCGTCTTCGACGGGAACCCGGGCTACCCGATCATCTGGATGGGCGTCGTCCTCGGCGACGGCAGCACGACGCCCGACCGGTGCATGGTCGTCGTCGGCCCCGAGCAGCCCCCGCCGAACCTCGAGGCGACGGTCCGCTGCATCGCGGTGCCGTGACGCTGGCCGCGGGGCGGCGGGACTGGCAGAGTCGCCCGGCGTGATCCGACGACCCCGGCCACCGCTCGACGTCGCGCTCGCCGCCACGCTTCACGACCCGCAGGGCGCGCTCCGCGGAGAGATCGAGTGGGCGCTCCCCCGGCTCGCGGCGCTCTACCGCGGCGTCGCCGTCGCCGCGAGCCCGACGACCTCGCCGCGGCTCCGCGCGCTCCTCGCCGAGGCGGGGGTCGCGGCCCCCGCGGACGGCGGGGACCTCCGCGGTCCGCTCTACCGGAGGGCGATCCGCGCCGCGCTCGCGCACGACGCCGGGCACGTCCACTACCTCGACCTCGACCGCGCCCTCCACTGGCAGCGCCGCGCGCCGCGCGAGCACGCGGCCGTCGTACGCGTCGCGCGGCGGTTTCCCGTGCTCGTCGTCGGGCGGACGCCGGCGGCGCACCGCGCGCATCATCTCCCCCTCTTCGCGACGGAGGCGCTCGTGAACCGGCTCATGACGGCGCGCCTCGGCATCGCGGGCCGCGTCGACTTCCTCGTCCCGTCCTTCGTCCTGGCGCGCGACGCCGCGCGTGCGCTCGTCGCCGGCTCCCGTGCGCGCGACGCCGCGATCTACGGCGAGCTCGCGGCGCTCGTCGTCGGGCTCGCGCCGGAGACGGCGTACGTCGAGTGCCGCGGCCTCGACTGGGAGACGCCCGACCGCCACCGCCGGGCCGTGCGCCGCCTGGGGCTCCCGGCGTGGCGGCGGCGGCACGAGACGCCGGCCGAGTGGGCGCTCCGGGTGAGGCTCGCGCGGGACATCCTGGTCGGCTTCGACCGCACGCTCGCGCGGCGGGAGCGGCGCCCGGTCACGCTGCGGCGGCTCACCGAGCGAGTCGGCTGAGCGCGTCGGCGCACCGGGAGGGTGTCGCCCCCGCCGACCGCGCGCGCGGTCGGGACACGGGTCGTGTGCGGCACGCCGCATGCACGGTGCTTTCCCGAGGGAGGGATCAACCATGCGAGCACTCTCGCACGCGCTCATGCTGGGAGCGGCGCTTGCCCTTCTCGGGACGAGTGCCTGCTCGTCGAGGCAGGCGCGCAACGTCTACGAGGACATCACGGGCCAGCGTTCGGGCCCGGAGCACCAGCTCGACCTGAACACCGCGTCGCGCGCGCAGCTCGCGAAGCTCCCCGGTCTCACGGACAAGGACGCAGAGAACATCATCGCGCATCGTCCGTACTCGGGGAAGCAGGGCCTCCTCAACAAGAAGGTGCTCTCGCAGAACAAGTACGACCAGATCCGCGATTACGTCTACGCCAGCAAGTGACCCCGCGCGTCCGCCGGGCGGAGGGGGACGTGCCGCCCGGCGCAGTCGCACGCTTCGCGTTCGCCGGGGTGCTCGCGCGCGCCGGCACGGAGATCGCGCTCACGCCCGAGGATCTCGCCCCGCGCCACGCCGCGGCGCCGCCGCGGGCGATCGGTACGCCGACATGCGTCAGCCGGATGCCGAGCTCCGTAGGTCGCGCCGTTGACGATCACCTCGAGCGACGCGCCGTCGGCGAGCGGATCCCCGACCAGCACCTCGTCCGTCGCCCGGGCCTCGTTGGCGACGACCTGGACGATCCGCGTCGTCGTGTTGACGCCCGGAAGCGGATCGCTCACCGCCATGGTGCGGCCGAGGACCGTCTCATCGGCGGCTGCCGGGGCGAGGGCGAAGACTGCGATCGCGATCGGGACGACCAGGGCCCGCACGGGGATCCCTCCTCGCGCGGTGGCGGTGGGCGCGCGTAGCCCGAGCGCGGCGCGCGCTCCTCGTCCGAGGGGGCGCCGGGTGCCGGGGCCTAGCCGGCCGGGGGGGTCGCCGGGCCGCGCCGGCCACGGCGGCGTCGGCGACGGCGCCGCTTGCCGGGCGCGCCGCTCGAGCCGTTGCCGCTGGCCGCACCTGCCGGGGGGGCCGCGTGTCCCGCGGGTGGCGCCGCCTCCGGCGTCGCATGGGGGCGCGGGCGCTCGCGGTGCGCGGACCCGTGACCATGCGCGCGCCCCCGGCCGCGGCCCCGGTCGCGGCCCGTTCGGCCGGCGCCGGCGCCGTGCTCGCCGCGCGGCGCGTGCTTCACGTCGTGCGCGATCACGCTCTCGTCGGCGATCTCCCAGGGGAGCTTGAAGCCGATGTACTTCTCGATCGCCTCGAGGCCCTCGACGTACTGCTCGCACGCGAGGCTCACCGCGTTGCCCGACGCGCCGGCGCGCGCCGTGCGCCCCACGCGGTGCACGTAGTCCTCGGGATCGAGCGGGAGGTCGTAGTTCACGACGTGCGTCACGCCCTCGATGTGGAGGCCGCGCGAGGCCACGTCGGTCGCGATCAGGATGGGCAGCCGGCCCTCCTTGAAGTCGGCGAGGATCCGCAGGCGGCGCCGCTGGTCGACTTCGCCGGTGATCGCGGCGGCGGCGAAACGGTTCGCCTCGAGCGTACGCTCCAGCCGCTCCGCCGTGCGCCGCATGTTGACGAAGACGAGGACGCGGCCTTCGGGCCAGCGCCGGAGCAGCCCGACGAGGAGGCCGAGCTTCTCGTGCACGCCGACGTGGTAGACGAGGTGCTCCACCTTCTCCGCGGTCACCTGCTCCGGCGTGACGGCGACGCGCACGGCGTCGTTCATGAAGACGTAGGCGAGCTCCATGACCTCGTAGCTGAGCGTCGCCGAGAAGAGCATCGACTGCCGCCGCTCGACGGGCGGGAGCTGGCGGAGGATGTACCGCAGGTCCTTGATGAACCCCATGTCGAACATGCGGTCGGCCTCGTCGATCACGAGGACCTCGACGCTCCGCAGGTCGAACACGCGCTGCTTGAAGTAGTCGATCAGGCGCCCCGGCGTCCCGACGAGCACGTCGACGCCGCCCTGGAGCTGCTCGCGCTGCTTGCGGTAGTCGATGCCGCCGTACACGGCGTGAATCGCGAACGGCGTCGCCGAGCCGAGGAGGCGCGCTTCCTCCGCGATCTGCACGACGAGCTCGCGCGTCGGGGCGATGACGAGCGCGCGCGGCGCGGCAGGGCGCCCGGGGCGCTCCCGCGCGAGGAGCCGGGTGAACATCGTGATGAGGAACGCGGCCGTCTTGCCGGTCCCCGTCTGCGCCTGCCCGGCGACGTCGCGGCCCTCGAGCGCGAGCGGGAGGACCTTCTCCTGGATGGGAGTGCAGTGGGTGAAGCCGGCGGCGGCGAGGCCCTCGCGAACCGGCCCGGGGAGCTCGAACGTCGAGAAGCTCCGACCGGTCGGCGAGGCCGCGAGGCCGGCGTGGCCTTCGACGCTCACGTCCCTCCCAGATGCCGGCGCCCCCCGTCCCCTGTCAAGCGGCGTCCTCTCCGGACGCCGTCTTGACCCTCGCGCAGAGCGCGTGGGAGAAGTCGAGCGAATGGCGGACGGACGGCGCGAGCCGCTCAAGATCATGCTCGGATTCGTCGTGCGGCAGTGCGCCGTGGCGCTCGGACACCCGCCGACGCCGGCCGAGCTGGTCGAGTGGGCGAACAACCAGCGCGACGCGCGCGGCCGCTACCGTATCTTCGGGCGCGCCATCACGGTCGACGACGCGCGCGTCATCCTGAAGCATCCCGGACGCGTGGTGAGCGTCCGCCCCGGCCCGCGCTGGCAGCTCGCCGCGGTGGCCGGCGATCGATAGGCGGGGGCGGGCGGCATGGCCGAGGACGCGGCACCCCTGCCGGTGCTCACCGGCCGCGCGTGGGCGTTCGCCGACGGGCTCACAGCGGCCGACATTCTGCCCGCGCGGTTCGCCGCGCTCCCGGCCGCGGCGGCTGCGCGCCGGCTCTTCGCAGACCTCGACGCGACGCTCGCCGCCGCCTTTCGTCGGGGCGACGTGCTCGTCGCGGGACAACACCTCGGCGCGGGCGCGGAGGGGCCCGCGGCCGCGCGTGCGCTCGCGGCCGCGGGGGTGATCGCCATTGTCGCGCAGAGCTTCGCGCCGGGCTTCGACGAGGCGGTGCTCGCGGCCGGACTGCCGCCGCTCGAAGTCGACGCCCCCGCGGTCTTCCACACGGGGCAGCGGCTGCGCGTGAACCTCGAGGCCGGCACGATCGCCAACCTCTCGAGCGGCGACCGGCAGCCCGTCCGCAACCTGACGGACGCCCTCGTCGCGCGGTTGCGCGCGGTGTTCGGCCGTTAGAGCCGGTCGCCCCTTTCGGGAATTGCCGCACGCCGGCGAGCCGGTACTCTCCGGTCCCATGATCTCCGCGGCAGAGCTGGGGCACCTTCGCGCCCGCGCGGCGACGCCCGAGAGCCCGGTTCTGAGCGTCTACCTGAGCCTCGACCAGTCGCGGCCGGAGAACTTGAACCGCGAGTTCGAGGCCGTGCTGACCGCGCGCCTGCGCGCGATCGAGCACGGCCTCGACGAGCGCGCGCGCGAGGAATTCCGCGCCGACGCGGAGCGCGTCCGGCGCCTCGTCGCCGAGATCGAGCCGCGCGCGAAGACGCTGGTCGCCTTCGTCGACGACTCCGCGGGGCTCTTCTGGCACGACGACCTCGCCGTTCCGCTCGCGACCGAGGTCCGGTGGGAGCCGCTCCCCTTCCTTCGTCCCCTCCTCGAGGCGCTCGACGAGCACGAGCGGTACGTCGTGGTCCTGGTCGACAAGGAGCGCGCGCGGGTCGTCACGATCCGGCTCGGTGAGATCGAGGACGTGCGGGAGGCGCTCGCGGCCGACGAAGTCCGGCACAAGAAGGCGAGCGGCACCGACCACTGGCGCTCGCAGATGCGCTTCCAGCGCCAGGACGAAGGCCACGTGCAGGCGCATCTCAAGCAGGTTATCGCGCTCCTCGAGGAGGTGGCCGCCACGCGGCCCTTCGACCGGCTGGTCCTCGCCGGTCCCGTCGAGGCGACGACGGCGCTCGGCCGCCTCCTGCCCCGCGCGCTCGCCGCCCGGGTCGTGGCGACGCTCCGGCTTCCCGGGGACGCGCCGCTCGACCGGATCCGGCGCGAGACGCGCGAGGCCGCGGCCCGGGCGGAGCGGGCCGGGGAGTCGACGATCGTGGGACGCGTCCTCGACGCGGGCGTCCTCGGGCTCGACGCGACGCTCGCCGCGCTTCAGGCGGGACGCCTCCAGACGCTCGTCTACGCGGCCGGCTTCGAGTCGCGCGGCGCCGAATGCCGCCGGTGCGGCGCGCTGCTCGGCGGGGCGCAGCGCGCGGCGTGCGATTACTGCGGCGGGCCGGTGCTGCCGCTCGACGACCTCGTCGCGCGCGTCGCGACGCGCGCCGGCGAGGCGGGCGCCACGGTCGAGAAGGTCTCCGGGGAGGCGGCCGTCCGTCTCCTCGACGCGGGCGGAATCGGCGGCCTCGCGCGCTTCTAGCGATGGGACGGCTCACGCGGGACGAGGCGCAGGTCGAGCGGCTGCTGCGCGCGGCGCGCACGATCGCGGTCGTCGGCGCGAGCGCCCGGCGCGGCGCGCCCGCGAGCGCGGTCGTCCCCTACCTCCGCGTGGAGGGCTTCGACGTCTTCCCGGTGCGCCAGGACGGCGCGGACGTCGCCGGGCTCAAGTCGTGGCCGAGCCTCGCCGACGTGCCGGGCTCGCTCGACGTCGTCCTCGTCGTCGCCGGCGCCGTGCCCCCGGGAACGCTCGAGACGGCGGCGGCCAAGCGTGCCCGCCTCGTGTGGCTCCAACCCGGCGTGCCGGTCGGCGACGCGGCGGCGCGCGCGACGGCGCTCGGGCTCCGCCTCGTCCACGACCGCGACCTCCGGACCGAGCAGCGGCACACCGAAGCGGTGGCGGGCCAGCCGCGCAAGCGCGGCGTCACCGCGCGCACCGACAACCGCAAGCGCCCGGACGGCTGGCACGTGGTCGGCGGAGGCGGCGGCCGCAAGAGCGGCGGCGGACGCCACGCCGTGCTCGACGAGAAGAAGATGGCCGGCGGGAAGCCGTCGCCGCGCCGCGACCGGCCGCTCCCGCCGGACGCGACCCCGTCCGCACGCCGCTCACGAGGCCGGCCGCGCGGCTGAGGCGGGCGGGGGCGGGAACTCGGCCGTGACGTCCGCCGTGAGCGGGTGGTCGACGTTCTCGAGGATCGGCCGCTCGTCGCCGCGCCGATAGCCGGACAGCCCGAAGATCGAGAGCTGGAAGCGGTAGCGGCCCGTCGGAAGGTCCTCGACGTGTCGGCCCTCGTAGCCGACGAGCGGGACCTGACCCGGCACCTTCTCGGGCGGCCGCGCGTTCGAGGCGTCGTCGCGGTAGACGAGGTGGATGTCGACGGCGCGCGCCAGCTCCTCGCTCATGCGCGTCACGAAGAGGAGCGCCTCGTGCTCGTGCGCGAGCGCGAACCAGTCGCCGCGTCCGTCGAAGGCGCGCTCGGCATCGTCCATCGTGCCGTCGACGAGGAAGCCCGCGGGCGGGACGCCGTCCGCGTGATAGCGCCAGCCGATCAGGTTCCGTCCGTCCGCGCCCCCGAACGCCCGGATCGCGCGGAAGAAGATCGCGGGGGCGATGGGGAGCCGCATCGAGCCCGGACAGAGGACGTGCTCGCCGTAGAAGTAGGTGTGCGCGATGCCGGCCGTCAGGTGGATGCCGAGGCCGATCGACACCTCGTGCCGCGAGCGGCGGACGACGCGCACCGCCCCGGCCTTCCAGGCGATCAGCTTGTTCCGTCCCTGCGACTCGTCGAGCGTCCAGTGGGCGAGGTTCGCCTTGAGCGTCGCCTCGGCGCGCAGTCGGGCGCCGTCGAGCAGGTTCGGCCCGAACGGCCCCGCGAACGCGAGCGCGAGGTACGACGGCAGCGCGTCCACCATCCCGATGCGGAAGCGCGCGGCGGAGACGAGGTCGACGGCGGGGTCGTAGGCGACGTATCGCCGCGCCGTCGCGGGCGGCCGGTCGGCCGAGACGACGTACACGAAGCCGGTCCTCTCGCGGAGCGGGTCGGCGATCGAGAGCTCGCGCCACCCGTGCACGGTGCCGGCGTCCGCGAGCGCCGCCGCGACGGCGTCGGCGCCGGCATGCTCGCCGGCGTCGCAGGCCAGGAAGACGAGGACGTCGTCGGCGTCGAGCACGCCCGGACGCTTGTCGGCGTTCGCCTCGGGGCCGTCGGGAAGGACGAGCTTCCGCCCTTCGCGCTCGTCCACCTGGAACGGGATCGGCGCGGGCCGGCCGCCGCGGAAGGCGATGACGCCCAAGTGCGCGATCGGCGTGCCGCCGAGGCGCCGGAGCCGCCCGATCTCCAGCTCGATCGGGTCGAAGCGGCGGGGGATCGGGCCGCACGGACCGAGCGGGACGGGGGCGGTGGCGCGTACGAGCCGCGCGGAGGCGAGCACGAGCGCGACGAGGAGGAGGCGGCCCCGCATGCCTGGACGCCTATCCCGGGCGCGCCGGCGCGACCATCCTGCGCGCGCGACCGCTCACCCGCGCAGGATCGCGGTGAGCGTCGGGGCCTCGAGCGCGCGGCGCCATGCGCGCTCGACCTCCGACGGCCGCAGCGACTCGATCATCCGCTCGGTCGCGGCGAGGGACGGCTGCCCGCACGCCTCCCGGCTGGCGTGAGCGAGCGCGCGGTCGAGGCGCGTGTCGGCGAGCCGGGCGAAGCGGTAGCGGATCTTCTTCCGCGCCCGCTCGAGCTCGTCCGCCGCGAAGCCCTTGGCCGCCTCCCGGCACGTCCGGTCGATCGTCTCGCGGAGCCGCCGCTCGTCGTCGCGCGCGGCGCTCGCCGAGATGACGGCGACGGCCCAGTCGAGGCCGTGCTCGACGCTCGCGGAGAGGTCGTAGCCGAGCCCGAGGCGCTCGCGGATCTCCTGGAAGAGGCGGGCGTCCGGGTCGGCCCCCATGATCTCGAGGGCCGTCGAGAGCGCGAGCACCTCGCGCGGCCGCGGCGGGGCGCTCGTCATGCGGACGACGTAGGACTGCGGGAAGTCGCGGCGGCGCACGCGGAGCACGCCGCTGCCGCCGCCCCGCGGCGGGGGCGGCGTCGCGCGGGCGCGCGGGCCGTCGGTCGGGAACGCGCGCGCGAGTGCCCGCGCGACGGTTCGGCGCGACACGCCGCCGACGAGGGAGAGCACCATGTTCCCCGGGACGAAGTAGCGCGCGATGAAGCGGCGGATCGCGTCGCGCGTCATGCGCTGCACGCTCGCGATCGTGCCGCAGACCGGATGCCCGAGCGCGTCGCCGAAGAAGCGGGCCCACGCCCGCTCGTGCAGGTAGTTCGCGGGGTCCTCCTGGCGGCCGCGGATCTCGTCGATGACGACCCGCTGCTCCTTCTTGAAGCGGTCGGCCGGCACGGTGCTCCGGAAGCACTGCTCGGCGAGGAGCGTGAGGGCCTCCTCGACGTCCTGGTTGAACACCTCGAAGTGGAGCGTCACGTCCTCGTAGCCGGTGTCCGCGTCGTGCTCGCCGCCGAGCTCGCCCGCCCGCCGATTGAGCGTCGCCTGATCGAAGCGCCGCGTCCCCTGGAAGAGCATGTGCTCGGTCATGTGCGCGATGCCGGGGTGCGCGCCGTCGAAGCGCGACCCGGCGCGGACGACGAGCGCGATGCCGGTGAGCGGCCCGGGCATCGGGTCGTGGAGCACGGTGAGCGCGCCGTGTCGGAAGCGTCGGGGCTCGCGAAGCATGGCGGCGCCCCTTTTAACGACCGTCGCCCGGCGGCGCGAGGGGTGCTAGAAGCGGGAGGTGAGGATGAGGAGGTGGTCCATGCGGATGGTGGCGACGGCGATCGTGATCGTGGCGGCGCTCGCGGGGACGAGCGCCGCGCGGACGGCGGGCGAGGCGCGGAAGGCGGCGTGGCTCTCGGTCGCGCATCCGGGGCTCGGCGAGTACTACAACGCCGGCTGGGGCGACTTCTTCGAGCGCTGCCCGCAGAAGAAGTTCTGGCTCGGGCTCATCCCCATCTACGGCTGGCCCGGCTACCTCCAGATCCGGTCCGCGATCGACGCCTACCACGGCTGTACGTCGGACAACCTGACCGCCGGCTGCACGGGTCCGCGGCGCGCCCGTCACGCCGCCGCCAGCTCGTCGACGAGCGACGCGACGACGGCGAAGCCGCCGTCCCAGAAGGCGGGGTCGTCGACGTCGACGTCGAGCCGCCGGAGGAGGACGTCGGGCGCCTCGGAGCCGCCGGCGCCGAGCAGGTCGAGGTAGCGCGGGACGAAGCGCTCGCCCTCCTCGAGGTAGCGACGGTAGAGCGAGAGCACGAGCAGCTCGCCGAACACGTACGCGTAGCAGTAGAACCGGCTGTGGATGAAGTGGGGGATGTAGCTCCACCCCCAGCGGTACGCCGCCGGCATCTCGACGGCGTCGCCGTAGAGCCGCGCGTTCTCCGTCCACCAGAGGTCGCCGATCGCGTCGCGTTCGAGGACGCCGTCGCGCCGGCGCGCGTGCGCCGCCATCTCGAAGCGGGTGAGGACGTTCTGCCGGAAGACGGTGCCCACCGTGTCGTCGATCTTCGCGGCGATGATCGCGCGGCGGACCTCCGGGCGCGTCTCGGCGGCGAGCAGCCGGCGCATGACGAGCATCTCCGCGAACGTCGACGCCGTCTCGGCCAGCACGAGCGGCGGCTGGAAGTCGAGCGCGCGCTGCCGTCCGGCGAGGCGATCGTGGATCCCGTGGCCGAGCTCGTGCGCGAGCGTCGAGACGTCGCGCGGCGTGTCGGTGAAGGAGAGCAGCACCCACGGGTTCGTGCGCGGACCGAGCGAGGCGCAGAAGGCGCCGAGCCGCTTGCCCGGACGGACGGCGGCGTCGATCCAGCGCCGCGCGAAGAACTCCTCGGCGAGCGCGGCGACCCGCGGCGAGAAGCCGGCGAACGCGTCGAGGACGAGCCGGCGCGCCTCCTCGAACGACACGGCGGCGCTCGTCGTCGCGAGCGGCGCGTAAACGTCGGACGTCTTGAGCCGCGGGACGCCGAGGAGCCCCGCTTTCAGCCGGAAGTAGCGCTGCGCGAGCGGGTAGTGCCCCTCGGTCGCCGCCATCATCGCCTCGACGGTCGCGGGGCGCACCTCGTTCTCGAGGTGCGTCGGCGTGGCGGGGTCGGCGTAGCGGCGGAGCTCGCACTCGAGGCGATGGTCGTAGAGGATCGCGTTGAAGATGCTCGCGAGGACGAGCCCGTGCTCGGCGTGCGTCTCGAGGAACGCGGTGTGGGCGCGCTCCCGGAGCTGCGCGTCGGGCTGGTGGAGGAGGGCGAGCGTCTCCTCGCCGGTGAGGGTGCGCACCGCGCCGTCGACCTCGACGCGGAAGCGGAGCGAGGACGTGAGCTCGTCGAAGAGCCGCACGAAGGCGTCCCGCCCGGCGAGGTTCTTCTCGTTGATGAGCCGCTCCTCCGCCTCCGAGAGCGTGTGCGGGCGAAGCCGGCGGAGGTCGTCCATCCAGTGGCGGGCGCTCGCGAGCGCGGGGTCCGCGACGAGCGCGGCGTAGCGCTCGTCGGACAGCTCCTTGATCTCGATCTCGAACGCCGTCAGCTCGTTGACGACGTCGATCCACGCCTCCCGCGTCCGCTCGACGAGCCGGCGCGCCGCCTCGCTCGCCGTGTCCGCGGCGAAGAGGAGCGACGCGTAGAAGCTCGGCCGGCGGCCGAGCTCCTCGATCGTCTCGTACTCGACGAGCGCGCGCGCCAGCTCGCCGGCCGCGATGGTCGCGAGCCGGCCGCGATGCCGGGCGGCGAACGCCGCGGCCGCGCGTGCGGCTTCGGCCATGTCCGCCTCCAGGCGCGGATCATCGGGGCCCGCGTAGAGCGGCGAGAGGTCCCAGACGACGTCCGCGGCCGACACGGGCGGCATCATGCCAGGCCGCGCGGCGGCTGCCGACCCCGGCGGCGTCACGGCGCCGACGGGGACGCGGCGGGTCCGCCCGCGCCGCCCGAGGTGCCGGCGCCGGGCGCGCCGCCCGGGGTTGCGACCACCGTCACGTCCGCGACCGTGACGTGCGTCTCGTAGCGGCCGTCGGCGTGCGACGTGACGGCCGCGGGCGCCGTGAAGCGCGCGGTGCCGTGCGGCGGGATCTCCTGCGGGAGGACGTAGTAGTCGACCCGCGACCTGTCGTCCTCGCCCGGCCGGAACTCCCGCTTCCAGAGCCAGAGCGAGTGGATCCGGAGCCGGACGTCTCGCAGGGTGTCGGGCGTGCGGTTCTCGACCATGCCCGAGACCTGCCCGTCCGCGACGCTCACGTCGCGGACGGCGGCGACGTCCTCCATCCGCTGCGGCGTGACGATCTGGCCCGCGTCGTCCGCGGCGAAGGCCGCGACCGACGGCACGGTGACGGCGAGCGCGGCCAGCGCCGCGAGCGTGGCGGTCCTCACGAGATGCGTCATCCGATGGCTCCTCCTCGGGCGCGGATTAGGCCCGCCGGCGCCGCCGCTCCGCAAGTCACGTGATGGGGTGAAGCGGCTCGCACGCGGCTCAGCGCCGGAACGCGAGCCAGCGCGCGAGGAGCCGCGCGCCGCGCGGCCCGAGCCGCGCCCGGTTGTACGCGTCGCCCGCCTTCCGGAGCGCCTCCGCCTGCGTCGGGTAGGGGTGGATGGTCGCGGCGAGGGTCCCGAGGCCGAGCCGGCCCGCCATCGCGAGCGTCAGCTCGGAGATGGTGTCGCCCGCGTGCTCGGCGACGAGCGTCGCGCCGAGGAGCCGGCCCTTCGCGTGGTGGACCCGGAGGAAGCCGTCGTCCTCGCCGTCGAGGACGGCGCGGTCGACGTCCGCGAGCGGGACGGTGATCGTCCGGACGTCCCATCCGCGCGCGCGGGCCTCGTCCGCCGAGAGGCCGACGTGCGCCACCTCCGGCGAGGTGTACGTGCACCACGGCACGGCGAGGGCGCTCGCCCGCCGCCGTCCGAGGAAGAGCGCGTTCGCGAGCACGATCCGCGCGAGGGCGTCGGCGGTGTGCGTGAACTGGAAGCGCGACGCCACGTCGCCCGCGGCGTACACGCGCGGGTTCGTCGTCTGGAGGAAGTCGTTCACCGTGACGCCCTCGCGGGTCGCCGCGACGCCGGCCGCGTCGAGGCCGAGACCGTCGAGGTTCGGCGCGCGCCCCACCGCGACGAGGATCCGGTCGCACGCGATCCGGTCCGGGCGTCCGCCGTGCTCGAAGTGGACGGCGGTCTCGCCGCCGTCGCGCGCGACGCGCACGACGCGGGCGCCGAGGAGGAGGCGCACGCCGTCCGCCGCGAGCCGCCGCGCGACGATCGCCGCGGCGTCGGCGTCGTCGCGCGGGAGCACGCGCGGGCCCGTCTCGAAGAGCACGACCTCGCTCCCGAAGCGCGCGAACGCCTGCGCCATCTCGCAGCCGATCGGCCCGCCGCCGACGACGGCCAGCCGGCGCGGCAGCTCGGTCAGCCAGAAGAGGCTCTCGTTGGTCAGGTGCCCGACCGCCGCGAGGCCGGGGATCGGGGGCGTCGCCGGGCGCGCGCCCGTGGCGACGACGGCGCGCGCGAACGCGAGGGTCGCCCCGCCGACCTCCACCGTCGTCGGCCCCGTGAACCGGCCCGCGCCGAGGAAGACGTCGACGCCGAGCGCGGTGAAGCGGGCGGCGCCGTCGTTCGGCGCGAGGCGCGCGCGGAGCCGCCGCATGCGTGCCATGACCGCGGGGAAATCGACGTCGACGCGCCCGGTGCGGACGCCGTACTCGCCGGCGCGCCGCGCCGTCGCGGCGACCCGCGCCGCGGCGACGAGCGCCTTGGACGGGACGCAGCCGACGTTCAGGCAGTCGCCGCCCATGAGGCCGCGCTCGACGAGCGCGACGCGGGCGCCGAGGCCCGCCGCGCCGGCCGCCGAGACGAGGCCCGCGGTCCCCGCGCCCAGGACGACCAGGTTGTAGCGTCCCGCGGGCGCCGGGTTCCGCCATCCGGGCGGGTGCACGGCGGCGACGAGCGCCCGGTTCGGCTCGTCGTCCGGCAGGACGAGCGGCGCGTCGCCCGGCGCCTCGCCGGACGGCGCGGGCTCCGCGGTCGTCTCGGCGAGCGCGCGGCGCGCGATCCGCGTCGCGACGACGGTCGCGGCGACCGTCGCCGCGAACCCGAGGACGTAGAAGACCTCGCGCGCGGCGCCGCCCGGCCGCCGCCCGCTCGCGAGCTCGGTGACGCTCGTCACGAGCGAGCCGAGGTAGACGTACAGGACGGTCCCCGGGATCATCCCGAGGAGCGAGCCGAGGACGTAGTCGCGGAGCGCGACGCCGGTCACGCCGTAGGCGTAGTTGAGGAGGTTGAACGGGAAGACGGGGGAGAGCCGGGTGAGGAGCACGATGCGGAATCCCTGGCGCCCGACGGCACGGTCGACGGCGGCGAAGCGGGGGTGGGCGGCGACGCGCCGTGCGACCCACTCGCGCGCGACCGTGCGGCCGAGGAGGAAGGCGAGCGTCGCGCCGAGGTTCGCCGCGACCCAGACGATCGGCGTGCCGGCGGCGACGCCGTACGCGAAGCCCGCCCCGAGCGTCAGCACCGAGCCGGGGAGGAAGCAGACGCACGCGAGCACGTAGGCCGCGACGAAGACGACGACGCCCACCATCCCGGCGCTCCGGACCCACGCGACGAAGTCGAGAAGCCAGCGGTCGACGGGGAGCAGGCGTGCCGCGGCGAGCGCGGCCGCGACGGCGGCGAGGGCGAGGACGAGCCGCGCCCGCGCGCCGGTGGCCCGGGGCGGCGCTCCCGTCGTGGCGGCGGCGTCGGGCATGGGCGCCCTGCTAGGACAGGTGCGACCGGCGGGGCAAGGCGGCCATCCCCGGGGAACCGCCGCCGTTGACGTCGGCCCGCGTTTGGCGCACCTCTACCCGATGATGGGCCCGGCGAGCGGGGCGCGCGAGCGCCTCGTCGAGCTCGCGCTGGTCTTCGCGCGCCTCGGGGCGACAGCGTTCGGCGGACCGGCGGCGCACGTCGCGCTCATGGAGCACGAGCTGGTCGAGCGCCGGGGCTGGCTCGCGCGCGGCGAGTTCCTCGACCTGATCGGCGCGGCGAATCTGATCCCCGGCCCGAACTCGACCGAGGTGGCGATGCACGCCGGCCGGCGGCGGGCGGGGGCGGCCGGGCTCGTGGTGGCGGGCGTGTGCTTCATCGTGCCCGCGACGCTCCTGGTGGCCGGGTGCGCGGCGGCGTACGTGCGGTTCGGCCGCCTGCCGGCGACGGCGAGCGTGCTGCGCGGTGTCCGGCCGGTCGTGATCGCCGTCGTCGTCCAGGCGCTCTGGCGGCTCGGCCGGACGGCGCTCGCCACGCCCGCGCTCGTGCTGGTCGCACTCGTCGTCGCGGCGCTCGACGTCGCAGGCGCGAGCCCGATCGTGCTGCTGCTCACGGCCGGAGGCGCCGGGGCGCTCGCCCGGATCGGACGGCCCGGGCTCGCGGCCGGCCTCGCCGCCGCCGGCAGCGCCCCGGCCGCCGCGGCGGCGCCGGCCGTCGGGCTCGTGCCGCTCTTCCTCGTCTTCGCGAAGATCGGCTCGGTCCTGTTCGGGAGCGGCTACGTGCTGCTCGCCTTCCTCCGGGCCGACCTCGTCGAGCGGCTCCACTGGCTCACCGAGACCGAGCTCCTCGACGCGGTCGCGATCGGCCAGGCGACGCCCGGGCCGGTGTCGACGGCGGCGACCTTCGTGGGCTACCTCCTCGCCGGCGCGCCGGGCGCGGCGGTCGCGACGGCGGGCATCTTCCTCCCCGCCTTCGTCTTCGTCGCCGCGAGCGGGCCGCTCCTGCCGCGGCTCCGCCGCGCGCCCGCCTCCGCCGGCTTCCTCGACGGCGTCAACGCCGCGGCGCTCGCCCTCATGGCGGTCGTCGCCTGGCAGCTCGGACGCGCGGCGATCGTCGACCTCCCGACCGCGGCGCTCGCGCTCGCGAGCGCCGTCCTCCTAGTGGCGACGCGCGTCGGCTCCGCCTGGCTCGTCGTGTCGGGTGCGCTCGTCGGCCTCGCGCTCTGACGGCCCCGTCCGGCGCGGGTGGGTCGGGATCAGGGCTTCTCGGCGACGAAGTCGATCTGGCCCGCGACGTGGAGCCGCTCGGCGTCGAGCTCGGCCGGCGTCCGCGCAGCGAGCCAGCGCCGGCCCTCGGCCGTCGCGCGCGGATGGAGGCGCCGGCGCCGGAGGCGGCGCTCGAAGGCCGCGAGCCGGCGGAGGACCCAGCGCGTCGGTGCCGAAACGGGGCCGGGCATCTCCGCCAGGCTGTCGAAGACGAGCCAGCCCTCCTGCGGCCAGATGCCGCGGACGGCGAGCCCCGCCGAGCGCAGCACGTGCAGGAGCCCGTCGGGCGCCAAGTGGAACCGCGAGCGGTCGTGATAGGGCTCGAGGAAGGCCGCGCTCCCGGCGAAGACGCCGCCCGGGCGCAGCACGCGGCTCACCTCGGCGACGGCCCGGAACGGATTCGCGACGTGCTCGAGCACCGCGTTGGTGACGACGTGATCGAAGGCCGCCGCGCGGAACGGGAGCCGGTGCACGTCGACGAGGACGTCGGCGCCGGGGCCCTCGGCGTCGACGCCGAGGTTGGCACGTCGACGGGCGCGTGCGCGGCGGCGGAGACGACGCAGCGGAGCTGCCCGTCCTGCACCACGGTCGCCACGAGCGGCGTCAGACGGCGGGCCTCGTCGCCTGCGCGCTCGGGCGCTCGAGCATCCGCCCGACCCACTGGGCGACGGCCGGCGGGGGCGTCACCTCCATGAGCGGCAGGAACTCGACGAACGGCGTGTAGCAGACCTCGACGAGCGAGTAGCGCTCGCCGACCATGAACGGCTTCCCGGCGATCTGCGTCTCGACGATCGCCAGGTGGCGCTCGATCTCCTTCTTCGCCTGCGCCATCGCCGCCTCGTCCCAGCGCTCCTTCGGGAGGAAGCGCTTCGCGAAGATGATCGTGCCGGTCTGGCGCGTCATCTGGAGGTCGCAGAGCTTCACGTGCATGTCGACGAGCGCCCGCCCCTTCGGGTCGGCGGGTACGAGCGGGGGCTTCGGATGGATCGCCTCGAGGTACCCCAGGATCGCCGTCGACTCGTAGAGGACGAAGTCGCCGTCGACGAGCGTCGGGACGCGGCCGTAGGGGTTGAGCTTCAGGTACTCGGGCGCCCGGTGCGCGCGGGCCGCCATGTCGAGCTCGATCTCCTCGACGGCGATGCCCTTCTCGAGGCACGCGATCCGCACGCGGCGGGCGAAGGTGGAGAGCGGGTGGAGGTAGAGCTTCAGCACGTCAGCACGACCTTTCCGACGTTCCGCCGCTCCTGGATGAAGCGGTGCGCGCCCGCGGCGTCCGCGAGCGGGAACGTCCTTCCGACGACGGGCCGGATGCGGCCCGCCTCCCAGCCCGCGAGGAGCGCGAGGCGGTTCGCGAAATGCCGGAGCATGAGGACCGCGGTGAGGTCTCCTCGAAGCGCATGCGATCGGGGATCGGGAACACCTGCGCCGCCGGGACGGCGACCGCCTCGGCGTAGCCGCCGAAGCGCGTGAGCGCGAGGACGCGGCGCCCTGGCGCGAGCGCGCCGTCGACGCCCGCGCCGGTGCGCTCGACCGTGCCCGCCACCTCGTAGCCGACGACGCAGGGCCGAGGCGGCGCGTCGGGATAGAGGCCGAGACGCGCCATCACGTCCGCGAAGTTCACGCCCGAGGCGTGGATGCGGATCAGGACCTCGCCGGCGCCGGGCACGGGCTCGGGCCCGTCGCGGACCTCGAGCGCCTCGGGCGGCCCGGTGCGCGTGATCCAGACCGATCGCATGGCCGCGCCGCTAGCCCGGCCGCGACGGCCGTGTCAACTCAGCTCCGCTCGAGCTCGGTGCGGAACTGGACGAAGCGGACGATGCCCGTCCGCGTGACGAGCCCGACGACGTGGCCGTCGTCGGTGACGAGGAGCCGCCCGACCTGGGCGTCGGTCATCCGCCGGAGCGCGTCGCCGACGCTCGCGCGCGCGGGGATCGCGAGCTCGGGGCCGAGGGGCTGCATCACGTCGCGGACCCGGCGGCGCCGGCGGTCGGCGGCGGGACAGTGAAGCACGTCGCGCAGCGAGACGAGGCCCGCCACCCGGCCGCCCTCCGAGACCGGGAAGCCGCCGAAGCCGTGCCGGAGGAACCCGCTTTCGACCGCCTCCTCGACCGACGCGTCGGCGGGGACGGTGACCGGATCGGTGATCATCACGTCGCGGACGCGCGCGCCGCCGAGCGCGCGCGTCACGACGACGTTCTCGTAGCTCGTGCGCGCCGCGCCGCGGAGGAACATGCCGATGAAGACGAGCCAGAGGCCGCCGACCAGGCTGCCGCCGAAGATGCTCACCACGCCGAGGCCGATGAGCCCGAACGCGATGCCGACGCCCCAGTCCGCGGCGCGCGCCGTCGCCTGGCGGAGGTCCTTCGAGCGCATCCAGAGGACGCTCCGGAGGATCCGGCCGCCGTCGAGCGGGAAGCCGGGCAGGAGATTGAAGAGGGCGAGCGCCAGGTTGATCGCGGCGAGGTACTCGAGCATCGCGACGACGAGCGGCGTCGTCTGCGTCGCCGCGGCCGCGCGCGACCCGCCCCAGAACACGCCGGCCAGAACGAGGCTCGTGAGCGGACCGACCGCCGCGATGCGGAGCTCCGTACGCGCGGTCGCCGGCTCGCCGGAGAGGTGCGCCATGCCGCCGAAGACGAAGAGCGTGATGCGCCGGACGCGCTCGCCGAGACGGTTCCCGACGACCGCGTGCGCCAGCTCGTGCAGGAGGACCGAGGCGAAGAAGAGGCAGGTCGCGGCCGCGCCGATGCCGAGGTAGGCCGGCCGGCCGTAGCCGGGATACGCGCGCGGGAAGTAGCCGGCGGCGAGGCTCCAGAGGACGAGGAGGAAGATCACGAGCCAGGACCAGTCGATGGCGATCTGCACGCCGGCCACGCGGAAGAGCTCGATGCCGGGGTCGCGGGGGCCGTTCATCTGTTGCACTCTCCCCGGCTTCTTGGTTGTCTCGCCCCATGAACCTGGCGCTTGCCTTCGAGGGACTCGCCGCCGCCTATCCCGATCGCGAAGCGATCGTGCAGGGCACGCGGCGCCTCGGCTACGGGGTCGTCGCCGAGCGCGCGCGCCGGCTGGCCAGCGTGCTCGCGGCGCACGGGTACGGCGTCCATCGCGAGCGCGCGACCCTCCGCAACCACGAGTCGGGCCAGGACCACGTGGGCCTCTACCTGCTCAACTCCCCCGAATACATCGAGGGCATGCTCGGCTGCTTCCGCGCGCGCGTCGCGCCCTTCAACGTGAACTACCGCTACGTCGACGAGGAGCTGCTCTACCTCCTCGAGGACTCCGACGCCGTGGGGCTCGTCTACCACGCGCGCTTCGCGCCGACGCTCACGCGCATCCGGGAGCGCCTCCCGCGCCTGCGGCTCCTGCTCCAGGTCGCGGACGGGTCGGGCGAGCCGCTCCTCCCCGGCGCGCTCGACTACGAGGCCGCCCTCGCCGCGGCCGACCCGCGCGGCCCGGACGTCGCGCCGTCGCCGGACGACCTCTACGTGCTCTACACGGGCGGGACGACGGGCGCGCCGAAGGGCGTGCTCTGGCGACAGGAGGACATCTACTTCGGCGCGATGACGGGGCGGCCGCCCGGCGGCCCCGCGCCGGACACGGTGGCGGACCTGGTGGCGCAGGCGGAGGCGGGTGCGTTCATGCGCCTCATGCCGGCGCCGCCGCTCATGCACGGCGCCGCGCAATGGCTCGCCTTCGGCTGCCTCCACACCGGCGGCACGGTCGTGCTCCAGACGCATCCCGAGCACGTCGACCCCGCCGACATCTGGCGCACCGTCGAGCGCGAGAAGGTGATCCTCCTCGTCATCGTCGGCGACGCGTTCGCGCGGCCGCTGCTCGACGAGCTCGAGCGCGGTTCGTACGACCTCTCGGGCCTCTTCTTCGTCGCGTCCGGCGGCGCGCTCCTCTCGGCGCACCACAAGGCCGCGCTCATCGAGCGCCTCCCGCACGTGACCGTGATCGACGGCTTCGGCGCGTCGGAGACGGGTGCGCAGGGCACGCACGCGAGCCGCGCGGGCGAGGGCGTCACGACCGGCAGCTTCGCGATGGCGAACACCCACGTGCTGAGCGAGGACCTGACGCGCGTCGTCGCGCCCGGGAGCACGGAGACGGGCTGGCTCGCGAAGTCGGGGCACGTCCCGCTCGGGTACTACAAGGACCCGGCGAAGACCGCCAAGACGTTCCCCGTCGTCGGCGGCACCCGCTACGCCGTCCCCGGCGACCACGCGCACTACCGCCCCGACGGGTCGATCAGCGTGCTCGGCCGCGGCTCCGTCTGCATCAACACGGGCGGCGAGAAGGTCTACCCCGAGGAGGTGGAGCAGGTGCTGCGCCGGCACCCGGCGGTCTACGACGCCGTCGTCGTCGGCACGCCGGACGAGCGCTTCGGCGAGCAGGTGACCGCCGTCGTCCAGCCGCGCCCGGGCACGCGCCCGACGGCCGAGGAGCTGGTCGCGTTCGCGGGCGAGCACCTCGCGCGCTACAAGCTGCCGAAGACGACCGTCATGGTCGACGAGCTGGTGCGGAGCCCGAGCGGCAAACCCGACTACCGCTGGGCTCGGAGCCGCGCGCTCGTCGCCCGCGGGCTCCCGGCGTCGTAGCGCGGCCTACGCAACGTCGAAGATCGTCGCGACGGCCTGCTGCTCGCGCGCGAGCGACGCGTACATCTCGCGCCATGCGTCGCCGTCGAGGAGGCCGGGTGCGAAGCCGCGGATCTCCTCGAGCACCTCGTCGCGCGCCGTGCCGGTCTCCGCGTCGGTCGCCTCGACGAGCCGGTTCGCGACCGCGACGGAGGCGACGAGGTCCATGCCGAACTCCGGCTCGAGCGGGTCGTGGTGGAGCGCGACGGGATCGATGAGCGAAGCGGGGAGCTGCCAGAGCTGGAGCATCCACCCGCCGACCGTCCCGTGGTGGACGCCGAACGCCTCCTCTTCGACGGCCGCGGCCGCTTCGCCCTTCTCCTTCGCCTCGTCGAGCAGCGCCCAGTACGTCTTGCCGAGCCGCATTCCGAGCACGAGCTTCCCGACGTCGTGCATGAGGCCCGCCGCGAACGCGGTCGCGCCGTCGCCGCCCGTCCGCTCGGCGAGGATCTTCGCCGCGGCGGCGACCGTCGCCGTGTGGATCCACATCGCGCGCCGGTACTGCTTGCCGCGCGCGTCGTTGCCCTTGAGCGTGCTCCAGACGGAGAGGCCGAGGACGATGTCGCGGACGCGCGCGAAGCCGAGGAGCGTCACGGCCTGCGGGATGCTCCGGACGCCGCCGCGAATCGCGAAGAACGACGAGTTCGCGAGCCGGAGGAGGCGCGCCGTGAGCGACTGGTCACGCGCGATGAGCTTCGCGAGGTCCTGGACGCTCGAGTCGTCGCGGTTCACCGCGACGAGCATCCGCTGCGCGATCTCGGGGGCCGACGGCAGCTGCTGCGTCGACATGAGCTCGCGGAAGAAGCGCTCCTGCGCGGGTGAGCGCGGCGGGGCATCCCACGCCGCTCGGTGGCGGACCTGCGCCGTTGCCGCGCTCGGAGCCATGCGCGCGAAACCAGCAACGGCCATGCCACCCGACGTCCCGTGGCGGCGTGCCGCACGCGTGCACGGAGCGTCGAGAAATTGTCGAATTCCGCGCCGGCGCCGCAGCGGCGACAGCGGCTGGTTCCGGCGCGCGCTCAAGTGGGGCGCGCGGACCGCCGAGATACGGATCCGGAGGGGAGCCATGCCCGTTCGCGTGCACCTGCAGTTCGTCAAGCCGGGGATGCGGCTCGCGAGCCCGATCTTCGACCCCGACGGCAAGCTGGTCGCCGGCGCCGGGACGCAGCTCGGAAGCCGGGTGGTCCGGGTGCTCCGCACCATGGCGGTCCAGAGCGTCCTCGTCGCCGACGGCGAGGCGCTCCAGAGCTGGGAGACGATCCGGCCGCTCGAGGAGGAGCTGGCGGCGCTCGACGAGCGCTTCGGCCCCGACGTCCGGAACGCCGCGCTCCGCGAGCTGCGCGACGCGATCGCCCGGCACCTCGCGAAGCGGGCGGCGCGGCTCGCCGACGACCCCGGCGTCGCGCCCGCTCCGGCGAAGCCATGAGCGACGCGGGGCCGATGCGGGTCGAGCCGGCGGGCGCCGACGCGCTCCGCCGGCGCCTCGCCCGTCTCAAGGCGGTGCCGACCCTGCCGAAGCAGCTCGAGGCGGTCGCGCGCGCGCTCGAGGACGCGGACGTGAACTTCGAGAGCATCGCCGAGCTGATCGAGGTGGATCAGGCGCTCACGTCGCAGACGCTCCGCCTCGCGAACTCGGCCTTCTACGGCACGCAGGGGAAGGTCGGCCGCGTGAGCCAGGCGCTCGTCGTGCTCGGCGCCATCGTCACGCGGAGCCTCGTGCTCTCGAGCGCCGTCTTCGACGTCGAGAACGTCTCGCTGCGCGGCTTTTGGGAGCACTCGCTCGGGTGCGCGGTCGCCGCGGGCGCGCTCGCGAAGGTGACGGGCCTCGCGCAGCCCGAGGAGGCGACGGCGGCGGGGCTCCTGCACGACCTCGGGAAGGTGGTCCTCCTGAAGGAGCTGCCCGACGTCTTCGAGCGCCTCCTCGCGCGCGCCGCCGCCGAGGGGCTGCCATTCCGCCGCTGCGAGCGCGAGCTGCTCGGGGTCGACCACACCGACGTCGCGTTTTGGCTGGTGGAGCATTGGGGCTTCCCCGCCTGCCTCGCGGAGCCGATCCACCACCACCACGCGCCCGCCCACGCGGCGGCGGCCCCGAACGAGACCGCGATCGTCCACGTCGCCGACGCGCTCGTTCGCGCCCTCGGCTACGGGTTCGGCGGGGACCCGCTCGTCCCGCCGATCGACGCCGCGGCCTGGGCGCGGCTCCGCCTCTCGCCGGCCGCGCTCGACCGCGTGCTCGACGTCTTCGAGGCGGACCTCGACCAGGCGCTCAACTTCGCGCTCTTCGAGTAGGGATCGGCGCTCGTGGTTGGGGCTGGCGCTTGTCGAGGGCCGCTCGGCAGGCTACGTGGCCCATCATAGCGACCGAGAAGCCGCTTCCACTCCCGCCCTGGTTTGCCGATCGGCTCGAGTGTCCCGACTGCGCCCACGCGCTGCCGCCCGGGTCCAGCGCCGGCGGCCTCGTGTGCCCGGGTTGCAACCGTATCTACCCATGGCGCGACGGCCAGCTCCGCTGCTTCGTCTCCGCGACCGCTCGTGTCCCGCTCGATATCCCTCTCGCCCAGGGCCCGGTCGAGTGGCCGCCTTGGAGCCCGCCGCCCGACGGCGCCTGGCACGATCCCGCCCCCCCACGTACGAGCCCGCGGCAGCTGTCCATCCTGGCCAGTCGCGGCCGCCGGCTCGATGTCCTCGACTGGGGCTGCGGCCGCGCGGAGTACCGCCGGCCGGTCGCCGACCTCGGTCACCGCTACGTCGGCGTCGACGCGGAGGGCCAAGACGCCGACGTCCTCGCCGACGTACACCGGCTGCCGTTTCGTGCCGCTGCTTTCGACCACGTCGTGACCAATGCGGTGCTCGAGCACGTCGCGAATCCCTTCCTCGCCGTCGCAGAGGTGAGCCGCGTGCTTCGCTCTGGCGGGGTCTTCGCCGGGAGCGCGGCCTTCCTCGAGCCCTACCACCATCACTCGTTCTTCCACCTCGCACCCGACGGGCTGCTCCACGTGCTCCGCACGGCTGGGCTCGTCGTCCGCGGCATCTGGCCGGAGGACGGCTGGCTCGTCTTCGACAGCCTGGCGGAGATGCCGGGCCCCGTCTCGGCGCCCACGCGCTGGGTCCTCCGGCGGCTCGGTGCGTTCGAACGCCGTCTGCGCCGATATCGCCTGCACCCGCGCGTCCTCGCTGAGGGCAGGCGGTGGCTCGCGGCGAGGACGCCGGCAGAGGTGCACGCCGAGCGGCTCGTCGTTAGCGGTCAGATCGACTTCCTCGCAGAGAAGCCCTGATCCTGGATGGAAGCCCTCCTCGCCGTGGCGTCTCTCGTCTCCGGGCGGGGCGCGAGGCCGGATCCTCCCGAGCGTCCATCTTCGTGCTCTCCCACCACTCATCGCACTCTCGCCTCCGGCCCCGACTCGAGATCCATCTCGGGTCGGCCTTCTAGAGCGGCGGCGTCGCCATGTGGTGCGCGGGCGCGGCCGAGCCACCCCTGGCGCGGCCCGGCGGCGGCCGTCAATATGCTCCCGTGGAGCGGGGCTTCATCCTGACGCCGACCTACCGGCTCGTGCGCGGCCGGCCCGAGGTGCACCTCCACGCCGTCCTCGAGCGCGGCGAGCCCGCGCTCCTCGTCGACGACCGGCAGGCGCCGTACTTCTTCGTCCGCGCCGCCGACGCCGGCGCCGTCGCAGCGGCGGCGTCCGGGGCGCGCGTCGTGCCGAGCGGGCTCTGCACCTTCGCCGGCGAGCCCGTCGTGCGCGTCGAGGTCGCCGTGCCGCAGGACGTCCCGCCGCTCCGCACGCGGCTCGGCGAGGCGGGCGTCGCCTGCTTCGAGGCGGACCTCCGCTTCGCCTACCGCTACCTCATCGACCGGGGCATCCGGGGCGGCTTCACGGTCGAGGGTCCGTGGGAGCGCCGGCCCGGCGTCGGCCGCGTCTATCGCAACCCGGCGCTCGCGCCCGCGGACTTCGCGCCGACGCTCCGCGTGCTCTCCCTCGATGTCGAGACGAGCCTCGACGGCGCCCGGCTCTACTCGATCGCGTGCGCCGGCGCGGGCGGGGAGCGCGTCTTCCTCGTCCACCCGCGCGACGTCCCTGGCGCCGAGGTCGTGCGCGACGAGCGGACGTGCGTCGAGCGCTTCCTCGCCCACGTCCGCGCCGTCGACCCCGACGTGCTGACGGGCTGGAACGTCTGCGAGTTCGACCTGGGCGTCGTGCTGCGGCTCTGCCGGCGCCACGGGCTCCGCTGCGCCCTCGGGCGGACCGAGGACGAGCTGGACATCCGGCGCGACCAGACCTTCACGCGCGAGCCGCGCGCGATCCTCTGCGGCCGGCTCGTGCTGGACGGCCTGGCCCTCCTCCGCTCCTCGTTCGTCCGCCTCGAGGACTACCGGCTCGAGACGGCGGCGCAGGCGATCCTCGGGCGCGGGAAGCTCTTCGCGGGCGAGCACCGGGGCGCCGAGATCGAGGCGGCGTACCGCGACGACCCCGCGGCGCTCGTCGCGTACAACCTCGAGGACGCGCGGCTCGTGCTCGCCATCCTCGAGCGGACGGGCCTCGTCGAGCTGGCCGTCCGGCGGAGCCTCCAGACGGGCATGCAGTGCGACCGCGTGAGCGCGCAGATCGCGGCCGTCGACTCGCTCTACCTGAACGCGCTCCGCGCGCGCGGGCGCGTCGCGCCCTCGGTCGCGGGTGCCGACGACGCGGACCCGGACGCGATCGTCGGCGGCCTCGTGCTCGAGTCGCGCCCCGGCCTCTACCGCAACATCCTCGTCTTCGACTTCAAGAGCCTCTACCCGAGCCTCATCCGCACCTTCAACATCGACCCGCTCACCTTCGTGCCGCCCGAGCGCGCGGCGGGCGACGCCGTCGCGACGCCCGGCGGCGCCCGCTTCCGGCGGGACGAGCCGGGCATTCTGCCGGCGCTCGTCGCGCGGCTCTGGGAGGCCCGCGGGCGCGCGCGCGCGAAGGGCGACGCGGTCGAGGCGCAGGCGATCAAGATCCTCATGAACTCGCTCTTCGGCGTCCTCGGTTCGCCGGCCTCGCGGCTCTTCTCGCCCGCGGTCGCGAACGCGATCACGACGGCGGGCCAGCACGTGATCCGCCTCGCGGCGGACACGGTCGCGGCGCTCGGCCACCGGGTCATCTACGGCGACACCGACTCCCTCTTCGTCGACGTCGCCGAGCCGGACACGGCGCGGGCCGCCGAGCGCGCGGAGGCGCTGCGCGCGGAGATCGCCGGCGCCGTCGCCGCGGCGATCGCGCGCGACTTCGGCTGCGAGAGCCACCTCGAGCTGGAATTCGAGAAGGTCTACGCGCGCTTCTTCATGCCCGAGATCCGCCGCGGCGCGACGGGGAGCAAGAAGCGCTACGCGGGGCTCCTCGACGACGGCACGGTCGAGATCGTCGGCCTCGAAGCGGTGCGGCGCGACTGGAGCGGCGTCGCGCGCCGCTTCCAGCGGGAGCTCCTCGACCTCGTCTTCCACGACCGCCCCGTCGACGGCTTCGTGCGCGACTTCGTCGCGGCGCTCCGCGCCGGGCGCTTCGACGACGAGCTCGCGTACCGGAAGGCGGTCCGCAAGCCCCTCGACGCCTACACGAAGACGACGCCGCCCCACGTGAAGGCGGCGCGGAAGCAGGCGGCCGCGGGCCGGATCGTCACCTACGTCGTGACGCGCGCCGGGCCGGAGGCGGTCGGCGAGACGACCGCGCCGCCCGACTACGACCACTACGTCGCGCACCAGCTGAAGCCGATCGCGGACGCGGTGCTGCGCTTCCTCGGCACGGCGGACTTCGACGCGATCACTGGCGCGCGCCGCCAGCTCTCGCTCTTCGGCTGAGCCCTCAGCGCGCGGCCGCGCGCAGCCAGTCGCACCATCCGTCCACGCCCTCGCCCGTCCGCGCGCTGAGCAGCATGTGCGGCACGCCGGGGTGCACGGCGTCGAGCCGCTCGAGGAAGCGGTCGAGGTCGAAGTCGAGGTGGGGGAGCAGGTCGATCTTGTTCACGACGACGAGCTCGCAGGCGCGGAACATGAGCGGGTACTTGAGCGGCTTGTCCTCGCCCTCCGTCACCGACGCGATCATGACCCGGTGGTCCTCGCCGACCCGGAACTCCGCCGGACAGACGAGATTGCCGACGTTCTCGATCACGAGGAGATCGATGCGGTCGAGCGGGATCTCGGGGAGTGCCGAGCGGACCATGTTCGCGTCGAGGTGACACTCGCCGCCGAAGCCGGGGTCGGTGTCGATCTGGGTGACCGGCACGTGGAGCGAGGCGAGCCGGTCGGCGTCGAGCGTCCCCTGCACGTCGCCCTCGAGCACGCCGATCCGCGGCGCGCCGTCCCCGTGCCCGAGCCGTGCGAGCGTCCGCTCGAGGAGCGTCGTCTTCCCGGCGCCGGGCGCGCTCATCAGGTTCACGACCCGGACGCCCGCCCGGTCGAAGTCCGCGCGGTTCGCGCGCGCGATGGTCTCGTTCGCGTCGAGGGCGTCCGCGACGATGCGGATCCGCGTCCGGTGCATGCGCGTTCTCCGTCACATCGTCGCCATCTTGTAGTAGCGCCGCATCTCGGGAAGCTCGAGCGCGAGCACGAGCGCCGCGCCGACGGCGACGCCGATCAGGAGGATCTGGCCGAAGGTCATGGAAGCTCCACCTTTCCCGGACTCGCGTCCGTGGACGAGATCTCGTGGACGAGGCCCTCGACGAGCCGTACCGCCTCTTCGATTGCGGCGCGGACGGGCGGGCTCGGCTCGGCCGCCACGCCGTCGTCCGTCTCGCCGGCGGCGCCCGGCTCGCAGCCGACGACGAGCACGCGGGCGGGGACGCGCCCCAGGCGCCGTGCGAGCGCGAGCACGCGCACGGGATCCATCCCGTGCGTCGCGAGGTCGGCGCCCGCGGCCGCGTCCGGTGCGCCGTCGATCACGTGGAGCGTCCCCGGCGCGCCGCCGCGGGGCGCGGCGTCGACGAGGACGACCGCCTCCCAGTCGTCCTGGAGGGCGTAGGCGAGATCGAGCCCGCGGATCCCGAAGTCGACGACGGCCACGCCGGGCGGCAGCGGGCGCGCGGCGAGGCGGTGCGCGACCGCCACGCCGAAGCCGTCGTCGCCGAGGAAGACGTTGCCGATCCCGGCGACGAGGATGCGCCGGCCGCGCGGGAGGGGCTCCACCTCGCCGGGCGCGAAGAAGAAGCGATGGCCGGGGAGGCGCGCGTCGCCCAGGTCCCGTCCGGGGTCGTCCTCGAGCGTGACCGCGAGACGGACGGCGTCGGTCTCGTCCTGGTCGATGCCTTCGACGACGGCGGCCCGTCCGGCGAGGAGGGCGTCCATCGCGTCGGCGTGCGGGCCCGGACGCAGCCGCACGCGGCTCCCCCGCCCGATCTCGACGCCGTCGACGACCACGCGCGCCGGCGCGGCCCGGCTCATGTCCGTCCAGAAGTCCATCCGCCGTCGCGGAGCGGCCGGAGGGCGCGGATCGCCCCGTGGAGCCGCATGCGATCGTCCTCGGTGAGCCCGGCGCAGCGCTCGAGGATCGCGCGCGCCCGCGGGTCCGAGGCGCGCATCTCCGCCTGCTCCTCCTCCGTGAGCGCGAGCACGTTGAGCACGAGGAGCTGGTCGATCTCGGTCGCGTCGAAGAGGTCGCCGGGGCTCTCGGGCGCGACGCGCGGCCAGTCGTAGAGGATGATCGGCGAGGAGAGCATCGCGTGCCGGTCCCCCTCCGCGCCCGCGAGCACGGGCCACGTGCCGACGTTTCGGCACGCCGCCGCCTCCTCGCGGAGCGCGGGCGGCGGGTCCATGAGGGAGACGAAGCGGCCGCCCGCGACCCGGAGGATCGTGTGCGCCGCGACGAGCGTGCGCCGGATGAGCGCGTCGCGGGGACCGCCGGTCCACGGCGTCGCGTTCGCGATCCGCACCCCGAGCCGGCGGAGGCGCCCGCCGCGCGGCGCGCTCGCGACCTCGACCGCGCCGCGGAGCGCCTCCCAGCGCCGGACGAGCGCGCCCCCGGGCCCGTCGGCCGCGCGGAGCCGCTCGACCGCCTCGCCGGCCGGAACGTCGATCGCGACGCGGGGAGGCGGGGCCGCCGTCGGATCGAACGGCGGCACGACGACCTCCCGCTCCGTCGCCTCGTCCCAGGCGAGGTACCGCTCGCCGCCGACCGCCAGCTCGTCGACGGGCTCGAGCGTCGTTCCCGCGACGCGCGCGACGCGCCGCTCGACCACGTGGAGGAAGCGCACGCACACGTCCACGCGGGCGCCGGCGTCCGCCTCGAGGAGGCACTCCGTCTGCATGACCGACGCGTCGGGGCCGCCGCTCGCCCGCGCGTGCGCCTCGGGGTAGACGCCGCCGAACGTCCAGCGCTGTCGGTTCTTCAGCGCCGAGCGCCGGTACGGCCAGAGGAGGTATCCCTCGTACAGGACGGCGTCGGCGACCTGCCGGACCGGATCCATGCTACGGCTCCGCCTCGCCCTCGGCGCGGCGGAGGAGCGCGTCCACCGTGTCGTCCCAGGTCGCGAGCGCGCGGCGCGCGCGGTACGCCGAGAGCCGGCCGAAGACGTCGCGGTCGATCCGGAGCCACGCGCTGTGCGGGAAGTGCTGCTCGACGGCGGCCTTCCACGTCCGGACCGGCAGCCGGAACGCGGCCTCGCAGTCCCACGGGATGCGCTCGGCGCGCAGGCGGCCCTCGCCGTCCAGGTAGAAGACCGTGCCGCTGAAGAGGAGGGCCAGCGGGATCTCCCCGTCGCCGAGTGCGTGGAGGTACTTCGCGGCCGCGACGTCGAAGTCGTACGTGCACGGGACGGGCACCTCGACCGCCGTCCGCCCGTCGAACGCCCCGACGACGACCGCCGCGCGCGCCCAGAAGAGGTCGTGGAGCGTCGTCGCCCAGCGCGCGGGCTCGCCGAACACGTCGACGAGACGCGCCTGCGTCGCCGGGTCGTACGCCCGGCGCCCGACGGCGATCCGGATCTGCGCGTCGAGCGCGATCGAGCGCACGGGCGCGGTCGCCGCGATCCCGAGCGTGAAGGCGAGCGTCGGCGCCGCCGCGAAGCGCACCGCCTCGGCGCGGTCGACGGCGAAGGAGAGCGCCGGCATCACGGCGGCGAGAGGTTCGGCATCTTCGGGTCGATCGGGTTGCGTCGCCGCCAGTTGATCCCCGTCGAGCGGCGCGCCGTCGAGCGGCCGTCCTTCAGATGGCCCTTCTCCCAGCCGTAGGCGCCGCGGGCGTTGCCTTCGCGGACGCCCTTCGTGTGCGCCGGCCAGGACGGACTCACCGCGGGCCGGCCGACGACGAGATTCGCCTTCACTGCTGCCATGCATCCTCCCTGGGGGCGGCCGGCGCGCGCCCGTCCCGGCCGGTGCGCTCGGCCCCCCGCCTGAGCCCCTCGAAGAAGCGGGCGATCTCGGCCCACACCGCGCTCCCGCCGCCGAACCCCTTCCAGTGCGCGCGCACGACGGCGACGAGCCGGTAGCAGGCGTCGATCGGCACGATCCAGTGCTCGCGGGCGCCGCGCGCGCGGTGGACGAGAAACGCCTCGACGTCGGGGGCCATCGCGGCGAGCACCGGGTTCGCCGCGACGACCGCGGACCAGGCGTCGCCCGGCGGGAGCGACTCGATCGCGCCGCCCGGGCTCGGGTAGCACGCGACCACGCGGTCCGCGGCCGTCGCGTGGAAGAAGAACGCCGTCGCGACGGGGACGCCGAGGGCGTCCCACGCCGCGTCGTCGAGGGCGACGCCGACGAGCTCCCGGCGCCGCTCGGGCACGAGCCGGTAGCGCGCCGGACCCGCGGTCCTCCCGTCGAAGAGGATCGCGCACGCCCCGCAGGCGCACGCGAGCGCGCGCCGGTGGACGTCCGCGAGATGCCGGTGCACGTCCGGGATCGGCGCCGCGCAGAGGTCGCACCGCTCGCCCGGCGCGGGCCGCGGCACCGGCCGCGGCGCCGCGAGGCGCCGGAGCCGCGAGAGCGGGCGGTCGGGTCCGGGCGTCATGCGGCCCCCTCCGCCGGGAGCGCGACGCGGACGGCGCCGCCCGCGCCGACGAGGAGGGGCACGGGCTCGAGACCCGGCCCCCGGGCGTCCAGGCAGCGCCCGGCGCCGCGGACGTCGTAGTGCCGGCCGCACGCGGGGCAGCCGAGCGCGCCGTCGGCGAGCGTCGCGGCCGTGAGATCGGCGCCGCACGCGGGACACCGGTCCCCGTACGCGTATGCGGCCTCGGGCACGCGGAGGAAGAGGAGGCGCCGGCCGGCGACCGTCCGGAGGTGCGGCGCGCCGAGCGGCAGCTCCGCGAGCGTGCCGGCGGGCGCCCACGCCGAGGCGGCGCCGGCGGGCGCGTCCGTCACGCCCTCGGCCTCGACGCCGTCGAGGTCGGGCGCCGCGCGCCGGACGGCGTCCTCGATCGCCGCCCGGAGCGTCGCACGCGACGACGGGCAGCCGTGGCAGCTGCCGGCGAGCCGCACGCGCGCCACGCCGTCGCGGATCTCCACCAGCTCCACGTTCCCGCCGTGCGAGCGGAGGTACGGCCGCACCTCGGCGAGCGCCCGCGCGACGCGCGTGCCGACATCGACCGGATGGACGCCGTGGACGAGGAGCAGGTGCGAGACGAGCTCGTCGTCCGCGAGCGCGCCGGCGAGCGGGGTTCCCTCTGCGTGGCGCATGACGCGCGCGAGCGCCTCCCCGTAGAGGCGCACGAGCGCCTCCACGCAGTCGACCGCGGTCGCGCGCGCGCGCGCGTCGGGGAGCGCCTCGACGCGCTCGAGCAACGCCTCCGCGCGCGCCACCTCCGCGCGCACCTCGCCGTCCGCGCGCGGCACGCTCAGCCGCCCGTCCCGAGCATCGGCGAGTGGAGCGTGCGGAGCGTCGTGCCGTTGCCGAGATACATGTGCACGCCGCACGGGAGGCACGGGTCGAAGCTCCGCACCGTCCGCATGATGTCGATGCCCTTGAACTTCTCGCGCCCGTTCTCCTCGAAGATGTGGAGGCCCTGGACGGCGTCCTCGTACGGCCCCGGCGTCCCGTGGACGTCGCGCGGGCTCGCGTTCCACGGCGTCGGCGGGTACGGGTGGTAGTTCGCGATCTTCCCGTCGCGGATGACGACGTGGTGCGAGAGCACGCCGCGCACCGCCTCGTGGAAGCCGCAGCCGATCGCGTCGTCCGGCACGTCGAAGTCCTCGAACACCTTCGTGTGTCCCTCGCGGACGAGGCCGAGCGCCTTCTCGACGAAGAAGAGCGCCATGCCGGCGGCGTAGGCGACGAAGTAGGCGCGCGCCCGGTCGCGCTCGATCGTGTTCGCCCACTGCGGCACCGTCCACTCGAACTGCATCTCCGGGAAGGCGCCGCTCCTCGGGAGCGAGATCTGCACGCTCCGGCCCGTCGCCTTCACGTACGGCGTGTCGACGAGTCTCGCGAGCGCCGTCGCCCACAGGCGCGCGAGCGGCCCGCCGCCGGTGTCGAGCGGCCGGTGCTCTCCCGTCCGCTTGTCGTACCAGCGCGGGCTCATGACCCAGCTGTAGCGCCCGCCGTTCAGATCGCGCTTCTGCGGCTTCGGGAGCGTCGTCTGGTTCCACGGATGGCGTTGGTCGATGGGGTTCCCGAGCGGGTCCTCGCGGACGAACGTCTCTTCGCCCTCCCAGTCGTCGTAGTAGGAGCTGCCGAGGAGGATCCGGATGCCGAGGTTGATGTCGACGAGGCTCGTCGTGACGAGCTCGCCGTCGATGACGATGCCGGGCGTGACGAAGGCGGCGCGGCCCCACTCGGCCATCCGCCGGTAGTCGTAGTCGCAGACGTCGGGGTTCTGGAAGGCACCCCAGCACCCGAGGAGCGTCCGGCGGCGGCCGACCTGCTCGTAGCCCGGCAGCGCCTCGTAGAAGAAGTCGAAGACGTCGTCGTTCATCGGCACGAGGCGCTTCGCGAAGTCGAGGAAGCGCACGAGGCGCACGAGGTAGTCGGTGAAGACCTGCGGCGTCGCCACCGTGCCGACGCCGCCCGGGTAGAGGGTCGACGGGTGGACGTGCCGGCCTTCCATGAGGCAGCACATCTCGCGCGTCAGGCGGCTCATCTGGAGCGCCTCCTTGTAGGTGGCGCCCGTGAACGGGTTGTACGACCGCATGATGTCCGCGATCGTCCGGTAGCCGTGGACGTTCGCGTGCGGCGCCTCCTTCCGCTCGGCTTTCTGGAGGAGGTCCGGGTTCGTCTCGCGCACCATCTGCTCGCAGAAGTCGACGAACACGAGGTTGTCCTGGAAGATCGTGTGGTCGAACATGAACTCGGCCGCCTCGCCGAGGGTGATGATCCAGTCGGCGAGCGGCGGCGGCTTGACGCCGTACGCCATCTGCTGGGCGTAGATGGAGCACGTCGCGTGGTTGTCGCCGCAGATGCCGCAGATGCGCGACGTGATGAAGTGCGCGTCGCGGGGGTCCTTCCCCTTCATGAACACGCTGTACCCGCGGAACAGGGACGACGTGCTCTTGCACTCGACGACCTCGCGGTTGTCGAAGTCGATCTTCGTGTAGATGCCGAGGTTCCCGATGATGCGCGTGATCGGATCCCAGTGCATCTCGACCAGGTTGCGGCCCTCGGGGTGGATCGTCGCCATCGTCCGTCTCCTCAGTGGGCGGTCCAGCGCGGGTCGTAGCCGGAGGTGAGCTCCGGCCGGTTGTGGCGCCACTTCGTCTCCTTGTTCGCCGTCCGGTTCGTGATCCCGCGCAGCGTCCGGATGAGCGGGCCGTACATGCTGACGAGCGCCACGGACAGCGTGCCGCCCGGGGGCTCGTCCATGAACGGCATGAACTTGTCGGGGAAGCCGGGCATCGTGCAGCCGATGCAGATGCCGCCGACGTTCGGGCAGCCGCCGATGCCGCCCATCCAGCCGCGCTTCGTCACGTTGCAGTTGACGACCGGGCCCCAGCAGCCGATCCGCACCTGGCACTTCGGCGAGTTGTAGTCGCGCGCGAAGTCGGCCTGCTCGTAGTAGCCGGCGCGGTCGCACCCCTCGTGCACGGTCTTCCCGAAGAGCCACGTCGGCCGGAGCTGCTCGTCGAGCGGGATCATCGGCGCGAGGCCCGCCGCCTGGTGGAGGAGCCAGGTGAGCGTCTCGGTGAAGTTGTCGGGCTGGACGGGGCAGCCGGGCACGTTGACGATCGGGATGCCGCCCGCGGAGCGGAAGTCCCAGCCGAGGTAGTCGGCGAGCCCCATGCAGCCCGTCGGGTTCCCCGCCATGGCGTGGATGCCGCCGTAGGTCGCGCACGTGCCGATCGCAACGACGGCCCAGGCGCGCGGCGCGAGCTGGTCGATCCACCGGTTCACCGGGATCGGCTGGCCCTGCTCGTCGTTCCCGAACGACGTCCAGTAGCCCTCGCCGTTGATATTCTCGTTCGGGATCGACCCCTCGATCACGAGGACGTACGGGCCGAGGTCGCCGTGCGCCGCGCGGCGGAACGGCGCGACGAAGTCCTCGCCGGTCTCGACGGCGAGCACCTTGTTGTGGAGGTGGACCTTCGGCAGGCCGGGGACGAGGCCGAGGACCACCTCCTCGATGCTCGGCTGCATCGCCGCGGTGACCGAGACCGAGTCGCCGTCGCAGCTCATGCCCTCCGAGATCCAGAGCACGTGGACCTCGTCCACGCCGGGCTTCGCGCCGCCGTCGTTCATGGGGTCGCCTCCTTGCTCTGCGGGTCGTCGTCCACCTCGATCGCGTCGATGCGGAGCTCCGCGCCGGCCGTCGGCACGACGGCGAGGCTCCCGCACGCGGCGCACGCGAAGGGGAAGCGGTCGAGCGCCGTCTCGCCGCCGCACTCGCCGCACCGCCCGGCGGCCGGCGCGACGGTGAGCGCGAGCGCCGCCCCCTCGGCCGGCGTCCCCCGCGCCGCGAGCTCGACCGCGAACGCGAGCGCCCCGGGGACGACCTGGCGCAGGCGGCCGACCGTCAGCTCGATGCGGGCGACGCGGCGGCCGCCCGCGTGCGCGAGCACGACGTCCAGGACGGCTTCCGCGAGCGCCAGCTCGTGCATCAGCAGATCCTCGGGAGCTGCTCGCCGGGCAGCATGTCCGCGATGCGCCGCCCGCCGACCGTCGTGCGGACGACGACGAGCGCCGCCGGATCGTCGACCACCTCGCCCACGACGCAGGCTTCGCGTGCGACGGCGTGCCGCCGCATGCGCGCGACCGTCCGCTCCGCGTCGTGCGCCGGGACGATCGCGAGGAGCTTCCCCTCGTTGGCGACGTAGAGGGGGTCGAGGCCGAGCAGCTCGCACACGCCGCGCACCGGCTCGCGGATGGGCACGGCGCCCTCGTCGAGCACCATGCCGACGCCCGAGCGGCGGGCGATCTCGACGAGCGCCGTCGCGACGCCGCCGCGCGTCGGGTCGCGGAGACAGTGGACCGCGACCCCCGCCTCGAGGAGGTCGAGGACGACCTCGTGGAGCGGCGCCGTGTCGCTCGCGATCGCCGTCTCGAGCTCGAGCTCCGCGCGCGCCGCCATGATCGTCATGCCGTGCTCGGCAATCGGCCCCGAGAGCACGACGCGGTCGCCCGGCCGCGCGCGGTCCGCGGAGATCTCCCGTCCGTGCGCGACCACGCCGAGGCCGGTCGTCGTGATGAAGCAGCCGTCGGCCTTCCCGCGCTCGACGACCTTCGTGTCGCCGGTGACGACGGCGACGCCGGCCGCGTCGGCGGCGCGGCGCATCGACGCGACGATCCGCGCGAGGTCCGCGAGCGGGAATCCCTCCTCGAGGACGAACGCCGCGCTCACCCAGCGCGGGCGGGCGCCGGCGGTCGCGAGGTCGTTCACGGTGCCGTTCACGGCGAGCGTGCCGATGTCGCCGCCGGCGAAGAAGAGCGGCGTCACGACGTACGCGTCGGTCGTGAACGCGAGCCGCCCGCCGTCGACGGCGAGCACCGCCTGGTCGTCGAGCTTCTCGAGGTGGGGGTTGCGGAAGGCGGGGAGGAAGCAGCGCGCGACCAGGTCGGCCGTCATCTTCCCGCCGCTCCCGTGGCCGAGGAGGATCCGGTCCGACGCCGCGAGCGGCGCCGGGCAGACGAGCGAGAAGGCCGCGCCGTCAGAGGACATCGTCCTCCCCGAGGGCGACGTGCACGCAGTCCCAGAGGATGTGGTAGAGCGCGACGTGCGTCTCCTGGATGCGGTGGATGCTGAAGGACGGGACGACGAAGCAGTGGTCGGCGAGCGCGGGGAAGCGGCCGCCGTCCTTCCCGGTGAACGCGATCGTCAGGAGCTCGAGCCGCCGGGCCGCCTCGAGCGCCTGGACGAGGTTCGGCGACTTCCCGCTCGTGCTGATCGCGAGCGCCATGTCGCCGGGCCGGGCGAGCACGGCGAGCTGATCGGCGAACACCTTCGCGAAGTCGCGGTCGTTCGCGATCGCGGTGAGGAGCGCGGGGTCGCTCACGAGCGCCGCCGCGGGAAGCGGCCGGCGCTTCTCGACGATCGGATGGAAGAACTCGACCGCGACGTGCTGCGCGTCGGTCGCGCTGCCGCCGTTGCCCATGACCCAGAGCCGCGCGCCGCCCCCGAACGCCGCCGCCATCCGCTCGGCGAGGGCCGCCACGCGCGGCGCCTCCGCCGCGAAGAACTCCTCCTTCACCGCGGCGCTCTCGCGCGCCTTGCGCAGCACCGCGCCCGTCACGACGCCTCCACCGCGCGCCGGCGGCCGTAGGCCCAGTACGCGGCGCACGCGCCCTCGGCGGACACCATGGTGGCCCCGAGCGGGTGCTCCGGCGTGCACGCGCCGCCGAACGCGGGGCAGTCGGGGGGCTTCTTGAGCCCACGCAGGATCTGCCCGCTGATGCACGCGGCCGACTCGTGGGTCTCCATCGCGTCGACCTCGTAGCGGCGCTCGGCGTCGAAGGCGCGGAGCTCGGCGCGGAGCCGGAGCCCGGACTTCGGGATCGTGCCGACGCCGCGCCACTTCCGGTCGCAGACCTCGAACACCGACCACATGAGCCGCTGCGCGGCGACGTTGCCGTCGCGCCCGACGACGCGCGAGTACTGCACGTCGACGCGCGCGTCGCCCGCCTCGAGCATGCGGACCGTCCGCAGCACGCCCTCCAGCAGGTCGACGGGCTCGAAGCCGGTCACGACGATCGGCACGCGGTAGTGCCGCGCGATGGGCTCGTACTCCCGCGTCCCCATCACGGTGCAGACGTGCCCGGGTCCGAGGAAGCCGCGCACGCGGCTCCCGGGCGACTGGAGGATCGAGACGAGCACGGGCGGGACGAGCACCTGCGAGACGAGCATCGAGAAGTTCGGGAGCCCGAGCGCCGCCGCGCGGGCGACGGCGAGCGCGTTCGCGGGCGCCGTCGTCTCGAAGCCGATGCCGAAGAAGACGACCTCGCGGTCGGGGAGCCGCTGCGCGAGGTGCACGGCGTCGAGGGGCGCGTAGACGATGCGGACGTCGGCGCCCTCCGAGCGGAGCCGGAAGAGGTCCGTCTCCGAGCCCGGGACGCGGAGCATGTCGCCGAAGGAGGTGAACACGAGGCCCGGCCGGCGCGCGATCCGGTGCGCCTTGTCGATCTGCTCGAGCGGCGTCACGCAGACGGGGCAGCCGGGCCCGTGGACCAGCTCGATCTCCCGCGGCAGCAGGCGGTCGAGGCCGTGGCGGACGATCGAGTGCGTCTGGCCGCCGCACACCTCCATGACCGTCCACGGGCGCGTGGTCGCGCGCGCGATCTCGCGCAGGATCCGCGCGGCGACCCGGCCGTCGCGGTACTCGTCGACGTACCTCACGGCAGGACCTCCGGCGCGTCGAGCTCGCCGAGCTGCCCGAGCGCCTCGAGCGCGCGGTACGTGCGCTCGGCCTCCTCGGGGTCGACGCGGCTGAGGGCGAAGCCGACGTGCACGAGGACCCAGTCCCCGAGGCCGGCCTCCGGCAGCGGGTCGAGGCAGATCTTCCGCACCGTGCCGCCGAAGTCGGCGCGCCCCATGCGGAGCCCGCGATCGTCGAAGACCTCGACGACCCTCCCCGGGATGGCGAGGCACATCAGACGCTCGCCCCCTCGGCGAGGCGCCGCGCGGCGACCGCCGCCTGGCCGACGGCGAGCCCGCCGTCGTTCGCCGGCACGCGGCGGTGGAGGAGCACGCGGAAGCCGCCGGCACGGAGCGAGCGGGCGGCGGCGGCGCAGAGCCACGCGTTCTGGAAGACGCCGCCGGTGAGCGCGACGCGCCCGACGCCCGTCCGCGCGCGGATCGCCGCACAGACGCCCCCGACGACGTCGGCGAGCGTCGCGTGGAAGCGCGCCGCGATGCGCGGCGCGGGCGCGCCGGCGAGGAGGTCGTCGACGACGCCGCGGATCACGTCCGTCGTCCGGACGATCCCCTCGTCCGAGCGGACGGCGTAGAGGCGGTCCGCGGCCGGCTCGGCGAGCGCCTCGAGCGCGATCGCCGCCTGCGCCTCGAAGCTCACCCGGTCGCCGAGGCCGAGGAGCGCCGCGACCGCGTCGAAGAGCCGGCCGGCGCTCGAGGTGAGCGGCGCGTTGAGACCCCGGGCCGCGGCGCGCGCGAGGAGCCGCCAGGCCGGCCGGTCGAGCCGCCGGACGAGGGCCAGGTCGAGCCGCTCCGCGCGCTCGCCGTACGCGGCGGCGAGGAAGGCCGCGGCCATGCGCCAGGGCTCGCGCACCGCCGCGTCGCCGCCCGGAAGCGGGACCTCCTCGAGGTGCGCCGCCCGCTCGACGTCGCGGAGGTCGCCGACCAGGAACTCGCCGCCCCACACCCGGCCGTCGGGCCCGAGCCCGGTGCCGTCCCACGCGACGCCGATCGTGGGCGCGTCGGTCCCGCGGTCGGCGAGGCAGCTCGCGAGGTGGGCGTGGTGGTGCTGCACGGCGATCCGCTCGACGCCCGGCAGCGCGGCGGCCCACGCGGTCGAGCGGTAGCCGGGGTGGAGGTCGTGCGCGACGACGGCGGGCGTGACGTCGAGGAGCCGGCAGAGGCGCTCGGCCGCCTCGACGAAGCCCCGGTAGGCGCGCTCGTCGCCGAGGTCGCCGAGATGCGGCGTCGTGAACGCATGCCGTCCGCGGACGACCGTGCACGTGCTCTTCAGCTCGCCGCCGACGGCGAGGATCGGCACGGGCGCGGCGACGGGGAGGCGGAGCGGCCGCGGCGCGAGGCCGCGCGCGCGCCGGAGCACCACCGGCCGCGGCCGCGCCCCCGCGGCGACGACGCGGACGACGGAGTCGTCGGCGCGCGACTCGATCGGGCGGTCGTGCAGGAGGAGGAGGTCGGCGATCGGGCCGAGGCGCCGGGCGGCCTCCTCGTCGCGATGGACGATCGGCTCGTCCGACACGTTGCCGCTCGTCATGACGAGGGGCACGCCGGTGTCCGCGAGGAGGAGATGGTGGAGGGGCGAGTAGGGGAGGAGGAGGCCCAGGTCCGGGCTCCCCGGTGCGACGCCGGCGGCGACGGGCGCGTCGGCGCGGCGCGGCACGAGGACGATCGGCCGCACGCGCCCCGCGAGCAGGCGCTCGGCGGGCTCGTCGAGGACGGCGAGCCGCCGCGCGGCGGCCAGGTCGGGCACCATGACCGCGAACGGCTTCTCCGCGCGGCGCTTGCGCTCGCGGAGCCGCGCGACCACGGTCGCGTCGTCGGCCCGGCACGCGAGGTGGAAGCCGCCGAGGCCCTTCACCGCGACGATCGCGCCGGCGCGAAGCGCCGCGGCGGCCGCGCGCACGGCGTCGGGCGCGGCGACGCGGCGGCCGGCGGCGTCCGCCAGGCGGACCGTCGGGCCGCAGGCGGGACAGGCGTTCGGCTCGGCGTGGAAGCGGCGGTCCGCCGGGTCCTCGTACTCGGCCCGGCACGCGGCGCACATCCCGAAGCGCGCCATCGTCGTGCGCGGGCGGTCCCAGGGCAGCGCGCGCACGATCGTGAAGCGCGGGCCGCAGCTCGTGCAGCTGACGAACGGATGGCGGAAGCGCCGATTCGCGGGATCGAACAGCTCGCGCAGGCAGTCCTCGCACGTCGCCGTGTCGGCGGCGACGGGCGTCGACGGCACGCCGCGGCCGTCGCTCGCGACGACGGCGAAGGTCGCCGCGCCGGTGGGGAGGACCGCGCGGGTCCGGACGCGCGCGACGGCGGCGAGCGGCGGCGCCTCGCGCGCGACGCGCGCGACGAAGCGGCGGACGTCGTCGGGGCTGCCCTCGACCTCGGCGAGCACGCCGCCGCGGTCGTTCCGCACCCACCCCGCGAGGCCGAGCGCCCGCGCGAGCCGGTACACGTGCGGGCGGAAGCCGACGCCCTGCACGGTCCCTTCGATGCGGACGCGCATCCGGCACCGCGCGCCGGCGGGCGGTCGCTCGGTCGGGCGTTCCGCGGCGTCCATCGAATGCCGGCCGATGGTCGGCCCCGGACGGGCGGCTCGCAATGCCTCGCGGGGGGTACGGAGACGCGGCCCGCGGCGGGATGGTCGGCGCGGCAGCGCGGGAGCGCCGCGCGCCGAGCGCCGCCGCCGCGGCGACCGCGCGGCGACGGCGCGGAGGGCGCGCGGACGCGCCCCGGCGGGGACGCGCCCTCCGGCGCGCGATCGCGAGCCCTCAACCGGCGAGCAGCGCGAGCGCGCGGCGCGCCGCGTGGAGCCCCGCCCACGCGCCGACGTCGACGACGGCCGCCGGCGCCTCGACGGTCGAGCCGGCGAGGAGGAGGCCGCGGATCGTCTCCACCTCGAGCCCGTGGCGGCGGAGCGGCGCCCACGCCCAGCTCGTCGACTGCGGCGCCGCGACGTACTGGTAGCTCGACCACTCGATGCAGTCGTCCAGGTCCGCGTAGAAGCGGTGGAGGTACGCGATCGCCTCCTCGAGCTCGGCGCGCGCCGCGGTCCACGGCTGGCCCGCCGTCGAGCCGCCGCGGAACCAGCGCGCGATCACGAGCGCGAGCGCGTGCTTTCCGGGCGGCGCGGCGCGCCGGCTCGTCATCGACCCGATCTGCCACCCGCCACGGTACTCGCGCTCGGGCCCGCGGAGGAGGCGGTTCCATCCCGGGTGATGCTCCGGCGCGCCCGTCGCCCGGACGGTCGGGAGCCGCGCGAGGCCCGCCTGCCAGCCGACCAGGTCCGCGCGGTGCGCGCGCAACGCCTCGGCGGCGGCGACGAACGCGGGTGGGAAGGCGCGCGCGTCGATCAGGTCGAAGTGCTCCCAGACGGGATACGTGCTGACGACGACCGGCGCGCGCACCTCGCGCACGAGGTTCGTCCGGTCGACCGCGACGGCGCCGTGCACGCGCCCGCCGTCGACGACGATCTCGACGGGCTTCCAGCCGCACGCGATCTCGCCGCCGCGCGCGCGAATCGCGCGCGCCCACGGCTCGACGAGCCCCTGCATGCCGCCCACCTCGTCGTCGTCGGGGATGAACGGGCCCGCCTTCGGCGTCTGGAAGAACTGCATGAGCCGGCCGACGGACGCCTCCGCGGGGTGGCGGTGGAAGATGACGGTCGCCATGAGGAGGAGCGCGCGGCGGACGCCGGGGTGGCGGACGTGCGCCGGGAGCCACGCGCCGAGCGTCTCCGGGATCGCGGCCGCGCGCTCCGCCTCGCTCGCGGTCGCGAGCCGCCCGACGACGGCGCCCAGCTCGGCGAGCCCGTCCTCCGGACACTCGAAGAAGTCGCGCGCGGCGGCGAGGAATCCCTCCGCACCCCAGCGCCCGCTCTCGAGGACCGTGCCCTCCGGGAAGCGATGCAGCCGGAGCGGCGGCGCGACCGGCCGGAGGCGCACGTCGACCCCCGCCTCGCGCGCCGCCTCCGCGCCCCAGTGCCACGCGACCTGGCAGTCGCCGACGTCGTGGCCGTCGCGGTGCCCGAAGTCGATCCACCAGCCGTCGTCGCGCCGCACGGCCCCGCCGCGCCCGCCGACCGTGTCCGCGTGCTCGAGGACGACGACCCGCCTGCCGTGCCGCGTGAGGATCGCGCCCGCGACGAGCCCCGCGAGCGCCGAGCCGACGATCGCGACGTCGGCCTCGCGCTCGCGCCAGGGCTCCATGACGCCGGAGGCTCGCACCGTCGGGGGCGCGCCGGCAAGGGCCGCGGGACTCGGGGGCCGGACCGCGGGGCGCGTCCGGAGGGACCGTCCTAGAACCCGCCGCCCCCGCCGCCGCCGAAGCCGCCGCCCGAGAAGCCGCCGCCGAAGCCGGAGGTGCCCGACGCGCTCGGCGGGGTGGAGGCGAAGACCGTTCCGGCCTGCGCCGTCATCGCACGCAGGTCGTCCGTGAAGTGCGTCGCGCGGAAACCGGTCCGGTTGCCGTTCGGGCCGACCCACCAGTCGGGCGGGCGGCGGTAGACGTCGTCGAACGCCTTCCCCCAGCGGTCTTCCAGGCCGAGCGCGATCGCGTAGGGCAGGTACTTCTCGAACGTCTCGGGCGTTCGCGGCAGGCGGGTGAAGTGGTCCCCGTCGACGCGCGCCAGGAACTCCCTGAAGCCGAGGACGGCCTCGAGCGCGCGCGTACCGGCCCGCGTGCGGGCAGGCATGGCGAGGCCGACGAGCGCGAGCGTGAGCGCCGCGAGGACGGCGCTCACGGCCACGGTCGTCGGCGAGACGGCGAGCGACGCCTCCGCGACCCGCCCGGCGAGGAACTCGAGCCCGCCGACGCCGAGGCCGGCGGCCGTCCACCGGGCGCGCACCGCCGCGGGCCGCTCGAGATAGTAGCGACGCGCGAGGATCGCGTTCCAGACGGCGTTCCGCATCGACGCGACGTGCGCGTGGAGCTCGTTCCGCAGCGACGAGAGCATGACGACGTCCTTCGTCGGGTCCGCGAACATGCCGGTGAGGAGAAGCACCTCGTGCGGCGCGAGCGACTTCCAGGCCGTCCGCGGCTGCCGCAGCCCGAAGGCGTAGTCGTTGCGGGGGCCGAAGAGATGGAAGTCGGGGTCGGGGAACTCGGTGATCGTCAGGTAGCCGCGGACGGCGAGGTCGACGAGCGTCGCGCTCACGTCCCGCATGTCGGCGCGCGCGTCGGCGAGGGTCCCCACCTCCGCGGGCGTCAGGTCCCCGGGCGGCGCGTACTCGACGGCGAGGGGGCGGAGCGCCGGGTCGCGGCCGCGCCGGTACCAGATCGCGAGCGAGACGACGAGCGCGAGCACGGGGGTGCCGAGCGGCCAGTTCGCGGCGAGGAACCAGGCGGCGCGCGTCGCGGCGCCCGGCTCGGCGACGAGCCCCTTGTCCCACCCGACGACGATCGTTAGCCCCTCGCCGGGCTCGAGCGCGCCGGGCGCCGCGACGGTGACGGCGTCGTCGCCCACCTGCACGCTCGCGTCGCGGCGGCGTGCGCCGGCCCGGCCGGTGTAGGCTTCGGCGCGGACACCGCGCGCCCCCGCGGGCAGGACGACGCGCGCGGTCGCGTGGGCGATCGGGACCTCCCAGGCGTTCCCCGTGACGTTCCAGTAGAGCTCGTCGTGGTCGGCGAAGAAGCGAAGCCCGTTCTCGACCCGGTAGCGCAGGGCGACGACGTGCGTCGAGTCGGCAGCGCCCGGGACCCAGATCTCGAGCTTCTCGTTCGCGCCCTCGCGGCTCGCCTCCAGGCGCAGCCGCGCGCCGTCCTCGGTCGCGGAGACGGGGTGGAGGGAGAGGTGGTAGCCGAAGCCGGCCGGCGTCCGGTACTCGACCGGGATCGTCCGGTAGATCCCGTTCCACGACCCGGTGAAGCGCGGGCGGATCGTCTCGACGACCGCGATCGTGCCGTCGCGGTCGACGATCACGTCCGCGGCGAAGTCCGTGATCGTGAGCGAGCGGCCGGCCGCGGCGACGGGAGCGGCGAGCGCCGCGCACGCGAGCGCGACGGCGAGCCGCACGGTCACGTGCCCGTCTTGAAGCTCACCGCCGGCGCCGCACGCTCGGCCTCGTCCGCGAGCTCGAAGAACTCGCGCGGCCCGAATCCGAACGTGCTCGCGACGACGTTCCCCGGGAACTGCCCGATGCTCGCGTTCAGGTCGCGCACGACGGCGTTGTAGTAGCGGCGCGCGGACTGGAGCGCGTCCTCGACGTCGGCGAGGGACTTCTGAAGCTGCCCGAACGACTCGACGGCGCGGAGCTGCGGGTACGCCTCCGCGAGCGCGAAGAGCGACTGGATCGCGCGGCCGAGCGACCCTTCCGCTTCCCCCTTCGCCGCGGGTCCGCTCGCGGCCAGCGCGCGATTGCGTGCGGCGATCACGGCCTCGAGCGTCTGCCGCTCGTGGCCGGCGTAGCCCTTCACGGTCTCGACGAGGTTCGGGACGAGGTCGTGCCGGCGCTTCAGCTGCACGTCGACGTCCGCCCAGGCGTTGTCCGCCTGGACGCGGAGACGAACGAACCGGTTGTAGAGCGCGATCGCCGCCAGGGCGGCGCCGGCGAGGATCGCGAGCAGGGCGAGAGCGGCCATCGGCTTCCTCCTCGGGACTGTGCGGTCCACGGTGGAGGGCCGCCGGCGGAGTTTCAAGCCGCCGGGCACGCGGCGCCGGGGCGCCGCGCCGGACGGCGCGGCCTAGGACCCGCCGGCCCGCCCCGGCAGGAGGGCCGCCGCGGCGCCGGCGAGGGCCGCCGCCGCAACGCCGATCCAGCCCCGCCGGAGCGAGAGCTCGAGGACCAGGCTGCGCGGATGGGCGCGGGCGTCGAAGTCGCCGTGGGCCCCGTGATCGCCCGGCACCGGCGCCCAGAGGTTGTCGCGCCGATCGGGCGGCGGGGCGCCGTCGTACTGCTGCGAGGCGTAGCCGTGCCGCGCGAGCCAGCGGTCGGCGAACCCGGGCGCGAGCACGTTCGCCCAGATCGCCTTCACCGTCGGCCAGCCGGCGTGGAGCTCGCGGCGCGGGTGGTGCGCGGCCCAGACGATCGCCTCGGCGGCGACCTCGGGCTGGAAGATCGGCGGGACGGGCTGCGGGCGTCGCGGGAGCCGGCTCTTCACCCAGGAGAATTGCGGGGTGTTGAGCGCCGGCAGGTGCACCACCGTGAGCCGGACCCGGCTCCGGTCGTGGACGAGCTCGGAGCGGATCGAGTCGGTGAAGCCGACGATCGCGTGCTTGGCGCCGCAGTACGCGGACTGGAGCGGGATGCTGCGGTAGGCGAGGGCGGAGCCGACCTGCACCACGACGCCGCGGTCGCGCGGGCGCATGCGGCGGAGCGCCGCCATCGTCCCGTAGACGAAGCCCAGGTACGAGACCTCCGTCACGCGCCGGAACTCGTCGGCGTGCATCTCGGCGAACGGCGAGAAGACGGACAGCATCGCGTCGTTCACCCAGACGTCGATCGGGCCGAACGTCGCCTCCACGGCGGCGGCCGCCGCCTCGACTTCCTCGGGCTTCGCGACGTCGGTGGGAAGGACGAGGGCCTCGCCGCCCGCCTCCTCGATCTCGCGGCGCGCCGCCTCGAGCCCGTCGCGGCCGCGCGCCACGAGGCCGACGCGCGCCCCGCGCGCCCCGAACGCGCGGGCGGTCGCGCGTCCGACCCCCGCCGACGCCCCGGTGACGACGACGACCTCGCGCTGCGGCTCGGCCTGCATGCCGCCATTTCGCGCCGCCCGAACCGCGCGCGCCATCCCGTCCGCGGCGGAGCCGCTCGCGCCGCGGCTCGAGCGATCGCCGCCGCGGTAGTGTGTCCGTTTCCGCGGCAACCGCCGACCCGGGCTCCCGCGAGCCCTGGCAGGCGGCGCAAACCGACCGCGGCCCGCGCATCGCTTGACCCGCGCAGAAGCCGTCGGTTATGGCCGGGACGCATGGGCCGCGACGCCTACAACACCGTCGGCCGCGACGACTTCGGCGCGATGATCGCCCCCGACCGCTACGGCCGGCGCTCGGCGCTCTTCGAGGAGATCATCGCGCGCACCGAGGAGCACTTCTGGAACCCCGAGGACCCGGACTACGTCGACTTCGCGACCCCGCTTCCGAAGGACGCGACCGTCGTGCCGGAGTGGTTCGTCCTCGAGAGCAACACGGCGGCGTGGGACCGGCTCGACGCGCGGCAGCGGGTCGAGTTCGTGCACGAGAGCGCGCGCTGGAGCCTCTCGAACATCCTCCACGGCGAGCAGGGCGCGCTCAGCCTCTCGGCGAGCCTCTGCGAGATCTTCCTCGACCCCGGCGCCCAGGAGTACGCCGCGAACCAGGTGCGGGAGGAGGCGCGGCACGTGCACGCCTTCACGCGCTACATGCAGGCGCGCTTCGCCGGGCCGCCGTATCCCGTCGGCGACACGATCGGGCGCCTCCTCGCCGAGCTGGTC
>DASRHG010000026.1:0-14292 GCA_035650655.1 Binatia bacterium | reverse complement strand
AGAAGAGGCTGAAGGGCAAGCGATGCCTCCGCCGAACGGGCCCGCTGCCAGATGAGCTCCTTCCACTCCCCGAGGTGGAGGAGGTGGAAGGATTCTTCTACGGGGTCCCGGCGCCGCGGTGGACCGAGTGTTTCAAGGAGTTCATCTCGGACTTCTCGAAGATGGGGCCCCAGGGTGTCACGGCCGAGGAATGGGCGGCGCGGGTGGGGCAACCCGTCTCGCTGGTCCGCCACCGGCTTGATGTGCTCGTCCAGGGTGGCACGCTGGTTCATGATCCGCAAAGCGGGCGCTATGCCGTCAATTCGGCGCCGTAACCGCCCGCGACCGGGACAAGCGGGACGCGGGCGCGCGTCCAACGTCAGGCCGACGGGAAAGGCCGATGGGAACAGGGGAAGTGCACGGGCGTCCAACTGTCCAACGAGTTTTGAGTAGAGAGGGCGAAGTGCACGTGCCGACCCGGACAGCCCGGATCTTCCTCTACGCTGAGCAACTCCTCAAGGCGCCTGCGTGTCCGACGCGAGACGCCGACTGGCCCACTTCAACGGATCGAAGTGCCACCAAACTGCCACCGCCGGCGCGCGGCTCGTAGCGGGAGGGCGCTAACTGCTCGACTTCACGAGAGCGGGCGACCGGGGTCGAACCGGCGACGTCCAGCTTGGGAAGCTGGCATTCTACCACTGAATTACGCCCGCAGAGGCGACGAACCCTAGCGTACAGCCGCGCGGACCGCAATCGGGGGGCGCCGGCGCAACCATCCCCGCATTGACCTCGTGCATCGGGTTCGAGTACGAGCGCCGCTGTGAAGGGCCACGCGCGCAACGTGATGACCGAGCGCGTGACGGCGGTGTCACCCGACACGCCGCTCGAGACGATCGCGCGCACGCTCGTCGCCGGACGGTTCGGCGGCGTGCCGGTCGTCGACGGTGCCGATCGGGTGCTCGGCTACGTCAGCGAGGGTGAGGTCGTGAGCGCGCTCCTCGGGCGCCTCGGACCGCACGCGAAGGCGCGCGACATCATGAAGACGCCCGTCGTCGTGGACGAGTTCGACACGACGGACGAGGTGATGCGGGTCATGCGCGAGGCTGCGATCGACCACGTCCTCGTCGTGCGCGAAGCGCGCCTCGTCGGGATCATCGCGCCGTCGGACGTGCTCCGCTTCTTCGTCGAGCACGTCCTCCCGCCGCCACCGGACGTCGGTTGACCGTTTGACGGCCCACGGCACCGCGCCTACCATCCCCTGACCGCATGCGGAACGCGCGCACGCCGTCGAGCGTCGAGGCCGAGATCCGGGCGCTGTTCGACGAGAGCGCCCGCGTGAAGCGTGTGTTCCTGGACGAGAACGCGGCCGCGCTCGCCGCCGCCGTCGCGAAGGTCGCCGACGCGCTCGCCGGCGGACGGAAGGTCCTCCTCTTCGGCAACGGCGGGAGCGCGGCCGACGCGCAGCACGTCGCGGCCGAGTTCGTGGGCCGCTTCCGGACGGAGCGGCGCGCGCTCCCCGCGATCGCGCTCACGACCGACACCTCGGCGCTCACCGCGATCGCGAACGACTATGGCTACGACGAGGTGTTCGCGCGCCAGGTGCACGCGCTCGGGGCCGCAGGCGACGTCGCGGTCGCGATCTCGACGAGCGGACGGTCACCGAGCGTGCTGCGCGCCGTCGAGGCGTGCCGGGCGCTCGGCGTCGCGACGATCGGGCTCACGGGCGGCGACGGCGGCCCGCTCGCCGGCCTCGTCGACCTCTGTCTCCGCGTATCGGCGAGCACGCTTTCCGCCCGGATCCAGGAGACCCACATCCTCGTCGGCCACGTGCTCTGCGAGCTCGTCGACCGGCGGCTCTTCGGAGCGACCGCGTGAGCCGGCCGGCGCGGCAGCGCCGCGCCCCTCGGCGTCTCGACCTCGCGCGCGTGCGCACGATTCCGCTCGGACGCCGGCCGAGCAAGGTCGCCGCCGCTCTGCTCGGGCGCCCCGTGCGCGCGCGTCTCACGGTCCGCGCACTCGTCGACGGCCTGCCCGACATCCTCGCGGCGCACGACTTCCGCACCGCCGTCGCGCGGATCGCGCGGGCGATCCGGCGCGGACGCCCCGTCGTGCTCGGCATGGGCGCGCATCCGATCAAGGTCGGGCTCGGGCCGCTCGTCGTCGACCTGATCGCGCGCGGTCGGCTCGCAGCGGTCGCGATGAACGGGGCGTGCCTCGTCCACGACTTCGAGCTCGCCTGGGGCGGCCGGACGTCGGAGGACGTCGGGCCCGGCCTCGAGCGCGGCACGTTCGGTATGGCGCGGGAGACGGGCGCGTTCCTGAACCGCGCGACACGGGACGGCGTCGCCCGCGGCCTCGGACTCGGCCGGGCCGTCGGGATGGCGATCGAGCGCGCCCGGCTCCCGTTCCGTCGGACGAGCATCCTCGCCGCCGCGGCGCGCGCCGGAATTCCGGCGACGGTCCACGTCGCCGTCGGGACCGACATCATCCACATGCACCCCGACGCCGACGGCGGCGCGATCGGCGAAGGAAGCCTCCGCGACTTCCGGGAGCTCGCGGCGGTCGTCGGGCAGCTCGGCGGCGGCGTCTACCTGAACCTCGGCTCCGCGGTCGTGCTGCCCGAGGTGTTCGTGAAGGCGCTCAACCTGGCGCGGAACGTCGGCCACCCGGTCCGCGACCTCACGACGGTCGACATGGACTTCATGCGGCAGTACCGTCCCGGGGTGAACGTGGTCGAACGGCCGACGGCCGGGAGCGGCCGCGGCATCCACCTGACGGGGCATCACGAGATCATGTTCCCGCTCCTCTGGGCGGCCGTGGAGGACGCGCTCGCCCGGCGCTGATGGCGCTCATCGCGCTCACGACCGACTTCGGCACCGACGACCCCTTCGTCGGCATCATGAAGGGCGTGCTCGCGACCCGCGCGCCCGGCGTGCCGGTCGTCGACGTGACGCACGGCGTGCCGCCGCAGGCGGTGCTCGCCGGCGCGCTCGTCCTCCGGCACGCCGCGCCCTGGTTTCCGCCCGGGACCGTGCACGCGGTCATCGTCGACCCCGGCGTCGGCACCGCGCGCCGCGCCCTCTGCGTCGAGACCCCGCGGGCGTGCTTCGTCGGGCCGGACAACGGCGTCCTCTCGCTCGCCGTCACGGCGGCCGACGTCCGTCGCATCGTGCAGCTCGAGAACGAGGCGTACTTCCTCTCGCCGCGGAGCCCGACGTTCCACGGTCGCGACGTCTTCGCGCCCGTCGCCGCGGCGCTCGCGACGGGCACGGCGCCCGCGGCACTCGGGCCGGAGGTCGCCGACATGCAGCGCCTCACCGAGCCGCCGTGGGTCCGCGAGGGGGACCGCGTCCGCGGAGAGATCGTGTACGTGGACCACTTCGGCAATCTCTTCACGAGCATCCCCGCCTCCGCGCTCGACACCTTTTCCGGGCGCCCGCTTTCGATTACGCTCGGCGGCGCTCGGGTGCCGCTCGCCGGGACGTACGCGGCGGCCGCCCCCGGCGAGGCGGTGGCCGTCGTGAACAGCTGGGGACTGGTCGAGATCGCGGTCCGGGACGGCTCGGCGCGTGCGGTGCTGCACGGCGCGCCCGGCGACCCGGTCCTCCTCGCGCCCGCGGAGAGCGCATGAGCGCGGCGGCGGTCCTGCCGCGGCGCGTGCTCGCCGTCCACGCCGCGCTCCTCGCGACGACGGCGCTCACGTGCGTCACCGCCGCGACGGTCCGCCAGGGCTTCGACCCGCGGACGGACCTGCGAACGCTGATCCACGGGATTCCCTTCGCAGCGACGCTGCTCTCGATCCTCCTCGTCCACGAGAGCGGCCACTACTTGAGCTGTCGCTGGCACGGGGTGCGCGCCTCGCTGCCCTACTTCCTGCCCGCGCCGCCCGTCTTCATCCTCGGTACGCTCGGCGCCTTCATCCGCATCCGCTCCCGGTTCCCGGACCGCCGAGCGCTCTTCGACGTGGGTGCGTCCGGTCCCTGGGCGGGATTCGTCGTCGCACTCGCGGCCTCTGCGGTGGGGCTCGCGCGCTCGACCGTCACGACGGCTCCACCGGAGCACGCATGGATGCTCGGCGACTCGATCCTCTTCGCCTTCCTCACGCGACTCGTGCTGCGTGCCGACCCGGCGCACGTCGTCCTGCACGACGTCGCGTTCGCGGGCTGGGTCGGGCTCCTCGTCACCTCGCTCAACCTCCTGCCCGCGGGCCAGCTGGACGGCGGGCACGTCCTGTACGCGGCGGCCGGCCGGCGGACGAACGCGCTCCCCGGGCTCCTCTTCGGCTTCCTCGTCTGGCTCGGGCTCCGCCGCGGTCAGCCGATCTGGTTCTTCTGGGGCGGCGTCGTGGCGCTCATGATGCTCGTCGGCCATCCGCCCACCGAAGACGACGCGCAGCCGCTCGGCTCGGGACGGCTCCTCGCGACGCTCGCGACGCTCGCCCTCTTCGTCCTCACCTTCGTCCCCGAGCCGATCCGGTACGTCGGATGAGCGAGCGCCCGAGCTGGCATCAGTACTTCCTCACGATCACGCGACAGGTCGCGGAGCGGTCGACGTGCACCCGCGCGAAGGTCGGCGCCGTGATCGTGCGAGACAAGAACATTCTCGCGACCGGGTACAACGGGTCGCCCGCCGGCCTCCCGCACTGCACCGACGTCGGCTGCCTCGTCTACAGCTCGCGGACGCCGAGCGGCGAGATCGAGGAGAACTGCTTCCGCACGATCCACGCCGAGATCAACGCGATCGCTCAGGCGGCGAAGAACGGCGCGAGCATCCGGGGCGCCGACATCTACATCACGCACACCCCGTGCATCCACTGCTTCAAGGTCCTGATCAACACCGGCATCCGCCGCATCTTCTACGAGCGCGAGTACAAGCTCGAGACGCTCGCGGAGCTGCGTCGGTACACCGACGTCCAGCTCGAGCGCGTGACGCCGTGATCCGGCTAGCGGGCGACCGCGGCCGGCGGGGGGGCCGCGGCGCCGGGCGGCAAGTCCCTGCGCCAGTCGAGGCGGAGCGCCCACACGAGCAGCGCGAGGAGCCCGAGGGCCACGAGCACGTCGAGGAGCGTGAGGCCGCGCGTCGATCTCCGTCGCACGCCGCCGAGAATAGCGAACGGCCCGGCGCCCTTCCAGGGACGCCGTGCTGACGCACGGCCCGTGGACCGCGATCCCGGGCCTGCATCACGGCTTCCTCGGGCGCGCCGAGTGCGACGCGGCGGCGCCGTGGGGCGACGTCGTCGCGCGGGCCGGCGTCCCGCTGCCGGTCGCGACCGCGCGCCAGGTGCACGGTGCACGCGTCGCGACCGTCACGCGCGTCGGCGCGCCGGTCGAGGCCGACGCGCTCGCGACCGCCACGCCGGGCCTGGTCGTCGGCGTCGTCACGGCGGACTGTGTGCCGGTCCTGCTGCTCGACCGCGCACGCCGGATCGCGGCCGCGGTGCACGCCGGCTGGCGCGGGACGGCGGCGGGGATCCTCGCCGCCGCCGTCGCCCACCTCGCGGCCGAGTTCGGAACGGCGGCGTCGGCGCTCGAGGCGGCCATCGGCCCTGCGATCGCCGGGTGCTGCTACGAGGTCGGGACCGACGTGACGGACGCGCTCCGCGCCGCGAGCGGCGACACGACGACGCCGGCGTGGGCCGAACGACGCGGGCGGCGCTACGTCGATTTGCGGATCGCCGCGGGCCGCCTGCTCGCGGCCGCGGGCGTCGAGCGCACGACGATCCTCGGGCCGTGCACGGCGTGCGGCGGCGGCTACCACTCCTACCGTCGCGACGGCGTCCGGGTGGGGCGCCAGCTCAGCTTCGTGGGTTGGGCGTAGCGGCGGCGAGATCGAGGGTCGGGAGCTCCTCGAAGCGCGCGGGATCCTCGAGGTAGGCGCGGAAGAGCTGCGCCATCGCGCCGCCCTGGTATCCGTCCATGAAGCGGTGGTCGAAGGTGACGCCGATCGTCATCACCGGCCGGATCACCACGCGGCCGGCTTCGGCGACCGGCTTCTCCTGGACCTCCCCGACCAGCACGACGAGCGGCGTCCGGCTGAAGGGCACGAGCGGCGCATGCGCCTGCGCGAGGCCGAACGTGCCGACGTTCGTCACCATGGCCGATCCGAACTCGTCCTTCACGACGCCGAAGCGGGTCAAGTCGAGGTCGAGGTCGTAGACCAGGTAGCCGATCGCCCGCATGACCGGCCCCAGCAGCCGCACCGGGATGCGGTCGAGCAGCGACTTCGTCCGCTCGACCTGACGGTCGCGCCGCTGCCGCAGGCGCTCGACGCGCGCCTCGCACTCGCGTGCGATCTCGACGACCCCCTTCTCGTCGGCGCGCGCCACTTTGATGCCGGAGAGGTCCATGCCGCCGTCGGTTGCGACCTGGAGGAAGACGTCGACCGTGTCGCGCAGCATGATCCGCCCGCGGGACACGATGCCGTTCAGCTGCGGATACTGCCGGATCGCGAGCGCGACGCCGCGGGCGACGAGGTGCGTCACCGTGACGCGCACGCCGGTGTCGTTCCGCACGCGCTCCAGGTACGCGAGCGCTCCGCGCATCGGCACGTCGAGTACCGCGTAGACGCTCGGATCCTGCGGCGGACGCCATGCTTGCGCGGCGACACGGCGCCAGCCGCGGAGCGGATCGAGCGGCCTGAAGGTCCGTGGCATCGTCGGCGAGGGACGGGGCGGCACTGTAGCGGCGTCGCTTTCGCGCTGTCAATGCGGAAGCTCCTTCCTTGAGCCTCGTGAGGCCGGCTGCTAGCCTGGCCGCGAGCGGTCGTTCGACCGCGGGAGGTGTGGCGTGAAACGGCTTATGCTCGTGATCGGCCTCGCGGCCTTCTTGCTGTCGGGCACGCGTTCTGCGCGCGCCCACGACGCCTACGACGACTCCGAATCGCATCCGCTGCGCATCGCGGCGTACGGGCTGTATCCCGTCGGATTCGCGATCGAGTGGCTCGCGATGCGGCCGATGCACTTCATCGTCTCGCATCCACAGCTCGAGCGGATCTTCGGGCACGTGCCCCACGAGAGCCCCTTCGGCGACTACCCGCCATACGAGCCGGACGGGCAGTAGGGCCGCCGGCGGTGCCGGCGCGGCATGACGTATCGGCGGAAGGACGCCTTCCATCGCCGCGCCAAGGCCGAGGGGTACCGGGCGCGAAGCGCGTACAAGCTCGCGGAGCTCGACCGCCGCTACCGGCTCCTGCGCCGCGGTGACCGGGTCGTCGATCTGGGAGCGTGGCCCGGTGGGTGGCTCCAGGTCGCCGCGGAGCGCGTGGGCCCCGAAGGCCGGATCGTCGGCGTCGACCTCGTGCCGCTCGAGCCGCTCGCCCCACCAACCGTGACCCTCCTCACTGGGGACCTCCGCGATCCGGCGACGGCGGCCGAAGCCCGGGCGCGTCTCGGGCGGCCGGCCGACGTCGTGCTCTCCGACGTCGCACCGAAGCTGACCGGCGTGCGCGCGACCGACGAGGCGCGTTCGAGCGAGCTCTTCGAGGGGGTGCTGGCGGCGCTCCCAACGCTCCTCGCGCCCGGCGGGCGCCTGCTCGCGAAGCTCTTCATGACGAACGACTACGAGCGCCTCGTCGGCGAGGTCCGTCGCCGCTTCGCGACCACGACGACCACCCGCACCGAGGCGAGCCGCCGCGGCTCGGCCGAGCTGTACGTCGTCGCCCTCGGGTACTCCGGCGCACCGGCCGGGGGATGAGCGGACCTGTGGACAACCTGTGGACGGCGGGGAGGTGTCCGGTCGCCCTCCCCGGCTTCTCGGCCGCTCTCTCCCCTCTTCCGGAACCGAGGAAGAATCTCGGCGAGTCCCGTGAAGCTACGGAGAACACAGCAAAAAGTTCCGCGGAGGAGGCTCGCAACGGGGCCGGAATCCGATCTCGGGATCGCATATCTCGCCTTGTCTTCCGCGGTGTGAACAAGTCAGTGCGCCGGGAATCCGCGTCGGACGCGGACTTCGCGCGCGGGGGGCCCCGGAAGTGGCGCAAAACCCGGCCTTCCCGCGCACGCCGTTCCGCGCGCGCCTGGAAACAAGGCCTTTTCGTCGCGCTCGCCGCGCAGCTCGCGCTCGCCGGCGCGGTGCGCGCGGGCGCGCGCGGCACCGACTGGCGCGCCCTCGGCGAGGAGACTGCCGACCTGCTCGCCGACCTGATCCGCATGGACACCTCGAACCCACCGGGCGCCGAGGTCGCGGCCGCGAACGCGCTCGCGCGAAAGCTCCGCGCGGACGGCGTCGACGCACAGGTGCTCGAGTCGGCGCCCGGCCGCGGGAACCTCTACGCCCGGCTGCCGGGACGGGGAGGGGCGCGTGCCGTCATCCTGCTCTCGCACCTCGACGTCGTTCCGGCCGACGGGCGGGGGTGGCGGCTGCCGCCGTTCGGGGGCGTCCGGGAGCCCGGCTGGGTGAACGGACGCGGCGCGCTCGATTGCAAGGGCGTCGCGGCGGTTCAGGCGATGACCCTCCTCGCGCTCAAGCGCCGCGGCGTCGCCCTCGACCGCGACCTCATCCTGCTCGCGACGGCGGACGAGGAGACGGGTGGGCGGGCCGGGGCCGGGTGGCTCGTGGAGCATCGCCCGGACCTCCTCGGCGACGCGGAGTTCCTCCTCACCGAGGGCGACCACGTCCACCTCCGTCCGTCGGCGAGCGGAGCGCTCGTCAAGGTCGTGCAGGTCGCGGTCGCCGAGAAGACGCCCTGTTGGGTTCGCCTCGTCGCGCGCGGGGAGCCGGGGCACGGGTCGGTGCCGCCGGCGCAGACGGCGGTCACGCGGCTGGTCCGCGCGCTCAACAAGCTCCGCCGCTATCGGACCGCGGTGCACCTCACGCGTCCCGTCGAGGAGTACTTCGCGGCGATCGCGCCGTTGCAGCCCGCGCCCATGCGGGAGCACCTGCGGCACCTCGCCCGCGCGCTCGAGGACCCGGCGTTCACCGCCGAGTTCACGCGCAACTCGCTCCAGAACGCCCTCGTACGGAACACGATCACCCCGACCGTCCTCCAAGCGGGCGTGAAGACGAACGTGATTCCCGCCGACGCCGCGGCCGAGCTCGACTGCCGCCTCCTCCCCGGCGAGCGGCCGGCCGACTTCCTGGCGCTCCTCCGCGACGTGATCGGCGACGACTCGATCCGGATCGAGCCGCTCCTCTCCTTCCCCTCTTCGTCCTCGGACTCGAACTCCGCGCTCGTGGCGGCCGTGCGGCGCATGGCGGCGACCATGCTCGGCGGGGCGCCGGTGGTCCCGAGCGTGATCCCGGGCTTCACCGACAGCCACTACTTCCGCGAGCGGGGCATCGCGAGCTACGGCTTCGTGCCGTTCATCCTCGCCGACGACGACGAGAAGGCGGTGCACGGCGTGAACGAGCGGATCTCGGTCGAGAACCTGCGCGGCGGCGTCGAGCGGCTCTCCGAGCTCCTCCGCACGCTCGGCTCGAGCGGTCGGCGGTGACGCGCGGGGTTTTTTCCACCGCAGCGAGTTGAAATTTGCCCGCGCCCTTGCTCTAACCAGGCCGAGCGTCGTTGATTGGTGCGGGGGGCGTCCGCGCGACCGCGTGGCCGCGCCGGAGAAGAGTTCGTGCTCCGGATAGGCGTGGGACTGTCCACAGATCGGGACTCGGCCCGGGCTGCGGCCGATGCCGCGACCGCTGCGATGCGCTCGGCCGGCGTCCCCCGCGCGGACGTGCTCCTCGTCTTCGCCACGACCGCCCACGGTCCGGGGTTCACGGCCGTCACGCGGACGGCCGGCGAGGTGTGCGGCACCAAAGAGGTGGTCGGATGCAGCGCCGCCGGGGTGCTCGCGGACGACCAGGAGGTCGAGGCCGGCCCGGCGGTCGCCGTCCTCGCGATGGCGGGCGGTCTCGCGAGCCGCCGTTTCTTCGTCCCGCTCGCTCGCGGCAGCGAGCGGATCGCGGACGAGGTGGCGGACGCGGTCGGCGATCTCGACGGCCGCGACCGGCTCCTCTTGCTGTTCACCGACTCCTACAACGTGCACCCGGAGCCGCTGCTCGCGGGCCTCCGCCGGCGGTTGCCCGGCGTGACGGTCGTCGGCGGAGGCGCCTCCGAGAACGGGAGCGTCGGCGAGGTGTCGGTGTTCGCCGGGAACGCCACTTCGTCGCGCGCGGTCGCGGGCGTGGCGCTGGCGGGCGACTTCCACGCGACCGTCGGCGTGACGCACGCCGTCCGGCGCGTGGGGCGCGTGCACCGGATCACCGAGGCGCGCGGCAACGTCGTGTTCGCGCTCGACGGACGGCCGGCGTACGAGGCGTTCGCCGCCGTCGTGCCGGCGCCGCTCCTGCAGGAGCCGCGTCGGGCGCTGTCCGTCGTCCTGGTCGGGCTGCCGGTCGGCGAGGGCGAGTTCGTCGCCCGGCATCTCGTCGGGCTCGACCCGCACCGAGGGGCGCTCGTCGTCGGCGCGCTCGTCGAGGAAGGGGAGGAGCTCTTCTTCGGCGTCCGCGATCCGAACGGCGCGCGCGAGGATCTGCAACGTCTGCTCGCGACGCAGTCGGCGGCGTGGGGGGATGCCGCGCCAGCGGGCGGACTGTACGTGAACTGCATCGGACGCGGGCGTGGGTTCTACGGGGTTCCCGGACTGGACACGGCCTACATCCGCCAGCAGTTCGGGGCGCTTCCCGTCGCCGGCTTCTCGAGCGGCGCCGAGATCGCGCCCGGCGGCGGCGCGCCGCGGCTGCACCAGTACACGGGAGTGCTCGTGCTGCTCGGGCCTGCGGAAGGAGCGAAGGAGGGGTGATGGGACGCACGAAGGAGGAGCCGCGCGGGCGGCTCGCGACGCTCCAGGACATCCTCGCGGATCGCGGCAAGGCGCTCGTCGGACAGGCGCTCGTCCTCGGCGAGGGCGTGCAGCGCCGGCTGATCGACGTCGGACGCAGCGTCGAGGAGCAGATCGTGACGCTCGTGGCGGCTGCCGAGGAACGGCTCGGCGAGCGGCTCGACGTCCTGCTCAACCGGGTCGCGGTGACGCTCCGACGCGACGTCGAGCGCGTGCGCGACCGCGTGCGCGCGCTCGAGAACCGCCTCGCCGACGTCCCCAAGGAGGGGATCCGCGAAGTCGTCGCGCCGCTCCAGGCGATCGCGTCCGGCGCGGGGGAACGGGCGTCCGCCGCGGCGGCGCGCGCCGAGGAGCTCGGCGTCCGACTCCAGCACCTCGAACGACGGATCGCGGAGCTCACGCGCGAGGCCGCCCAGGAGACGCTCGACGCCGACGACGTCCGCCAGCGCCTCGAGCGGATCGACCAGCGGCTCACCGACCTCGGCCGCGAGGTGGGCACGAAGCTCGGCGAGCTCGGCGCGCTGCGCGAGCGGCTCACGCGGATGGAAGGCCGGGTCGTCGACAACAGCAAGGAGCAGATCGCGCGCGCCGGGGAGCTCGCGGGATTCCGCGATCGCATCGCCCGCCTCGAGGCCCGGCTCACCGACGTCACGAAGGAGCAGCTTGCCCGGGCGGTCGAGACGGCCGGCTTGCGGGAGCGGCTCTTCCGGCTCGAGCAGCGGGGGCCGTCAATCCCCGCCAGCCCGCCGCTCGCCGAGCCCGTCGCGCCAGCCTTGACCACGCTCGACGACTAGGGGAAATCCACCCCTCGTGGACGTCGTTCCGATTCCCCAGCTGTCGGACAACTACGCCTACCTCCTGATCGACGGCGCGACCCGCGAGGCGGCGATCGTCGACTGCGCCGAAGCCGCGCCGGTCCTCGACGAAGTCCGCCGCCGGAGCGTCCGGCTCGTCGCCGTCCTCGCGACCCACCACCACTTCGACCACGTGGGTGGGAACCGCGACCTGCTCGCGGCGGTGCCGGGGCTCCGCGTCTGGGGGTCGGCGGAGGACGCACCCCGGATCCCGGGCATCACCGACCGGATCCGGGACGGCGACCCGGTTGCGTTCGGAACGGTTCGCGGGCGCGTGATCACGATCCCGGCGCACACGAGCGGGCACGTCGCCTACCACTTCCCCGACGCGCGGGCCGTCTTCACGGGGGACACGCTCTTCGCCGGCGGCTGCGGCCGCCTCTTCGAAGGCGACGCCGGGCAGATGAGCCGCTCGCTTGCGAAGCTGACGGCGCTCCCGGCCGACACGCGCGTCTACTGCGGGCACGAGTACACGGAGAAGAACCTCCGCTTCGCCGCCATGCTCGAGCCCGGCAACCGCGCGCTCGCGACGAAGCTCGCGACCGTCGAGGCGCTCCGCCGCGACGGGAAGCCGACGGTGCCGAGCACGCTCGCCGAGGAGAAGGCGACGAACCCGTTCCTCCGCATGGACAGCCCGGAGCTCCAGGCGTCGGTCCGGAAGCGCGTCCCCAGCGTCCCGGCGAACGACCCGATCGCGCTCTTCGCGGCGGTGCGAAAGCTGAAGGACGACTTCTAGATGCCCGATGAGATCCTCGTCCGCACCGACGACCACGTCTGCACGATCACGCTGAACCGCCCCGAGAAGCGGAACGCGCTCACGACGTCGATGGTCGACCGCTTCCGCGCGATCGTCGACGACGTCGGGCGCGCCCCGGACGTCCGGATCGTCGTCGTGCGGGGGAACGGCGCCGCGTTCTGCGCAGGGATGGATCTCCGCGAGTTGGAGGCGCAGCGTGCCGCGGGCGCCGTCGACCTCCAAGCCCTCGAGCGCGCGCTCGAAGCGCTCGAAGCGTGCCCGCTGCCGACGATCGCCGCGGTTCACGGCGACGCCGTCGCCGGGGGCTGCGAGCTGGCCCTTCACTGCGATCTCCGCATCGCGACCGAGACCGCGCGCTTCGCGATGCCGCTTGCGCGCATCGGCATCGCGGTGCCGGTCGGGCTCACCTGGAAGCTCGTCGACGCGATCGGCGCCGGCGCGACGAAGGAGATGCTGTTCACCGGCGAGCCGGTCGGGGCCGAGACGGCCCTCGCCCTGGGGCTCGTGAACCGGGTCGTGGCGGCGGCCGACCTCGACCAGGCCGTCGCGGAGCTGGCGCGCGTGATCGCGCACAACGCGCCGCTGTCGATCCGCGCGATGAAGGCGTTCGTCCAGCGCCGGACCGCGACCCCAGGCCTGCGGCGCGACGACCTCGACGCGCTCGCGGACCGCGTACGGACGAGCGAGGACGCGCAGGAGGGGCTGCGCGCGCAGCGCGAGCGCCGCGCCCCCCTCTTCCGGGGACGCTAGCTGCTAGCGGACGCCGGACGTCAGCCGCCCTCGCCTGCCGTGCCGAGCAGCGGCCGCAGCGCCGCGGGCTCGGTGACGGGCGCGGAGCAGGTGAAGCCGCGGCAGACGTAGGCCGTCGCACGGCCGCCGACGGCCGGGCGGTCGCGCGCCGGCGCGAGCGGCTCGTCGTCGCCCGCCGTCGTCGCGACGAGAACCCGGTGCGGGAGATACGCCTCACGCACTGCCTCCCAGAGGACGGCGTCCTCCGCCCCGGGCGGCGTCACGACGATCACCTCGGTCGGCCCGCGGACACACATCTCGAGCGCTTCGAGATAGGTCGTGTAGGCGAAGGGATTCTCGGCCGCCTCGTCGTGGTAGAGGCGCAGGATCTCCTCGGCGCGGGCCCGATGTCCCTCGTCGCCCGTCAGGTGGTGGAGGCGGAGCAGGACGTGCGCCATCACGGCGTTGCCGGACGGGATGGAGCCGTCCCCGCCGCTCTTCGCCCGCGCGATCAGCCGCTCCTCGTCGTGGGCGGTGAAGAAGTACCCGCCGGCGACGTCGTCGTGGAAGCGGGCGTCGACGGCATCGACGAGGGCGCGGGCACGCGCCAGGTGGGTGCGATCGCCCGTCGCCTCGTACAGGTCGACGAAGGCGTCGGCGAGGAACGCGTGATCGTCGAGGTACGCCCCGTGCTTCGCCATCCCTGCCGTCCACACGTGCAGCAGCTTCCCGTCGCTCCGCAGCCGCGTCCACACGAACTTCGCGGCGCGGGCAGCGGCGTCGACGAAGCGCCGCTCGCCGAGCACCCGGCCGGCCTCGGCGAGCGTGCCGATCATGAGGGCGTTCCAGCTGGTGAGGACCTTCTCGTCGCGCAACGGCGGCACGCGCTCGGCGCGCCGCGTGCGGAGCGCGACGCGCGCGCGCTCGATCGCCTCCGCCGCGTCCTCGGTCGTCCGTCCGAACATGCGCGCGACCTGCGCGACGTCGAGCGTCACGTGGGCGATGCTTTTCCCCTCGAAGTTGCCGTCCTCGGAGATGTCCCAGTAGCGGCACACGAGCTCCACGTCCTCGGCCGGCACGACGTGCGCGACCTCCGCGGGCGTCCAGAGGAAGTACTTTCCCTCCTCGCCCTCGCTGTCGGCGTCGGTGGCCGAGTAGAAGCCACCCTCGGGGTCGCGCATGTCCCGGAGCACGTAGTCGAGCGT
>DASRHG010000025.1:0-21890 GCA_035650655.1 Binatia bacterium | reverse complement strand
ACAGCCTGGGCGAGTTCGTCTTCGACCAGGGCTGGGCCGAGGCCGCGTACCGCGCCGGCATCGAGTACTACCCGAAGCTCCTCGCCGGCGTCCCGTTCACGCCGGTCACCGGACCGCGCTTCCTCACCGCCGGGGGCGAGCGGCGCGCGATCATCGACGCGTTCGCGACGGCGCTCGAGGAGATCTGCCGCCGCCGGGAGCTGTCGTCCGTGCACGTCAACTTCTGCCTCGACGAGGAGGTCGAGGTGCTGGCGGCGCGCGGGTGGCTCCAGCGGACGGGCTTCCAGTACCACTGGACGAACCCCGGCTTCGCGTCCTTCGACGACTACCTGGCGAGTCTCCGGAGCAAGCGCCGGAACCAGACCCGGCGGGAGATGCGCGAGCTCGCGGCGCAGGGAGTCACGATCGAGACGCTCGTCGGCGACGCCATCCCCGACGCGCTCTTCCCGACCATGTCGGCTCTCTACGCGCGGACCGCGAGCGAGCTCGTGTGGGGACGGGAATACCTCAACCGGCGCTTCTTCGAGCTCGTCGGGGAGCGCCTGCGGCCGCGTCTCTGCCTCGTCGTCGCCCGGCAGCGCGGGGAGGTCGTGGCGGGTACGTTCAACGTCCAGAAGGGCGCGGCGCTCTACGGGCGGCACTGGGGCGCGTTCCGTCAGCTCCGCCACCTCCACTTCAACGTCTGCTACTACGCGGCCATCGCACACTGCATCGCGGCCGGGCTCCGCCGCTTCGAGCCCGGCGCCGGCGGCGAGTGGAAGCAGCTCCGCGGCTTCGACCCGGTGCCGACCCAGAGCATGCACTTCATCCGCGACCCCGAGCTGCGCGACGCGGTGAGCCGCGCGCTCGTGCGCGAACGCCGGGCGATCGCCCGCGAGATCCGATTCCGGGAAGCGCGCTCGGCGCTCCGGCGCGACGGGCCGGACTGATCGGGGCGGGCGCGCGCGCGCCGCTCAGGTGCGCTCGGGCACCGGGCGCGCGGGCTTGAGCGGCGCGTAGCGGAACGTGACCCCGTCGGGGCCGGCGTCGACGTCGACCCGCCCCCCGTCCCGGAGCTGCCCGAAGAGCATCTCCTCCGCCAGCGGCCGCTTGATCGTCTCCTGGATGAGGCGCGCCATCGGCCGGGCGCCGAACGTCGCGTCGTAGCCGTGCTCGGCGAGCCAGCGCCGCGCGGCGGGCGTCAGCTGGATCGAGACGCGGCGCGACTCGAGCTGCTGCTCGAGCTCGGTCATGAACTTGTCGACGACGCGCTCGACGGCCTCCGGGGTGAGCGCGCCGAAGTGCACGACGGCGTCCAGCCGGTTCCGGAACTCCGGGGTGAAGAGCTTTTCGAGCGCCTTCTTCCCCTTGTCGCGGTTCGAGGGCTCGCCGAACCCGATCGCGGCGGCGGCCATCTCCTGCGCCCCGGCGTTCGTCGTCATGATGAGGATCACGTGCCGGAAGTCGGCCTTCCGGCCGGTGTGGTCCGTGAGCGTCGCGTGGTCCATCACCTGGAGCAGGATGTTGAAGAGGTCCGGGTGCGCCTTCTCGATCTCGTCGAGGAGGAGGACGGCGTGGGGCGTCCGCCGGATCGCGTCGGTCAGGAGCCCGCCCTGGTCGAAGCCGACGTAGCCGGGCGGCGCGCCGATCAGCCGCGACACGGTGTGCTTCTCCATGTACTCGCTCATGTCGAAGCGGTGGAACTCGACGCCGAGCGCGGCGGCGAGCTGCTTCGCGACCTCGGTCTTCCCGACGCCGGTCGGGCCCGCGAAGAGGAACGAGCCGACGGGCTTGTCCGGCTGCCCGAGCCCGGCGCGGGCGAGGCGGATGGCGGCGACGACGGTGTCGATCGCGGCGTCCTGCCCGAAGACGAGGAGCTTGAGATCGCGGTCGAGCGTCCGCAGGCGGTCGCGGTCGGAGACCGTGACCGTGCGCTCGGGGATCTTCGCCATCGTCGCGACGATGCGCTCGACGTCGCGGGTGCGGACGGTCTTCTTCTGCTTGGAGGCCGGCAGGAGCTTGAGGGCGGCGCCCGCCTCGTCGATGACGTCGATCGCCTTGTCGGGCAGGAAGCGGTCGTTCACGTGCTTCGCGGCGAGGTCGGCAGCGGCGCGCAGCGCGTTGTCGGTGTACGTGACGCCGTGATGGCGTTCGTAGTGGCCGCGGAGCCCGCGAAGGATCGCGTGCGTCTCCTCGACGCTCGGCTCGCCGATGTCGATCTTCTGGAACCGCCGGGCGAGGGCGCGGTCCCGCTCGAAGAACTGCTTGTAGTCGTGGTGCGTCGTGGCGCCGATGCACCGGAGCTCGCCCGAGGCGAGCGCCGGCTTCAGGATGTTCGACGCGTCGAGCGAACCGCCCTGTGTCGCCCCGGCGCCGACGATCGTGTGGATCTCGTCGATGAAGAGGATCGCGTTCGGCTTCGCCTTGAGCGCGGCGAGGACGCCCTTCAGGCGCGCCTCGAACTCGCCGCGGAACTTCGTGCCGGCGAGGAGCGCGCCCATGTCGAGGGCGTAGACGCCGACGTCCCGGAGCGACGGCGGCACCTTCTTCTGGTGCACCCGCAGCGCGAAGCCCTCGACCAGCGCCGTCTTGCCGACCCCCGGATCACCCACGAAGATGGGGTTGTTCTTCCGGCGGCGGCAGAGGACGTGGATCGTGCGCTCGAGCTCGCGCGCCCGCCCGATGAGGGGGTCGATGCGGCCGGCGGCCGCGCGCTCGACGAGGTTCACGGTGAACGCCGCGAGCGGGTCGCGCTTGCGGCTCGGCGCCTCGTCCTCGCTCTGGTCGTCATCCTCGGCGTCGTCGCCGCTCGGCGCGGGATCCGACGGCACCTTCGCCACGCCGTGCGAGATGTAGCTGATGACGTCGAGGCGCGTGATGCCCTGCTGCGAGAGGAGGAAGGCGGCGTGGGAGTCGGTCTCGCGGAAGATCGCGACCAGGACGTTCCGGCCGTCGATCTCGTCCTCCCCGGACGACTGGACGTGCGCGGCGGCGCGCTGGAGCACGCGCTGGAAGCCGAGCGTCTGCTGCGGGGGCGCGTCGACGCCCTCCGGCAGCCGCTCGAGCTGCTCGTCGAAGTAGGCGACGAGGTCGTGTTTCAGCCGCTCGACGTCGCCCGCGCACGCGCGAACGACCTCCGCCACGCCGTCGTCGTGGAGGAGCGCCCAGAGCACGTGCTCGACGCAGAGATACTCGTGCCGGCGGCTCCGGGCCTCGTGGACGGCGAGGGCGAGGCTCACCTCGAGGGAGCGGCTGAGTCGCATGTCAGTCGTCGGGCTCCAGGGTGCAGCGCAGGGGGAACTCGTGGGCCCGCGCCAGCGTCTCCACCTTTGCGGCCCGCGTCTCCGCGATCTCGTAGGGGTAGACGCCGGCCACGCCGATCCCGTTGCGGTGAACGTGGAGCATGATGCGCGTCGCCGTCGTCTCGTCGTGGTGGAAGACCGTCTGGAGCAGCCAGACGACGAATTCCATCGTCGTGTAGTCGTCGTTGTGGAGGAGCACTCTGTAGAGGGGCGCACGCGTCGTCTTGGCCTTCGGCCGCGTCCGGGTGGCAACGCCCGGCTGGGGTTCGGTCTCGCGCCGTCCCATCGCGCGCATTAAACCGGGATCGCCGAGCGCCGGCAACCGGGGCGCCGCCGGTGCCGGGCCGGCGGGCGACCCCCGCGCCTCAGCGGGGCGCGCGCGCCGGGGTCGCCCCGGCCTCCGCGTCGCGGACGCGCTGGAGCGCGCCGTCACGCCGCCACATCCAGCAGCTGTCCGGCAGCCCGCCGATCCCAACCCGCGTCGGGTTCATCCGCGCGACCTCCGGGAACCGCTCCGAGAGGGCCGCCACGCATTGCACGAGCGCCGGCGCGAGCATGAGGAGCGTGTCGAGGAGCGGCCGGTCCGCCGGTGTCCCGCCGAGGCGCTCGAGGAGCATCGCCGTGACCCCCGGACCCATCCGGACGCCCGCGAGCGGGGCGAGCGCGGCCCCGCGGTCCTGCCACGACGCCGTCGCGAGGTCGGCCGCCGTCCGGACGCGCTCCATCGCCTCGAGCCCGAGGAGCGCGAAGCTCGGGAGCTCGACGCGCGCGAGCACGCGGAGCTCGCGCGCGGCGCCGAAGCGATCCATGGGCCGGGCGTCGGGCGCCGCCGCCGCCAGGTGGAGGTCGGTCGTCTGCGCGGCGAGCTGCACGGCCGGCTCGTCCGGCTCGACGCCGTCGACGACGACGTCCCGGCGGAAGACGCGCTCGCCCGGGCGCCAGGCGGCCGCCAGGTCGCAGTGCGCGAGGGCCCAGGCGACGGTCGAGCCGAGGAGGTGCGTGAGCGTCAGGATGTGCGAGCAGCCGCGCGGCCCGCCGAGGACGTCGGCCGTGCGGCGGGCGAAGCCCGCGCCGAGCGGCGTCCCGGCGAGCGCCTCGACGGCGTGGATCGGGTCCCGGCAGCTCTCGCCGCCCGTCACCGCGGTGGGCTCGAACGCGACCGACGGCTGTGCGGCGGCGATCGTGCGCACGACGCCGGTCGCCGCGTCGACGACGGCCGCGAGCTCCATGTGGTGGATGATGCCCGCGCCCTGGAGGTCCCCCGCGACCGGAACGAAGCCGCGCTTGCGGAGATCGAGGAGCGTCGCGTGCACGTCGAGGAGGCCGCCCCGGCCGGCGTGGATCACGACCGAGAGCGCCCGGCTGTGGAGCGGATGGCCGCGGACGTCCAGGTGCATGGCGGGTCCACTCTGCGGCGTCCGACCGGGCGAAGGCAAGCGGTGCTGGACCGGCGCCGCCCCGGACGGCTATGGAGGCCGGATGCAGATCACCGACAGCGTGAGCCTCGTCACCGGCGGCGCCTCGGGCCTCGGCGAGGCGACCGTCCGCACGCTCGCCGGCGCCGGCGGACGCGTCGTCGTCCTCGATCGCCCCGGCTCCGCCGGCGACGCCGTCGCACGGTCGCTCGGCGACCGCGCCGTCTTCGCGCCCGCGGACGTGACGAGCGAGGCCGAGGTCGCGGCCGCCGTCGCCCGCGCCGTCGAGCGGTTCGGCGCGCTCCACGTCGTCGTCAACTGCGCCGGCGTCGGCGCGGCGATGCGGACGATCACGAAGGAGGGGCCGATGCCCCTCGAGATCTTCCGGAAGGTGATCGAGATCAACCTGATCGGTACCTTGAACGTGATCCGGCTCGCCGCGGCGGCGATGGCGAAGAACGGCCCGAACGCGGAGGGGGAGCGCGGCGTCGTCGTCAACACCGCGTCCGCCGCCGCGTTCGACGGGCAGATCGGGCAGGCCGCGTACTCGGCCTCGAAGGGCGGCGTCGTCGCCCTCACGCTGCCGGTCGCGCGCGACCTCGCCTCGCTCGGCATCCGCGTCGTGACGATCGCCCCCGGCACGTTCGACACGCCGATGCTCGCGATGCTGCCCGAGCCGGCGCGTCAGGCGCTCGCCGCGAACATCCCGTTCCCGCACCGCCTCGGCCGCCCCGAGGAGTTCGCGGCGCTCGCGCGGCACATCGTCGAGAACCCGTATCTGAACGGCGAGACGATCCGTCTCGACGGGGCGCTCCGCATGCCGCCCCGGTGACGATGGCGGCCCATCGCAAGCGGCTGGGCGTCGTCGGCGTCGGGAACATCGGCGGCGCGATCGCGGCGAACCTCCTTGCCGACGGCCACGAGGTGGCCGTGTACGACACGGATCCCGCGCGCGTCGCGCCGCTCGTCAAGGCGGGCGCGACGGTCGTGAGCTCGGCGGGCGACGTCGGCGCCCGAAGCGAGATCACGTTCACCTCGCTGCCGAGCCCGGCGGCGATGGAGTCCGTCGCGCAGGCGTGGCTCGGTGGGGCGCGGCGCGACGCAATCCTCGTCGACCTGTCGACGAACGCGCCGGCGGTGATCCGCGCGGTCGGCGCCCGCGTCGCGGCGGCGGGCCGTCACCTCCTCGAGGCGCCGCTCACGGGCGGCACGCCGGGCGCGAAGGCGCGCATGCTCGTCTTCATGGTGGGCGGCGAGCGGGCCGTCTACGAGCGCGTGCGGCCGCTCCTCGAGCGGCTCGGCCGCGCGACGTTCCACCTGGGCGCGCTCGGGCTCGGGAACACGGCGAAGCTCGTGAACAGCCTCCTCGCGTTCGCGGCGACGTGGGCGTCGCTCGAAGGGCTCGCCGTCGCGGCCCGCGCGGGGATCGACCTCCGGACGATGGTCGACGTCGTCCGGACGGGCGGCGCGGGCAACTTCTTCATCGATCGCATGGTCGAGGGCCTCAACGAGCGGGGGCGGCCGACGCAGTTCTCGCTCGCGCTCGCCGCGAAGGACGCGGGCCTCCTGCTCGACGTCGCGCGCGAGGGCGGCGTGCCGGTGCCCGTCGCCGCCCAGGTCGCGCAGATGCTCGTCGCCGCGGTCGGCGCCGGGCTCGGCGAGCGGGACTTCACGGATCTCGTCCTCCTGATCGAGCGCCAGGCCGGGGTCACGCTCACGCTGCCGCCGGCGCGGAGTTGATCCGCACCTCCGCGCGCCCCGCGAGGCGGGTGCGGTCGAAGCCGCGGAGGAGGTCGCGGGGCGTCGCGGCGTCGACCGCCGCGAGCCCGAGCGCGCGGGCGAGCCTCGCGACGACGCGGGCCGGAGGAACGCCGGCCTCGCGGTGGTCGCGGAGCGCCACCCCGTGCGCCCGCTTCGCGAGCCGCGTCCCGTCCGGCGCGACGAGGAGCGGGAGATGCGCGAAGGCGGGCGGCCTCGCGCCGAGGAGCTCCGCGAGCAGCGCCTGGCGCGGCGCCGAGCCGAGGAGGTCGGCGCCGCGGACGACCTCCGTGATCCCCATCGCCACGTCGTCGACGACGACGGCGAGCTGGTACGCCCAGACGCCGTCGCCGCGCCGGAGGACGAAGTCGCCGACGGTCCGCTGCACGTTCTGCACGACGCGGCCCTGGAGGGCGTCGAGGACGACGACGTCGCGGTCGGGCACGGCGAGCCGGACGGCGGGCGGCCGCTTCCAGGCGCGCGGCCGCATGCCGTACGCGCGGCACGTGCCGGGGTAGCGGGGCCCGTCGTCGCCCGCGTGCGGCGCGCTCGCGACGCGCGCGATCTCGGCGCGCGAGCAGTCGCAGAGGTAGAGGAGACCGCGGCGCTCGAGCGCGGCGAGCGCGGCCTCGTAGCGCGCCTGACGCTCGGACTGTCGGTACGGGCCGTACGGGCCGCCCACGTCCGGCCCCTCGTCCCAGTCGAGGCCGAGCCAGCGGAGGTCGTGGGCCTGCGCGGCTTCGGCGTCCGGGACGACGCGCGGCGTGTCCAGGTCCTCGACCCGGAGCACGAAGGCGCCGCCGCGCGCGCGAGCCGAGAGCCACGCGACGAGCGCCGCCGCGGCGGAGCCCAGATGGAGCGGGCCGGTCGGCGAGGGCGCGAAGCGCCCGCGGTATGGCCGGCCGGACACGACGCCGACGGCCGCGCGTCAGTCCCGCAGCACGTCGGCCGCGGCGTTGAGCGCGTTCACCGCAGCCGGCACTCCCGCGTAGCAGGCGGTCTGCATGAGCACCTCGACGAGCTCCTCGCGCCGGATGCCGAGGTTCCGCGCGCCTTCGAGGTGCGCCTTCAGCTCCTCGGTCCGGCCGAGCGCCGCGAGCTGCGCCACCGTGCAGAGGCTCCGGCTCCGGAGGTCGAGGTTCGGACGCGACCAGAACATGCCGAAGACGAACTCCGTGACGAGCCCGAAGAACTCGGGAGCCAGCTGCTGCGCGGGCAGCGCCGCACCGCTCGCGCGCGTGCCCCAGAGCTTCCCCGCGACCTCGCGGCCGCGCGCCAGCCAATCGCCGTCGTCCATTGGTCCGTCCCCCCTCGCGCGTCAGGTGAGCCCGAGCTTCTGCCTGCCGTCCGCGCTGATGCGCGACGGGTGCCAGGGCGGGTCCCACACGACGTCGACGGTCACGTTCTCCTGCCCGAGCGCCCGGATCTTCCGCTTCACGTCCTCGGGGATCGTGCGGGCCGAGGGACACGCCTCCGACGTGAGCGTCATCTTCACCGCGATCGACGATTCATCGATGTCGATGCCGTAGATGAGGCCCAGGTCGTAGATGTTGAGCGGGATCTCCGGGTCGTAGCACTCGCGGATCGCGCCGATCACCTGCGACTCCGTCACCCGGCCGCCGCGGAACGTGACCGTCGGCGCGGCGGGCGCGGGCGGAGGGGCCGCCGGGGCCGGCTCGTCCTCGACGCGCGGGCCGGGCCAGGCGTGCATGCCGCCGGCGAGGTTCAGGAGCCGGGTCCACCCCTTCTCGCCGAGCAGCTGGCACGCGGTCGTGCTCCGGCCGCCGGCCGCGCAGTAGACGAGCATCCGCGTCTCGCGCGGCGGCAGCTCGGCGAGCCGGTCCTCCAGCTCGTCGACTGGGATCAGGTGCGCGTTCGGGATGTGCCCGCGCGCGAACTCGGCCGGCGTGCGGACGTCGAGCACGAAGAGGTCGGGCGTCCGCTCCCAGAGCGCGGCGGCGTCGGCCGGGGCGACGTCGCGGTACGGCGCGCCGCGCGTGATGACGTCGCCCGGCGGCGGCTCTCCGGCGGCGACGGCCGCCAGATGCGTTCGCGTGACCGCGAGCCCGCGGGCGAGCTCGCCGCGGAGATCCTCGATCTCGCGACGCAGGAGGCGCAGCTCGACGCCCTGCCGCTCCGCGTCCCGCAGCCGGCGCGCGAGCCGCCAGCATGCGAGCCCGAGGGCTGCGAGCCCGAGGGCGACGACGAGGGTCATCGCGCCACCCGTAACTGCGACCCCGTACGGCGTCAAGCACGAGCGCGGCGTTGACTCGCCCGGCCGGGCGTGGTGAGCGTCGCTCATGCGTGCCATCCTGATCCGCGAGCCCGGCGACGAATCCGTCCTCGCGCTCGGCGACGCGCCGGCGCCGTCGCTCGGTGCCACCGACGTCCGCATCCGCGTGCGCGCGACGGCGGTCAACCGCGCCGATCTGCTCCAGCGCCAGGGACTCTACCCCCCGCCGCCCGGAGCGTCGCCGATCCTCGGCCTCGAGTGCGCGGGCGAGGTGACCGAGGTGGGCGCCGCGGTACCCGGCGTACGACCCGGCGAGCGCGTCATGGCGCTCCTCCCGGGCGGCGGCTACGCGGAGGAGGCCGTCGTCGACCACGGGTCCGTGCTCCGCGTGCCGGACGGGATGTCCGCCGAGGAGGCCGGCGCGTTCCCGGAGGTCTTCCTGACGGCCTTCTCGAACCTCTTCCTCCCCGGCCTCGGCGCGCTCGCCCCGGGCGAGGGGGTTCTCGTGCACGGTGGATCGGGCGGCGTGGGGACGGCGGCGATCCAGCTCCTCCGCGAGGCGGGGAACCCGTGCATCGTGACCGCGGGCAGCGACGAGAAATGCGCGCGCTGCGTCGCGCTCGGCGCGACGGCGGCCGTCAACTACCGCACCGAGGACTTCGTCGCGCGCGTGCGCGACGTGACCGGGGGCCGCGGCGTCGCGGTCGTCCTCGACCACCTCGGCGCGAGCTACCTCGCGCGGAACCTCGCGGCGCTCACGACGGGCGGCCGGCTGGTCGAGATCGGGCTCATGGGCGGCGCCGAGACCGAGGTGAACCTGGGCCTCCTCCTCGCGCGACGTCTCTCGATCATCGGCTCGACGCTGCGCGCCCGCCCGGTCGCCGAGAAGGCCCGCATCGTCGCCGCGTTCCGCGAGCGGTTCGGCCCTGCGCTCGACGCCGGACGCCTTCGTCCCGTCGTCGACCGCGTGCTTCCGCTCGCCGAGGCGGCCGAGGCGCACCGCCTGATGAAGGCCGGGGCGCACTTCGGAAAGATCGTCCTCCGCGTGGGGTAGGAGGCCCGGGTGCGCCCGCCGCAAGCGGAGAGGGGGGCCGAGCACCCCCCTTCCGCCCGCGACGTCCGTGTCGCTAGAAGGCGGCTCCGTCCAGGAACGCGCCGCCCGGCGAGCCGCAGTAGACGAGGCCGTTCGAGGCATCGAGCGTCGAGATCACGAACTGGCCGATCGCCGCGAGGTCCGTGCAGGCGTCGCAGCCGGTCGTCTTGACCGCGGTGAACTTGGCGAGGGCGGCCGCCTCGCACTCGTCCTCCGCGGCGTCGTCGGCGAGCTTGCCGGTGGCGCGGGACGAGTGACACTTGATGACCGACGAGACGAGCTTCGCCACCTTCGTCCCGACCGTCCCTTCGCACTTCGTGACCGGCCCCTTCGGCGCGTCCGCCGGGATGTTGCCCGTGTCGTCGCCGCCGAACGGCGTGCCGGGGGCGCAGTAGACCCGGTTGTTGTTGGCGTCGACGAGGCCGACGACGGCTGCGGCGAGCGTCGGAAGAGCGATGCACGCCGGGCAGCCGGTCGTCTTCTGGGCGGTGAACTTGTCGATCGCCGCCTGCTCGCAGGCGTCCTCGGCGGCGTCGTCCGCGAGCTTCCCGCTCGCGCGCTGCCCGTGGCACTTGATCACTTTGCCCACGAGCTTGCCGACCCCCTTCGCGATCTTGCCCTCGCACTTCGTGACCGGGCCCTTCGGTGCGTCGCTCGGAATCGTCCCGGAGTCGTCCCCGCCGAAGGGTGTGCCCGCCGTCGCGACTGCGATCGCGACGGCGAGCCCACCGACGAGCAAAGCTCCCGTCACCATCTTGATTCGCATGTCCGTACGCCTTTCCCCCGGCTCCGTGCCGGGCCAGCCAACGACATCCTGCGCGGCGCGCGCGATGTCAATGCAGAATCGCGCGCGAGACGCACGGACGGAAAGAATATCTTTCTCGCAGGTGGTCGCGTGCCCGCAATTCAACGTCGAATGTAGCGCCGGCGCACGGCGTCATGCGACGTCGAATCGAGCCGCGAGCGCTCGCCGCCGCGCTGCGACGCGCCGTGCCGACGCCCGATGCGTCCCGCGCCGCCGTCCGCCCGACAAGCGGCGAACGGACGGGCCGGAGCGCGGCGCTGGACTTGCACGCGTGCGTCGGCGTAGCGTGCGCGCTCACCCGATCACGGAGGTCCTATGGATTTCACGCCGTCGCCCCGCGTCATGGAGCTCCGGGAGCGCATCCGAGCCTTCCTCGACCGTCACGTCCATCCGATCGAGGCCCGGCTCATGGAGGAGTCCGACCTCGTGCGCCCCGGCGTCCCGTATCCGCCGTCGCTCGTCCCGATCCGCCAGCAGGCGAAGGCCGAGGGCCTCTGGAACCTGTTCCTCCCCGACCGCGAGTACGGCGCCGGCCTCACGAACTGGGAGTACGGGATGCTCTGCGAGGAGATGGGGCGGAGCCTCGCCGCGCCGGCGGCGTTCAACTGCGCCGCACCCGACACCGGCAACATGGAGATCCTCGCCGAGTTCGGGACGCCGGAGCAGAAGCGCCGGTGGCTCGAGCCCCTGCTCGCGGGCGAGATCCGGAGCTGCTTCTCGATGACCGAGCCGGAGGTGGCCGGTTCCGACCCGACGCTGATCCGCACGCGCGCCGTCCGGGACGGCGACCACTGGGTGATCAACGGCCACAAATGGTTCACCTCCGGCGCCGTCGGCGCGAGCGTTGCGATCGTGATGGCGGTCACGGACCCCGACGCTCCGCCGCACCTCCGCGCGAGCATGCTCCTCGTCCCCCTCGACACACCCGGCTTCAACCTCGTCCGGCCCGTCTCCGTGATGGGACACACGGGCGGCGGCGGACACTGCGAGATTCGCTACGAGGACTGCCGCGTGCCCGCGGCGAACGTGCTCGGCCCCGTCGGTGCGGGCTTCATGATCGCGCAGGCGCGGCTCGGCCCCGGACGGATCCATCACTGCATGCGCGCCATCGGCGCCGCCGAGCGCGCGATCGAGATGATGTGCAGGCGCGCGAACACGCGGGTCGCGTTCGGCGAGCCGCTGGCGCAGAAGCAGTTCGTGCAGGACTTCATCGCGACGTCGCGCATGGAAGTCGATCAGGCGCGTCTCCTCACGCTCTACGCGGCGTGGAAGATGGACACGGTCGGGAAGAAGGAGGCGCGGCAGGAGATCTCGATGATCAAGGTGGTCGCCGCGAACGTCGTCATGCAGGTCCTCGACCGCGCGATCCAGGTGCACGGTGCCCTCGGCGTCTCGGACGACACGCCGCTCGCGGCGATGTGGCGGAGCCTCCGGATGCTCCGCCTCGCGGACGGGCCCGACGAGGTGCACAAGCAGGTGATCGCGCGCCGCGAGCTGAAGCGCTTCGCCTGACGGACCTACGCGAGACCTACGCGCCGCAGAGGCGGCGTGCGCGCGCCGCCATCGCGGGAACGCCGCGCTCGAGGAGCGCGAAGTACGGATCGTCGGCCGCGCCGCGGACGTGGCGCGCCCACGATCCCTCGAGGATGCACGCGAGGCGGAAGAGCCCGAGCGCCTGGTAGTAGGGGAGGTGCGCGAGGGAGCGGCCGCTCGCGCGCGCGTAGTGCGCCGCGACGTCGCGGCGGGTGCCGAAGCCTCCGAGCGCGGCGAGGTTCACGCCCTCGCCGAGGGGCAGGGGCTCGTCGTCGGGATCGGGCCAGAGGGCCGTCGCGAGCCCGACGTCGACCAGCGGGTCGCCGATCGTCGCGGTCTCCCAGTCGAGGATCGCGACCACGCGCGGCGGGACGTCCGGCGCGAACATCACGTTGTCCAGGTGGTAGTCCCCGTGGATGATCGCGGGCGGCTCGCCGGGCGGCCGGTGCGTCGCGAGCCAGCGGGCGAGCGCGTCCATGTCGGGGAGCGGGCGCTGCCGGTAGGACTCGAGCTGCTTCGTCCAGCGCCCGACCTGACGCGCGAGGAACCCCTCGGGCCGGCCGAAGTCCGCGAGTCCGAGCGCGCGCCAGTCGGCCGCATGGAGGGTCGCGAGCGCCGCCATGAACGCCGCGCCGACCCGCGGGCGCGCGTCGGCGGCGAGGAACGGCGCCGGGACGCGGTCGCGGATCGCCCAGCCGTCGAGCCGCTCGGTCAGGTGGAACGGCGTGCCGATGACGCTCGGGTCGGCGCACGCGGCGACGAGGCGCGGGACCGGCACGGGGGTGCCGGCGAGGGCGCGGAGGAGGCGCGCCTCGCGCACCATGTCGTGGGCCGTCGGCGCGAGCGGCACGCGCGGCGGCCGGCGGAGGATCCAGGCTGCGCCGCCGCGTCGGACGAGGAACGTCTCGTTCGAGTGGCCGGTCGTGACGCGCTCGACGGCGAGCGGCGCGCCGGGCGCGAGCCCCCGTGCGTCGAGCCAGGGTCGCAGACGTTCCGGGTTGCAGAGCAGTACCGCGAGGGCGTCGGACATCGCGCGGCCTCCTTAGCGCGCGCGTTGCCGGTGCCGCAACGCTGTGCTAACCGAAGCAGGATTGTGCGGGAGGACGATTGGCTCGCGACGATCTGATCCAGATCAAGGGAACCATCACCGAAGCGCTCGCCGGCGGCAACTACCGTGTGAAGGGCGACAATGGCATGGAGTTCCTCGCCAAGATCGGCGGGCGCATGCGGCGCTACCACATCCGCGTCATCCCGGGCGACCGCGTCACGATCGCGGTCTCGCCGTACGACCCGACGCACGGCCTCATCGTCTTCCGCGGCGGCTGAGCCGCCGGCGGCCTACGCGGCCGGGATCGACTCCGCTTCGCGGGTCCAAGCCGCGACCGACGCGTCGCTCGGCATGCGCCAGTCGCCGCGCGGCGAGAGGCTGCCGCCGGAGCCGACCTTCGGTGCGTCGGGCACGCAGTCGCGCTTGAACTGGTTCGCGAAGAACCGCCGGAGGAAGACGACGAGCCAGCGGCGGATCGTCGCGAGATCGTGCCGCCCGCCGAACGCCTCGAGCGCCATGCGCGCGATGCGGCGCGGGCCGAACCCGAAGCGGAGGAAGTAGTAGAGATAGAAATCGTGCAGCTCGTAGGGGCCGATCACGTCCTCCGAGCGCTGGGCGATCTCGCCGCCGGCGCCGAGCCGGAGGAGCTCCGGGCTGATCGGCGTCTCGAGCACGCTCCGGAGCACCCCGGCGACCTGCGGCTCGTCCCGGAAGACCGTCTCGGCCGCCCAGCGGATCAGCTCGGACACGAGCGTCTTCGGCACCCCGGCGTTCACGCCGTAGTGGGACATGTGATCGCCGCCGTACGTCGCCCACCCGAGGGCCAGCTCGGAGAGGTCGCCGGTGCCGAGGTCGATGCCGCCCTCCTGCGACGCGGTCGCGAAGAGCAGGAGCTTCCGCGCCCACGCCTGCACGTTCTCGAAGGTCACGTCCTCGATCTTCGGATCGTGCCCGACGGCACCGAAGACGTGCTCCGCGAGCGGCCCGATGTCCATCTCGCGGAAGGTCGCGCCGACGGCGCGCACGAGCGCGCAGGCGTTCTCGTAGGTCCGCTTCGACGTGCCGAAGCCCGGCAGGGTGACGCCGATCACGTTCGTCCGCGGGAGGCCGAGGAGGTCGACGGCGTGGGCGGCGACGAGCAGCGCCTCCGTCGAGTCCTGCCCGCCCGACACGCCGATCACGATTCGGCGGGCGGCCTCGGGCAGCGCGAGGAGGCGCCGCGCGAGCGAGGTCGAGAGGATCGAGAAGATCTCCCGGCAGCGCGCGTCCCGCTTCGCGGGGTCCGCCGGAACGAACGGCAGCGGCTCGATGCGGCGGCGGAAGCGGCGGTAGATCGCGGGATCGCGCGCGTCGTCCCCCGTGCCGACCTCGACCGTCCGCAGCGCGCGGCCGTGGAGCGCGGCGTTCTGCCCCCACGACCCCTGCCGGAGCCGGTCCTCGGCGAGCGCGCGAAGGTCCACGTCGACGGTGACGGCCGTGCCGCCGACGACGAACCGCTCCGTCTCGGCGAGCAGCTCCCCGCGCTCGGCGATGAGGCCGTGCCCGTCCCAGGCGAGGTCGGCCGTCGACTCGCCGAAGCCCGCCGCGCTGTAGAGCTGCACGGCCAGGTTCTTCGCGGCCGAGGAACGCACGAGGTCGCGGCGGTACTCCCACTTGCCGACCGTCACGTTCGAGGCGGACAGGTTCGCGAGGACGGTCGCGCCGGAGAGGGCGGCGATCGTGCTCGGCGGGATCGGCGCCCAGAGGTCCTCGCACACGTCGGTGTGGAGCACGAAGCCGGGAAGGTGGGCCGCGCGGAGGAGGACGTCCGTGCCGAAGGGGACGGACTCGCCGAGAAGCGTGACGTCCATCGAGCGGGCGGCGACCGCCGGATGGAACCAGCGAAGCTCGTAGAACTCGCGGTAGTTCGGAGGATGCGCCTTCGGCGCCACCATGACCGGGCGCCCCCGGTAGAGGGTCACGGCGCAGTTGAAGAGGAGGCCGTCCACCACGAGCGGGGCGCCGACCGAGAAGACGAGGTTCCACTCGACCGTCGCCTCCGCCACGCGCCGGAGCGCGTCGAGGGTGGCGGCGAGGAGCGTCTCCTGGAAGAACAGGTCGGCGCACGAATAGGCGGAGAGGCCGAGCTCCGGGCAGACGGCGTAGTGCGCGCCCTCCGCGTGGACCCGCTCGAGGACGCGGAGATGGGCCTCGGCGTTGAACGCCGGGTCCCCGACCCGCACCTCCGGCACGCAGACCGCGACGCGCGCGAAGCCGTGCGCCCGGATGTCGAGGAAATCCGCCACCCAGGCATCATAGCGTGCGCCCTCGGGCGTTCCCAACCGGGCCGCCGCGGCCCCCCCGAGCCGCCCGCGCTCCGCCGCCGCGCGACCGTCGCGACGCCTACGCGAGCCCGTGCGCGATCTTGAGCGCGACGGCGATGATCGTGAGCGTCGGATTGTACCCCGACGAGGTCGGGAAGACGCTGCCGTCACAGGCGTAGAGGTTGTCGACGTCCCAGAAGCGTCCCGTCGGGTCGGTGACCGAATCGGCGGGGCTCGTCCCCATGCGGAGCGTGCCCATCACGTGGCGCGAGCTCGGCGGGCCGACGAAGAGCGGGTCGACCGGGGTCAGGAAGACGCGCGTGCCGCCCGCGTTCGCCACCACCTGCTTCATGTACGGGACGTAGAACTGCCGCGCGGACTTCTCGTAGGCGTGGTTCGCGTACGTGATGCGCGCGACCGGCTGGCCGAAGACGTCCCGGTAACGGCCGTCGAGGTCGACGCAGTTCGTCCGCTGCGGCGCGTCCTCGGCCTGCATCGTGAGCCCGAAGAGATGCTGCCCGAGCGGCAGGTCGCGCATGGCGTTCTTGAGACGCTGCCCGCGGCGCGCCCTCACGATGGCGGCGAGCGCGGAGAGCGCGTAGGTGCTGCCGTCCTCCGAGATGGGCAGCCCCTGCGAGGCACCGAACTCGCAGATGCCGCCCATCGCGACCGTCTTGTTCCCGCTGCCGTCGGTGAGGACGCGGATCGCCTTCCCGCCCGGGAGGACGCCGCGGAAGTCCGAGAGCCCGTGCGTCACGGCGCGTCCGCGCTGGCCGTGCACGCGCTCGGCGGCGAAGCCGTTCACGTTCGTCTGGAAGTGGAACATGAGGTTCTGCCCGACCTGGCCGCTCGAGTTGCCGAGGACCGCGCTCGCCGGGGTGAGCGAGGCGAGGCACAGCCGCGCCGACTCGATCGCGCTGGCCGCGAGGATGTAGCGCCCGGCGGTCGCCGTCTGGACGTTCCCGTCGCCGTCGACGTAGTCGACGCCCGTCACGTGGCTTCCCGTGTTCCGGAGCCGAATCGCGTGCGCGTCGAAGCGGAGCTGGCACCGGCCGGTGAGGAGCGCCTGGCGCAGCGCCGTCACCGCGGGCGAGCCCTTCGCGTGGTTCGGGCAGCCGAAGCCGCTGCAGAGCCCGCAGTCGACGCACGGCGGCCGTTCGTTCGGGGGGTCGCCCCAGAAGCGCGACGCGATCGCGGCGGGGTAGCTGTGGGGGGCGAGGGGCCCCACGCCGGGGAGCGTCGTCTTCCGCGCGCCGTCGGCGAGGCGGAGGGCCAGGTACATCGGGACGCCGGGCGGCATCGGATAGGGAGCGCTCCGGCGCGACTCGTAGACGTTGTCGCCCTGCTCGCCCTGCACGCCGTAGAGGGTCTCCGCCTCGACGTAGAACGGCTCGAGGTCGTCGTAGCCGAACGGCCAGTCGGCGAAGTTCGCGCTGCCGGCGTCGGCGCCGAAGCCGGGGACGACGAGCCCCGGCGTCGTGCCGACGAGCGTCTCCATGGTCGACTTGAGCGTGAAGTCGACCTCGTTGAAGCGCGGGGTCTTGCAGTCCGCGTGCTGGAACGCGCCCCCGACCGCCTTCGGGAGGTTGTTCACGTCGCCGAAGAGGTCGCCGGCCGTCGTCGTGTCCTGGCGGAAGACGCGGGGCTCGAGGAGGGCATCCTGCGCGATCCAGCCGCGGACGGCGCTCTTCAGCTCGTCGTTGGAGTGGAGCGGCGGGCGGAGGCCCGCGGGATCGTCGAGGCCGGGGAAGGGATTGTGTCCCGCTTCGAGGACGAGGACCGAGTGCCCGGCGCGTGCGAGCACCCACGCCGCGCTCGCGCCGCCCGCGCCGCTGCCGATCACGCAGAAGTCGAAGCTCGCGAGACTCGAGTTCCCGAGGACGTCGTCCGCCATGCGGTGTCAGGGCAGCGACCCGGTGAGCGTGAAGATCGCCTGCTCGATCGCGTCGCCGTCGGGCGAGAGCTTCCGCGGCCGGAGCCGGCCGTGGCGGACCTCGTCCGGGTTCGGGGTCGACATCGGATGCGCCGGTCGCTCGAGGTAGCCGTTCGTCGCCCGCGAGAAGATCGAGTAGCCGAGCGGCTGGTCGTCGCCCTCGAGGCCCAGCATGCGCCAGCCGCGGCGCCGGTGGTTGCCGCCGTACTCGGGCGCCGCGAACGCGCCCTCGAGCGTGTGCTGGATGACGACGTCGAGGAAGGTCGTGCCGCGGCGCGGGTCGGGCCGCAGCACCCGGTCGAGCGCGTCGAAGACGGCGTCCTGACGCGCGGGGGACAGCCGCGCGAACGGCCGGCCGTGCATCGCGCGCGCCGCCTGGTCGACGGTCGCAAGCCCCTCGCGGTAGATGTCGCGCAGGCCGCGAAGCGCTCCGAGCGCGGCGTCGTTGAACGCCGCCCGCGGCTCCGCCGCCGAGCCGAAGAGCTCCGCGCGCCAGCGGATCGCCTGGAGCCGGGAGAGCGGGATGAAGGTGGCGAAGTCGTTCCGCGGCCGCCGGCGCGAGGGCCTGCCCGCGTCGTTGTCGGGGAACGGGTTCCGGTTGCTGAACGGGCCGCCGGCGAAGATGCGCGGCGTGCCGGGCGCGTCGAACGCCGTGAGGAGGCCCTCGATGTAGTCCGGCACGCCGAGCGCGCGAGCGCCCGGGTCGTGATCGGGGGGGAGGATGCGGTCGGTGAGGGCGGCGAGCGTGGTGCGCTCGCGGCGCGTGAAGAAGCGGCCCTTCGACCGCGCCCACGCACGGCGGGCCGGGCGGAGCGGCAGGCCGAGCGCCGCCGCGGCGAGGGCCGCGGCGCGCAGGAACTCGCGGCGCGTGAGGAGCACGCCGAGGGCCGCGCCCGCGCCGCGCTCGACCAAGCGGCGGAGCTCCGGCGGCGGCGTCCCGCCCTCGAGCGGCCGCCGCGGGAGCTTGAGCTTCGGCATGGGGGCTTATACGCATGGCGGCGCTTTGGGCGTCAAGGCGACTTCGTGTCTCTTCGTGCTGCTCGCCGCGTGCGGGCCGCGCCGCGCGGCCGTCGGGACGCCGCCCGCCGTTCCGCCCGGGGCGCCCGACGGCCTCCGCGTGACGCTCGCGTGGTCGGCCCCCGTCGACCTCGACCTCTACGTCACGGATCCGGCGCTCGAGACGGTCTACTTCGCGAGCCCGCGGACGCGGAGCGGCGCGACGCTCGTCCGCGATACGCGCTGCGCCGACGGCGGCCCACCGCCGCATTTCGAGATCGTCCGATGGCCGGCGCCGCCGCCCGGGCGCTACCGGGTCGGCGTCGACTTCCTCGAAGCCTGCACCCGGGGGACGGCGGAGGCGGCGTACCGTGTCGTCGTCGACACCGGAGGCGAGCGGCGCGAGACGCTGGGACGCGCCCGGGTGGCCGAGCGCAACCCGGTCGTGCTCGAGTTCACGGTCGCGCCGCCGGAGGGATCCCGATGACCGGACGCATCCTCGTCGTGCTCCTCCTCGCCGCGTCCTCCGCGGCGGCGGCGCCTGCCCGCCTCGCGGGACGCGTGACGGACGACGGAGGCCGGGCCGTCGCGGGCGCGCTCGTCACGGCGCGCGACCCGGCGGCGGCGCGCGAGACGACGGTCTACGCCGGACCCGACGGCCGCTTCGCGCTGCCGCCGCTCGACCCCGGCCGCTACCACGTCCGCGCGCGACGGCCCGGCTGGCGCGACGCGGTCGTCGCCGTCGATCTTCCCGCGCGGGGGGACGTGGACCTCGTCCTCGTCCGCGAGACGGACCCGCGCGAGCTCGCCTGGCAGCTCCCGGCGAACCGCTGGCTCGCGCTCGCCAAAGCGCACCTCGCCGACGACGCGATGCGGGAGGAGTTCGTCCGCCAGTGCGGCTTCTGCCACCAGCAGGGCAGCTGGGCGACGCGCGTCCAGCGCGATCCCGAGGAGTGGCGGAAGATCTTCGCGCTCATGGCGCGGATGGGCGGCGTGCTCTCGACCCGCACGCGGACCGCGCTGCCGGCGGCGCTGAACGCCGCGTACGACGAGGCGGCGTACGTCCCCGCGCTCGGTGAGAACTTCACGCCGCCCCCGCCGCCCGACGACGCCGCCCTGCACGCCGTCATCACCGAGTGGGAGGTCGGCGGCGTCGGCTCGATGGAGCACGACCTCGTCGTCCATCCGGACGGGCGCGTGTACGCGGCCGACACGACGCAGGACAGGCTCTACCGTCTCGACCCGCGGACGGGGGAGCGGCGCGTCTTCGACATCCCGCGCGGCGATTCGCCCCTCGGCGGCGTGTTCGCAACCCGCCAGCCGATCCCGGCGAACGCCGACGCCCATCTCGGTCCCCACAGCCTCCAGGTCGCGCCCGACGGGACCATCTGGATCACGCTCTGCCTCGGCAACAAGGTCGCGCGCTTCGACCCGATGCGCGAGCGGTTCGCCGTGTACGAGCAGCAGGAGGGACTCTACCCGCACACCCTGCGCTTCGACGCACGCGGTCGGGCCTGGTACACGCTCGCCGTCTCGAACGAGATCGGGATGCTCGACCCGCGGACGGGCGTGCGGCGGACGTTCCGCCTTCCGGCGCGGACGTGGAGCGAGGCGGCGGCGGTGCGCGCCGTGCCGCTGCTCCTCTGGCTCGGGCGATGGGTGACGCTCGACTCCGAGCGTGCCGGCGACGGGCCGCAGCTTCCCATTCCGTACGGCATCGACATCGCCCCGGACGGCGGCATCTGGTTCAGCCAGCTGAACGAGCACCGGATCGGCCGGCTCGACCCCGACACCGGCGCCGTGCGGATCGTGGACACGCCGTTCACGGCGCCTCGACGCCTCCGCTTCGACTCCCGCGGACGGCTGTGGATCCCCGGCTTCAGCTCGGGCGTCGTCTCCCGCTTCGACCCGGAGACCGGTGCGTTCCGGACGTGGGATCTACCGACGGAGCCTCGCGGCTCGGAGACGCCCTACGCGCTCAACGTCGACCGGCGGACGGACACGGTCTGGATCTGCGGCACCGCCTCCGACACGCTCATCCGCTTCGAGCCGGACGCGGAGCGGTTCACGGTCTACCCGATGCCAACGCGCGTCACGTACACGCGCGAGATCGACTTCGACGAGACGGGCGCCGTCTGGACGTCGAACTCGAACCTCCCGGCCTGGCAGATCGAGGGCGCGATGCCGCGGATCATCCGCCTGGAGCCGGGGACGTCCGCCTCCCTAGTGGCCGTTCGGCGCTGAGCGTGCTTCGGACGGGTCGTCGGCGGGCGGGGCGGGCGGGGGTGGATTGCGGGGGAAGGGGTCCTCGATGCCGTAGCGCCGCATCCGGTCGTAGAGGCTCGTGCGGTGGATGCCGAGGCGCTCCGCCGCCTCGCTCTTGTTCCCGCCCGTGAGCCGCAGCGCCTGCGCGATCGCGAGCTTCTCGATCTCCTCGAGCGTGAGGTGCGCGGGGATCAGCGGACGCTGGTCGTCGCTGCGGCGGTGGACCTGCGGCGGGAGGTCCTGGGCCCGGACCTGCGGCCCCTGGCCGAGGACGACCGCGCGCTCGATCGCGTTCTCGAGCTCCCGCACGTTGCCCGGCCAGGCGTAGCCGAGCAGCACGTTCATCGCGTCGTCCGCGATCCCCGTCGTCCCCGAATGCTCCCGCGCCGCGTACTTGCGCAGAAAGTGCATCGCCAGGATCGGCACGTCGTCCATCCGCTCCCGCAGCGGCGGCACCCGCAGCAGAATCACGTTCAGCCGATAGTACAGGTCCTCCCGCAGCGCCCCCTCCTCGAGCGCCTGGTGCAGGTCCCGGTTCGTCGCCGCGATGATCCGCACGTCCACCGGAATCGTCGTCCCCCCGCCCAACCGCTCGATCTCCCGCTCCTGCAGCGCCCGCAGGAACTTCGCCTGCAGCCGCGGATGCATCTCGCACACCTCGTCCAAAAACAGCGTCCCCCCCTCCGCCTGCTCGAACCGCCCGATCCGCCGCCGATCCGCCCCCGTGAACGCCCCCTTCTCGTGCCCGAACAGCTCCGACTCCAGCAGCGTCTCCGGCACCGCCGCGCAGTTCATCTTCACCAGCGGCCCCCGGCTCCGCCGCGACTGCGCGTGGATCGCGTTGGCGATGATCTCCTTCCCCGTCCCGCTCTCCCCCTGAATCAGCACCGTCGCCTCGCTCCCCGCCGCCGTCTGAATGAGCGCCCGGATGCGCCGGATCGGCTCCGACTGCCCGACCAGCTGATGCACCCCCCGCGCCTGCGAGAGCTCCTCCTCGAGCCGCTCCTTGCGCGAGAGCAGCCGCCGGCGCTCGAGCGCCTGGCCGACCAGGTGGAGGATCTCGTCGGCGGTGAAGGGCTTGGTCACGTAGTGGTAGGCCCCGCGCTTGATCGCGTCCACCGCGGTCGCGATCGACCCCTGGCCCGTCACCACGATCACCTCGACCGTCGGCCAGCTCCGCTTGACCGAGTCGAGCAGCTCGAGCCCGCTCACGCGCGGCAGCGAGAG
>DASRHG010000024.1:0-31534 GCA_035650655.1 Binatia bacterium | reverse complement strand
TGCTCGCCCCGAGCACGAGCGCGCCCGCGCCGAGGTCGTGGGCGGCCTCGACGGCGGCGGCGGCGTACTCCTCCTTCCGCCCGAGCTCGGCGACGACGCCGACCGTTTCGGTCGGGCCCAGACGGCACCGGCGGTACTGCTCGACGAACAGCTGGCGCAGCGTGCGCGGCATCCTTCAGCCTCCCTGCAATCAGAGCGTCGACCGCACGGCGCCGCCGTCCACCTGGAGCGCCGTGCCGGTGATGAAGGCGGAGCGCGCCGACGCGAGGAACGCGACCGCGTCCGCGATCTCCTCGGGGCTCGCCCAGCGCGCGAGCGGAATGTCGGCGACGACCTTGCGGAGCTCGTCCTCCTCCGTCGCCCCGCTGCGGTGCGCGGCGGAGGCGAGGATCGCCCTCATGCGGTCGGTGCCGGTCGCGCCCGGCAGCACCTGGTTCACGCGGATCCGGTGCGGTGCGAGCTCGAGCGCGAGCTGCTTGGCGAGCGCGGAGACCGCCGACCGCATCGCCGCGGAGAGGACGCCGCCGGGCTTCGGCTGCTTCACCCACGTGGACGTGAGGAAGACGATGCTGCCGCCGCCCGCCGCCGTCATTCGCCGCGCCGCGCCGTGCGCGAGCTGGACCGCGGGGCGGAGGAGCAGCTCGTACGCCGCGGCCCAGTCCGCGAGCGTCGTGTCGACGAACGCCGCGATCCGCGGCCCGCCGGTGTTGGAGACGAGCACGTCGAGCCGGCCGTGCGCGCGGTCGACCTCGTCGAGGAGCCGCGCCGTCTCCGCCTCGCTCGTCAGGTCCGCGGCGTGGGACGTGACCCGCCCGGCGCCGCCGAGCTGCGCGACGGCCGCGGCGAGCCCGTCGGCCCTCCGCGCGCTGATCGCGACCGTCGCGCCCTCCGCGATGAACCGGCGCGCGCACGCGAGCCCGATGCCGCGGCTCGCCGCCGTGACGAGCACGACCTTCCCGCCGAGCCCGAGGTCCATCCGTCAGCCCGTCACGCGGATCGCCGCCTCGGGGCACGTGCGGACCGCGGCACGGGCCTTCTCCTCGTCGCCCGGTGGGACCGTCCCGTCGCCCTTCGTCGTCGAGAACCCGTCCGCGTCCAGCTCGAAGACGGACGGGCAGAGCGTCGCGCAGGCGCCGTACGCCTGGCACTTGTCGCGATCGACCGTCACTCGCATGGCCGCTCCTCCGTGCCGGTCAGAGATCGTCCCCGCCGGCTGGCCGCGCGATCCCGCGGATCGCGAGCCCGCTGTCGACACGCACGATCGACCCCGTCATCGCGTCCGATTCGTGCGAGCCGAGGAGCGCGTAGACCGCGCCGTACTCGTCGGGGTCCGGCACGCGTCCGAGGGGCAGGACGCTCTCCGTGCCGGGCAGGAGCGACGGCCGCGCCGGCTGATCGAGCGCCGCGAGCCCGCTCATGACCGTCGGCGCGACGCCGGGCGCGACCCCGTTCACCCGGACCTTCGGGGCGAGCTCGTACGCGAGCTGGCACACGAGGCCCGCCACTGCGTGCTTCGCTGCCGTGTAGAGCGCGCCGCCCCCCGCGGGGAGAAACGACGCGTGCGAGGCGGTGAGGACGACGCGCCCGCGCCGCGCGAGCAGCTGCTTCGCCGCCGCGCGGACGTTCAGCAGCATGGACGTGACGTTCACCCGGAACGCCTCGGCGGCGGCTGCCTCGAGCCGCTCGCCCGGGATGTCGACCAGGCGGACGGCGTGGTCGTAGATGCCGGTCGCGCAGACGAGGACGTCGAGCCCGCCGAAGGCCTCGACGGCGCGCGCGACCATCGCAACGCTCGCCTCCCACCCGGCGGCGTCGGCGACGAGCGTCACGACGTCGCTGCCGAGCTCCTCGGCGAGCCGCGCGATGCGCGCGGCATCGCGGTCGACGGCGACCACGCGGGCGCCTTCCCGGACGTAGCGCCGCACGATGGCCGCGCCGATGCCGCCGCCCGCGCCGACGACGAGTGCGGCCTGTCCCTCGAGCAGCCCCATCCCGCCCGGCCTAGCCGTCGAATCGCGTGCGCGGATACGTGCCGTTCGCCTGCATGAAGTCGAGGTAGAAGCGGTAGAAGTTCCGCTGCACGCCCTCCTCGAACCGCGGCCAGTAGCAGATGCCGGGACCCTTCCAGTCCGGCACGCGCTTCGCCACGCCGACGCCCGGCAGCCCCATCTGGTAGTTGAGCTTGAAGTTGGCGACGCGGGCGAACGTGCTCCGGCCGGTGCGGCTCACCGTGATCCACGGCTCGGTGTCGTCCATCTCGAACGACCCGCCCATCGAGAAGGTCCCGAGGCCCGCGCGATAGGTCCGCTCCTTCTGCGCCGGCGTCGCGTGGCGCCAGGCGAGGAACCAGTTCCAGATCTCGATGTGGCCGACGCCGCGCGGCTGCCACGTGCGGAGCGTCACGATCGCGGTGGGCGGATGGTGCGCGCCGTCCTCCGTGAGCGGCAGCGCGAGGATCGAGAGGTTCGGGAAGATCGTGCCGACCATCACGCGGCTGCGACGCGCGACCTCGAGCTGCTCGGGCGAGATCAGCTTGGTGCCGAACGTCCGGGCGAGGTCCTCGGGGAAGCCGAAGAACTTCGGGCCGGGATCGTTCTCGTCGGGCGCGATCGAGAAGCTGAGCGAATGCCCGGGCGACGCCTGGATGTGGTACCCCATCATGTTCGTCTTGAACGGGACGGGGAACGCGCCCACGGCCCACACCGAGCGGTGCAGCGTGCCGAGGTGGTAGTCGTCGCCCGCGAAGTTCTCGGCGGGCGACTTCCAGTTGGCGTCGATGACGAACCGCTGCGGCGGTCCGATCACCTCGAGCCCGTTCTCGTTCAGGCCGAACAGGAGATCGACGTACCAGGCCATGCCGCCCAGGTAGTCGGTGAGCGGCGGCGCGTTCGGGTCGAGCGTCGCGAACACGAGCCCGCGGTACGACGCGAGCTTCGCGGGTGTCGCGAGGCCGTTCGACGCCTTGTCCATGTTGCCGAACGCCGACCGCCAGAGCGGCGCGCCGACGAGCTGGCCCGTCGTGCTGTACGTCCAGCCGTGGTAGGGGCAGCGGAAGTGCGACGTGTTCCCGCTGTCGGCGCGGCAGACCTGCACGCCGCGGTGGCGGCAGGCGTCGAAGAACGCCCGGACGACGCCGTCCTCCCCGCGGACGAGGATGAAGGGGTCCTCGCCGATGCGGCGGACGACGTAGTCGCCCCGCGCGGCGATCTCGCTCTCGTGCCCGAGGTAGACCCAGGCGCGGGCGAAGATGCGCTCCAGCTCGAGGCGGTAGATCTCCTCGTCGCCGAAGATGGCGGCAGGCAGCGCCCCGCGGGCGAGGTCGTCCCGCATCTCGGCGAGGAGCCGATCGGCGCGTTCGGACGACGGCAGCGGCGCGGTCATCGCAGTTCCCTTCCTCAAAAGATCATCGCGAGGTTGTGCGTGCCGATCGCGGTGACGTCGAGCCGCACGACGCGGCGGCGCAGGAGGAGCGCGCCGTTCACGCGCGTGAGCACGTCGTGGCGCTCCCCCGCGAGCAGCTGCGGGACGGTGTTGTCACCGCGCGTGCGGTAGAGGAGCAGGTTCGAGCGCACCTCGACGTCGCCGTCGGTCAACCGCGCGACGCGGATGTTCGTGACGAAGTGCCGGACGCGCGAGGGTGGGTCCTCGGCCCACGCGAATTCCGTCTCGTTCCGCTTCACGCGCGACTCGAGCGACCCGTAGCGCTCGTCGAGGTGGAACGTCTCCTCGAGAAACCCAGAGCCGCGAGCGCGCTCGACCGTCTGGCGGACGGGGACCTGGTAGACGACGTCCCGGCTCACCATCGCGAGCCAGTCGCGCTCGCGTCCACCGTCGAGCAGCTCGGCCTCTCGGTACAGCCACTCGGCCACCTCGCACCACAGCTCGCCGCCGATCCGCACTGCCTGCCCGGTCACGATCCGTTCGTCCGTCGCGCGTCGGACCTCCGCGCGCTCGACGCGCGGAAGGCCCGAGGCGGACGTTTACGTGATCGGGCCCTCGCTGGCAATCGGAACGGCCATGTCGCGAGCGGGCGGCGCCACCGCGCGCCGGAGCCGCGGCGCGTCAGCGCAGCGAGCGCCGCGGAGGGTGCGGGGCGTAAGACCGCATGCCCCAGCTGCACATCGCGAAGTCCCCGCGAGCGAAAGAGGGTGGACGGCGGCGCGCGCGGCGGGGCCTCGGCGCGGGCCGCCGCGCCCGACGCGAAGGTTGCGCGCGGTCCTGGATGCGCCGATCCGTCGTCGATCGCCGGACGAGATCTCGTGACGAGACGGCATGTCGTGTGAGCCGCGATGAGCGCGCTTGCCCCTTCGCCCCTCCTCGGCTGGTACGAATCTTGTTGTGCGGGTCCGCGCCATCTTCTTTCGCTGACCAGCCGGGCCGGAGGTTTCGTGCCGCAGAGGTCGAGGACGCTCGAGCCGGATTCGGAGAAGAATGGCGCATCGCCGTCGCTCGCCGCCGTCTCGATGGCCGGGCGGCGGAGGCGACGGCGGAACGCGACCGACTCGCGATCGGCTGCCGGTGGGACGGAGCTCGTGTGGCGTTCGGGCCGTCGGGCGCCGTCGAGACGCGCGCCGCGCGGCGCATCCGTCGCGCGACCGCATCGGACGGCCCCCGTCGAGGAAAGGAGGTGAGCCGGCCAGAATTCGACGACGTGTCCAATTTCCACTTCATCGAAAAACGAGGAGAGACATGAGAAAGTCGATTCAGCTGCTCGCAATCGCCATCGGCGTGCTGAGCCTCGTCGGCGCGGCGCACGCCGGCGGCGACTGGTGCACGGTATTCCCGACCTTCGACGCCTGCCTGCCCGCCAACGGCGGCAGTGGGTGCAACGCGGGCAACCAGAACATCCAGAGCCGGTGCGTCTGCGTGTACAAGGCGTTCAAGCCGGTCGGCGCCGGCAAGTGCAAGCCGTTCAGCGGCTTCTGCAGCTCGGGCTGCGGGCTCGGCACCGGCCTCGAGAGCGGCACGTCCTGCACGGCGGCCGACGGGACCGTCCGCATCGTCGGCTCGCTCCTCACTTCGACCGGATCCTACTTCGACAGCATCCACATCCCTCCGCCCTTCGACAAGGCCGGCGTGAACGACGCGTTCGACGACTTCACGATCGGCGTGAACGACACGGGCTTCCTGCCCGAAGCCGTCGATCATCTGACGCCGGCCGACGGCGTGCAGTCCGGCCCGTGCGCGCTCTTCCCGACGATCGGCGTTCCGGACGGCAAGGTCCCCATCGAGTAGCGGCGTGGCAGCGGGGCCGGGCGGGAGCGATCCCGGCCGGCCCCGCTGGGTCTCGGCTCGCCCCGCGGCGGCTATGGCGCCCGGTGCGACGTCTCCTGGATGACGGGCGGGAAGGTGAATTCCTCGTCCGGCGGACGGACCCGGACGGTGCCCGTCACCTCGATCGTCTGCCCCGGCGCGAGGGCGGGCCCGCGGCCGACGACCGTGATCGGCCGCCCGTCGTCGCGAATCTGATAGAGCGTCTCGCCCGCGAAGCCGAGCGAGGGGTCGGCCACCGTGCCGACGACGGTCACCGTCTGCCCGGCGAAGCTCGTGGGCGCGTCGAGGATCGCCTCGACCGTCGTCGTGGCGGCGAGCGCGCCCGATGCGGCGGCGAGAAACGCGGCGGCGAGCAGCGTCGAGAGTCGCGCGTGCATCGGTCCTCCTCCTCGGCGCGGACTCTAGTCGTGCTCGGGTGTGCGACGCAACCCGTCGGGCGATGCAACCCCTCAGTGGGCCGGGTCGCGTTGACCCGGAGAGCGGAAAGCTGCTAGCGACGAGCCGCGCGCGAGGAGAATCCCATGGCTCGTCACACGCTCGCCGTCGCTCTGCTGGCGTCGCTCTGCGCCGCCGCGCCCGCCCGGGCGCTCCTCGACAGCGATCTCGCCGCCGCCCAGCTCGGCGGCGGCTGCCATCCGACGGGGATCGCGCCCGGCCTGCTCGACATGCTGACGCTGGTCAACCCCGAATGGGCGCCGGCGTCGAACGGCACCGTCGTGGATTCGCCGCCGGTCTACGTCCACGGGCGGGTCCTCGACATGCACGGCGACCTGAGCGGCGACTTCCCGGCGACGCACGTGCGGGCCGACTTCAACGCCGACGTCGAGGTCGACCCGGCCGACCTCCCGACGATCGCGACGGGCAACGACGAGGGGCACGCGCACATCGAGTGGGAGGCCGGGGCGTTCCCGGCGTGGGCGTGGCCGGGTCCCGGCGATCGGCTCGTCGTGCTCGGCCGGCTCATCTTCGACTGCGGCCACCCGGGCGCGACGCCCGGGCAGTGCAGCGGGCATCCGGCGCAGGCGTGCGTGCTCGACGCGGACTGCCGGCCGCCCGTCTGCGCCGCCTGCGGCTCGGACGAGACCTGCCTCGGCGTCCATTTCGCGTACGGCTCGGAGATCCACCCCGTGCACGCGTCGGCCGCGATCCGGAGCGGTCGCGGCGGCATCGCGTCGTCGTCGAAGATGCCCGTGCCCATCCCGGTGACGAAGGCCGACGTCTACGTGAGCCGGGACGGCGGCGGCGCCGGCGACCGCTGCATCGTGACCCACCGGGCGAACCCGACGGACCTCCTCGGCGTCGAGTGCTTCCCGCTCTCGCAGCCCCTCGCGCAGATCAACGCGCAGGACTTCGTCTTCGACCTCCCGCTCCCGCCCGCCCCCCCGCGCGGCAAGCTCGTCTTCCGCAAGGTTGGGCACCCCGCGCCCGGCGGCCGCGCCGCGCGCGTCAAGGTGAAGCGGCACCTGAAGGAGGCGCCGCCGCACCTCGAGGTGCGCGTGCTCATGACGCGGAAGGTGAAGGGCGGGCTGCCGACCGGCTTCGCGGGGACGATCCTCGCGGGGTGGAAGAAGGACCCGACCCCGCTCACGCACGTACGCACGACGATCACCGCCGCCGTCGTCGAGAACGCGCTCCAGCCCGCGACGCCAGTCGCGCCAAAGACGTGCTCGAGCGCGAGCACGCCGTGCGAGAGCGCGGCCGACTGCCCGACGGGCGAGATGTGCTTCGGGTACGGGCCCGTGAAGGCCTGGCAGCTCCAGGCGTCGGTGAACGGCGAGTGGGCGGAGCTCACGGGGCTCGGCTCGGTGTCGACCGGCGACGTCGTCCCGCAGTCGATCGTCTTCGACCAGTACCTCACCGCGGGGGACGCCGTGCATCTGGTGGCGAACGGCGTCGCGCGCGAGTGCGTCGACACGCTCTACGGGAAGTCGCTCGCGACCGACCTCGTGGCGTTCGGCTTCAACGAGGGGCTCGCGTGCCTCAACTCGACCGCCCACGGCGTCGGCACGGTCGACGTGTCGTACCCCGGTCCGGACTTCGGCGCCGGCCCGACGGGCGCGATGGACCACGAGACGCAGAGCGTCGGGGGGGAGGGCGGCCACTGCTCGCTCTCGACGGGCCTCCTCTGCCTCGTGAACGAGGACTGTCCGTCGGGCGAGACGTGCACGACGACCGGCGGCGCGGTGTCGCTCCGGTATCGGATCGAGCGGCTGCCCTGACGCGGCGGGCGGTGCGCCGCGTCAGGGAAAGACGAGGCTCTTCTTCCGTCCGACGGCGCGCACCGCCTGCGTGAGTCGCGCGCAGCGGTTCCCCGCCTCGGCCGTCGCGGGGTTGCGGAAGGCGACGGTCAGGAGGAGCGGTCCGCTCTGCGGCGTCGCGAAGTCGAGCTCGCGGCTCTGGAGGTGGACGAAGAGGCGCTGGTCGCGGAGCGGCCGGAGCGCGAGGCCCTCGAGGCCGTCGGCGTCGTCCGCGGCCTGCCGACGGTCGCGGAACGAGACGACCTTCTTCGCCGCGCGGAGCGCGCTCGCGGGGATCCGCGCGCAGAGGAGGGGCGTGCGGTCGTTCGGCGTCCGCAGCGCGACGAAGACGTCCGCGGCGCGGAGGTCGCTCGGCAGAGGCGGGGGAATGGTCGCGTCCAGCATCAGGAAGGTGCCGTCCCTGCGCGGCGTCAGGCGAGCGTGCCGGAGCGACATCGTCGCCTCGCCCCCGGCGCAGCAGCGCGGGTCCTCGAAGTCCGTGAGCCCGTCGCCGTCGTCGTCGAGGCAGTTCCCGCACGTCTCGCCGCCCGCGAGCGTCGTGGTGGTCGTGGTCGCCTGGAGCGTGGTCGTCGTCTGCGTCGTCGTGCTCGTCGAGGAGGTGGTGGTCGAGGTGGAGGACGTCGTCGTGGTGCTCGTCGTCGAAGACGTGGTCGTCGACGACGTCGTCGTGGTCGTCGTGGTCGTCGTGGTGCAGCCCGTCGCCACCTCGTCGCCGCTCACCGGCCCCGTGACGCTGCCGACCCAGTCGATGGCCGGGCCCGCGCTCGCCTGGATGCGTCGCACGATGCCGCTTCCGTCGGTCGCGACCCCGTAGAGGGTCTGGATGCCGCCGATCGTGGCGGGGATGACGAGGGTGGTCCCGTCCGGCGTCCATGCCCGGCCCCAGGCCGCCACCTCGCCCTGATCGTTGCAGAGGAAGGTGAGCTGCGTCCGGTCGGTTCCGTCGGGGCGGATCTTGAAGTACTGCTCGACCACGCCGTCGAGATTCGCGTCGCGCGCGAACGAGAGCCATGCGCCGTCCGGAGACCAGGCGGCGACCTGGTCGCCCGCGCTCGTGTTCGGGATCAGGTGGCGGTTCGTGCCGTCCGGATCGGCGAGGAGGAGGCCGGCGTGGATGTTGTGGAAGGCGATCGCGCCGTCGCTCGCGCGGACCGCCGGCACGTCGTCGAAGCAGTCGGTTCCCTGCACCGCCGCCGCCCCGTTCGTCCCGTCCTCGTTCATCGCGAAGATGCCGCACTGGAAGTCGAAGACGACCTTCGCGCTGTCGGCCGTCCAGTCGAAGTTCACGACGAAATCGCCGTTCGTGAAGATCGTCTCCTCGGTCATCGCTGCGAGGTCGCGGCGGACGATGTTGCCCCGGCTCGACGCGAACCCGCCCCCGAGGAGGAAGACGATCGCCGACCCATCGGGCGAGAGCCGCGGCCGCTGGCCGCTCGTGACCTGCGTGTCGTTTCCCCCGTCCCCGTCGGCCATCCAGATCGTGCCCTCGGTCTGCCCGCTCGCCGGGGCGCGGCCGTAGAAGACGGTGCCCAGCGCCTGCGCGAGGCCCGGGCGGGGCAGAAGGGCGAGGGCAACCGCGAACGAGGCGAGTCGGCGGTGCATGGGAGCCTCCTCTCGCGACGAGGGACGCCTATGCCATCTGCGAGCGCGCCGTCAAGTATGCTTCGTCATCTTCTCGCTGCTGGCCGGTCGCGGTCGGGATGGCGCGCGGCGCAGTTTGTCCGGGGGCCGCGCGACGGCATGAGCGGCCGGGTGCAGGGCAGGGTGGCGAGCGGAGTGGGGCGGGCGGCCGTCCTCGTCGTCGTGGTCACGGCCGCGCTCGCGGGCGTGCCGCGCGCCGGCGCGGCCGAGGGAGCGGAGCCGGGCGTCGCGGGGCCGGCGCCGGAGGCCCCGGCGCCCGCCGAAGCGCCCGGCGATCCGACGCGCGGGGGGTGGGACGGCTTCCTCGACCCGCTCCGGGACGCCGAGGCCCGGGTGACGGCCGCGCAGGCCCGGGTCGAGCGGCGCACCAAGTCCACGTCGGCTTCGGGCTCGTCGCCCAGCTCGCCCTCTCCCGGCGTCCGGAGGCGCTCCTGCCGGTCGAGTACCGCCACGACGAGTCGGACGCGAAGGTCTTCACGAGCGGACGGATCCGGGTGCACTCGGGCCAGGACGTCGTCGGCTTCCCGTTCACGTACCGCTTTCCGTGAACGGCGGCTCGGCCGGGCGGGAGGCGCGCCGGGGAGGCGTGGGTCGGGCGGCGGGGGCGTCGACAAGCGGCCGCGCGCCGGATACGTCCGGGGACGTATGGGGCGTCCCGCGGGCGGGAACCTTTTTCCCCGTCGCGACTCCATCCCCGCGGGCATGGAGACCCGAGCGCCGGCCGCCGTTCGCGGGTGGGAGCTGTCCGACGAGGACGTGGTGGCGCGCGTGCGCGCCGGGGAGACGGCGCTCTTCGAGGTCCTCATGCGCCGCTACAACCGCCGGCTCTATCGAGCGGCGCGGGCCATCGTCGGCGCCGACGAGACCGAGGACGTCATGCAGGAGGCGTACGTCCGGGCCTGGGCGCACTTGGATCAGTTCGCCGCGCGCGCGCGATTCTCGACCTGGCTCACGCGCATCGCCGTCCACGAGGCGCTGGCCCGGGCGCGCCGCGCCGGCCGATTCGTCGACGCCGACGATGGCGCGATCGAGGAGACGATGGCTCCATCCCCGTCGAGCGGCCCCGAGCACCGGACCGCGAGCCGCGAGCTCGCGGGTCTCCTCGAGGCGGCGATCGAAAGGCTGCCGGCCCCCTATCGGGCCGTGTTCGTCCTGCGCGCCGTCGAGGAGATGTCGACGAGCGAGACGGCGGCGTGCCTCGACATCCCCGAAGAGACCGTGAAGACGCGGCTCCACCGCGCCCGTCGGGGCCTGCGCGACGCGCTCGCGCGGCAGCTCGGCGGCGCGGTGCGCGAGGCGTTCGACTTCGGCGCCGCGCGCTGCGATCGCCTCGTCGACCGCGTGCTCGCCCGAATTACGACCCTCGACCCCAAGCCGCCCGCGGTGGACCGCGGGCGCGAAGACGGAGGTGATGCATGAGAGCGACGATCACGGCGGCCCTGGGACTCGTCCTCGCGCTCGGCGTGCTGCCGGCGCGGGCGGACGAGAAGGGCGGTCAGAAGGACGTGTCGGTCACCGGCGAGGTCGTCGACACGTTCTGCTACTCGGCCATGGGTGCGCGGGGCGCGAGCCACCGGCAGTGCGGCATCGACTGCGCGAAGAAGGGCATCCCGGTCGGGCTCGTCGAGAAGGGGACGGACAAGCTCTACGTGCTCCTGCCGAACAAGGACAAGACGGCGCTGCCCGACGACGTCGTGAACAAGATGGGCGGGCAGGCGACGGTCACGGGGCACGCGTACGCGAAGGGCGGCTCGAACTTCCTCACCGTCGAGTCGGTGAAATAGGTCGCGTGCTGGACGCGCTCCTGCCCGGCGCGGCCCACCTCCAGAACCTCCATCCGCTCGTCGTGCACGCGCCGCTCGCGCTGCTGCCCGCGGCCGCGCTCCTCTACCTGCTCGCCGCGCTCGCGCGGCGGGACGCGCTCGCGTGGACCGGGCTCTGGCTGCTCGCGCTCGGCACCGCGGGCGGCGGCGTCGCGGCCGCGACGGGGCTCTGGGCGATGGGCGGCGTCATGGTCGCCCCGACGGTGCACGAGCGATTGCTCGACGTCCACGAGCGCTGGATGCTCGCCACGACCGCCCTGGCCGTCGTTTTGACGGCCTGGGCGCTCGTCGCGCGGCCGGCGCCGCGGCGGGGGCGCCTTCTCTTCGCCCTCGGCCTCCTCGCCCTGCTTGCGGTGATGACGAAGGGCGCCGACTTCGGCGGCCGGCTCGTCTACGACTACAACGCGGGTGGGAGCGCCTGCGGCCAGCCGATCGAGTTCACGCGCTGACCGCGCGCGGGTTGGCGTGCGCGGCGTTCCTCGGACGAGGTGCCGGCGCAGCACCGACGTCACCTCGGCGCGTGCCGCGACGTCGTCGACCTCGACCACGGCGCCGACGAGCACGACGGCGCCGACCACGACGTCGACGTCGTCGACCACCACGACGATGATCGGCTCCGTCACGGGCGCGTTCATCGACGGATCGTCTGCCTGAGCCGAGGAAGGCCCGCGCGCGTCGCCGCGGCGGCGCCGCGGGCCCTCTCCGACGAGGGTCGGCTCGCGCGCGGGATGGGCGCCCTTCCGGCGATCCCCGGCGCGTGAGCGACGGCGGGCCCTTGGCGCGGGCGGTCGGGCTCTCCCGCCGCCGGGACGCCACGGGCCCGCGCTTGAGAGTCGCGGGAGCGCCGCGTATGCCGGAGCGGGAGGGGCTGGCATGCGGACGCGGTGGGGCGGGCTGGTCGCGGCGGTCGTGGTGGCGCTCGCGACGCGAGGCAGCGCGGCGACGTTCACGGTGACGAGCACGCTCGACGCGGCGGACGCGGCGCCCGGCGACGGGGTCTGCGCCACGGGGGCGGGCGCGTGCACGCTCCGTGCCGCGATCCAGGAGGCCAACGCCTTCGGCGGCGCGGACACGGTCGTGCTCCCGGCCGGCATCTTCCGCCTGACGCTCGACGGTGCCGGCGACGACATGGCGGCCACGGGCGACCTCGACGTCCGTCAGGCGCTCGAGATCGACGGCGTCGGCGCGGACGCGACGATCGTCGACGGCCTCGGCCTCGACCGGGTCTTCGACGTGCCGAACGCCTCGGCCCTAACGCTCGTCGGTCTCGCGATCCGTCACGGGAACGCGACCGGCTCGACCGGCGGCGGCGTATGGGCCGGCGGGCCGCTCGTCCTCCGGAACGTCCGGGTCGAGGTCAACCGCGCGGAGACGGGCGGCGGCGTGCGGGCTGCGATGGACACGACCATCGAGGACTCGGTCTTCACGGGGAACACCGCGCTCAGCGGCGACGGCGGCGGGATCCAGCAGCTCTTCGGTGCCCTCGCGATCGCCCGCTCCCGCTTCGAGGGCTGCGCCGCGGACGGCCAGGGCGGCGCCGTGTCGTACGGGAACAACGCGGCCGCGGTCACCGTCGCCGACACGGCATTCGCGTCGAACCGCGCGACGGGGTCGGGCGGCGGCCTGGCGGTCTCGAGCGCGACGGCGCTCACGGTCGACGGGAGCACGTTCACGGGCAACGAGGCGGGGATCGCCGGCGGCGGGCTCTTCTTCTCGAGCGCGGGCGGCGCGGCCACGGTGCGGACGACGACGTTCGACGGGAACGCCGCGTTCACGAACGCGGGCGGCGGCGCCTTCTTCCAGAGCGGGACGGGCATCGCGGTCGAGGACGTGACGGCGCGCGACAACGTGAGCGGCGTGGCGGGCGGCGGCCTCTTCGCCACGGGCGCCCCCAGCATCGTCGTGACGCGGGCCCGCCTGGAGCGGAACGCGACGGCGGCGAGCGCCGGCGGCGGGCTGTTCGTCTCCGGCAACGGCATCGTCCTCACGGACAGCGCGCTCGCCGACAACGAGGCCGTCGGCAACGCGGGCGGCGGCGCCTACCTCGCGACGCTCGCGACGCCGATCACCGTCCAAGGCTCGACGTTTTCCGGCAACCGCGCGACCGGCGTGGCGGGGTTCGGCGGCGGCCTCTTCCTCTCGCCCGCCGTGGCGTCGACGGTCGCCAACGCGACCTTCTCCGGCAACGCGGCGGAGAAGCAGGGGGGCGGCGTGTTCATCGCGGGCGACGCGACGGTGACGAACGTCACGATCGTCGGGAACGCGGGCGCCTCGGGCGGCGGGCTCTTCACCACGGGCGCGGTGACGCTCGCCAACGCGATCCTCGCGTCGTCGACCGGCGGGAACTGCGGCGGCGTCGGGCTCGCGTCCGGGGGACACAACATCGACGACGCGGGCGCGTGCGGGTTCGCCGGCGCCGGTGATCGGACGGGCGACCCCGGCCTCGGCCCGCTCGCGGACAACGGGGGGCCCGCCCCGACGCACGCGCTCCTGCCCGCGAGCCCGGCGATCGACGCCGGCGACCCGGCGCTCTGCCCCGCGTCGGACGAGCGCGGCGTCGCCCGGACGGACGGGGACTCGGACGGCACGGTCGTCTGCGACGTCGGTGCGTACGAGTTCGTCGACCTCTGCCCGGCCGACCCGACGAAGGTCGAGCCCGGCGACTGCGGCTGCGGCGTCGCCGACACCGACGCCAACGGCAACGGGGTCGCGGACTGCCTGCTCGAGCGCGAGCTCCGGGCCCGGCTCGCCCGGGCCCGCGCGCTGCTCGGTCTGCTGACCGGCGTGAAGGGGCCTGACCAGAAGGCGGTGAGGGCGGAGCTCCGGGCGCTCGCCAAAAGCATCGCGGACTTCACGCGCCGGAACCGCACGCGCCTCCGGAAGGCGTCCCCGACGGCGAAGATCGTCCGCAGCGGCCGCCGCGTGCGCACCGCGTGCCGGCGCGCCGCCGCCGCGCGTGCCGCGGGCCTCGCCCACGCGCGGGCGAAGGCGCTGGCGGCGGTCGACGATCTCGACGGGCAGGTCGCGGCGGACTGACGGCGACGGGAGGACGCGGCGCCCGGGGCGGCGCGGCTCAGCGCTGCGGGCGCGGCGCGCCGAGCCGCCACGCGGGCGGCTGGTTTCCCGGCCGTGGCGCCGGGCGGGCGCGGCGCGGCGTGGGACGGGCGGCGACGGGCCGGGCGGGGCGCGGCGGCACCGGGAGAGGCGCGCCGAGCAGCTCGGCGCGCACGGGACGGCCGTCGTCGTCGTAGCGGAGGACGAAGTTCTGGCGGCCGAGGACGCGGGCCAACGCGTCGGCGAGCGGGACGCGCTCGAAGTGCTTCGTCACCTCCCGCGGCTCCGCCGGCTTTCCCCGGAACGCGATGCCCGTCGCGCGCGAGATCGCGGGCAGCAGGTCGGCGAGCGGAACGCGGTCGCAGGCGACGCTCAGCCGCCCGTCGGCGTAGGCGACGCGCGGCGCGGGCGGCGCCGGGCCGGCCGCGAGGGCGGAGGCAGCGGCGAGCAGGAGGACGAGCCCCACGACGAGGAGCACGCGCCGAGGGTATGCGACGAGACCGCGCCGTCAAGGGCGTCCATCACCCCGACGTGCGAGGTGTCCGGCGGCGGAGAGCCGGGCGAGAAGCGCGCGCGGGTCCTCTTCGTCCCGGAGCGCGAAGAACTGTCGCGGGTCCTGGAGGCGCGCCGGGCGCCGGAGCGCGCGGCGGGCGATCTCCCCCCGCCAGCGCACGGGACGCACGTGTGGAAGCACGCGCCGCGGCGCGTGGCGGTACGCGCCGGCGACCTCGCCGACGAGCAGGCGGTCGCTGGCGATCGCGAGCACGGGATCGCCGATCCGAACGGCCTCTCGGAAGGCGTCGAGCTGCCGCGTCCGCTTCCTCGACGCACGGGTGCGGGCCCGTGCGACGTCCGGGAGCGCCACCATCCGGTCGTCGATCCAGCGACGCGCCGCGCGAGCCGACGGCGCCCGAACCACCCACGCGGCGAGCGGCGCGCGCGGAGCGGCGTCGGCGCCGGCGGACGGCGGCCAGACGTAGGGGAGATCGCCGCCGACGTCGGGGAAGAAGCGCCGGTAGTAGGCCGGGTCCTTTCGGACGAGCGCGGACCGATGCGAGCGGTGGAGCGCGCGCCGGCCGAGCCAGGGCGGCAGCGCGCCCCGCGCTCGGAGCTCTGCCTGCGACTCCGCGCGCGGCTCGACGAACTCCACGATCTGGCCGAGGCACGCGTCGGGATGTCTGCGGCGAACCCACTCCTCACACATCGCGACGCCGTAGGCGACGAGGGCCGCGTCGTGGCCGCGCCACATCGCGACCACCGGATGGGTGCGCCACCCGTAGTCCTCGAGGTGGATGGCGCGGAGGATCTGCAGCACCTCCACGCGCTGCTTCCCGAGGCGCGCGGGATCGAGCACGCGCGCGGAGCGGCGGAACGACGGGTAGGGCAGGAAGGTCTGCATGGCGGTCGACGGTCATGGTAGGCGAGCGCGCTCGACGGCCAGGTGCTCGAGCGGGCAGAGGCGTTCGGCAAGCATCTGTTTCACCACTGGGGGGATCGCTCCGTCGTGCACGTGCACCTCGGTCGGCTGGGCGTCTTCCTGCACGCGCCGCCGCCGGCGCCCGCGCCCCGGCCGCAGGTGCGCATGCGGGTCGCGGGCTCACGGCTGGTCGCCGATCTCGTGGCTCCCGCCATCTGCGCGCGCATCGACGCCGCCGGACGCCGGCAGGTCGTCGCCGCGCTCGGCCCCGACCCGCTGCGCGAGGACGCCGATCCCGGGGTGGCGATCGAGCGTCTGACCGGCCGCGACGCCCCCGTCGGCGCGCTCCTCCTCGATCAGTCCGTGCTGAGCGGCGTCGGCAACGTGCTGCGCGCGGAGGCGCTGTTCCTGTGCGGCATTTCGCCCGCGCGCCCGGGCTCGAGCCTCTCGCGAGACGAGGCCTACGCGCTCTGGAGGACGCTCGCGCGGCTCATGCGCGAGGCGGTCGACGACGGGCGCATCCTGACCCGCGTCCCCGCCGGCGCCGATCGTCGCCTCGTCGCGGAGCACGAGACGCGGTTCGTGTACCGGCAGGAGCGGTGCCGCCGCTGCGGGACGCGCGTCGCGCGCGGGACGATCGGCGGCCGCACGAGCTGGGCCTCCCCGCGCTGTCAGCCGGTGCTCCGAGGTCGCGGCACCCGGGCCTGGTAGCGGCCCGACACCGTCACGCCGTGGTCCGCTCGTGTCCCGCGACCTTCACCAGCTTGTTGTAGAGGCCGAGGATCAGGAACGTCGGCGCCCACTGTCCGATGAACTGGGACAGATCGCGGTTGCCGAACATGCGGACGGCGAGCGAGGTCCCGATCGAAGCCATCGCGGCCCAGAGGAAGACGTCGGACGGCAGCTGCGCCGTGCGCGTCTCGATCGCGCGCGCAACGGTTCCCTCTCGGTGGCCCATGCGCCCGGTGGGCATCGCTTCCTTGATCGCTTCCAGTACCATGCTGCGGACCCTCCCGTTCGGGGGGTACCAGCGGTGCGGTGCGCGCGCCATCCCGAGAGAGCGTGGTGCGCGGAATCTCCGGGTGTGACCTCGCGCACGGCACGCGACGTGCGATGGGACCCGGGCACGCAGGCCCGGCACCCGGAGAGGGATTTTCGCCGCTTCTCCCTCTCGCCGACCCCCGAAGCGGAGCGGCGTCAGGGGGCGGACGGGTGCCGGGCCTCGGGTCGCCGGCCGGAGCGGCGCGCGGCGGCGCTGCCGTCGTTCAGCCCCTCATGCTCGGCCGCGGGCCCAAGCCGTCGCTCGCGTTCCGGTCGCGTCCACGGGTACCCGATCGCGACGTCGCGCTCTGTGCCTACCCGCACGCGGACGAGGGCGGCTTCGACCTCGGCGCCACCCGGCGATCCCCGCCCGGCTCGGCCGCGTCGCGGGTGAGCCGGAGCCGGCGCACGTCCCGATCACGCGGGCGTGACGTGCGACCGGATGCCGCAGCCTGCGGCGGCACGTCCGGCCCGGCGTGCCGCAGGCCGAGGACCTCGAAAGCCCGTCCCCAGTCGACCGTCTCCTCGCGGAGTAGCCGCTCGACGGGCCGGTCGAGCTTCCCGCGCGCGCCGGCGAGGAGCTGCCGCCCGACGCGGCGGCGACGCCGCCAAGCGCGCTCTCGTGCTACGACGAGCTGGGCCTCCTCGTGCAGATCGAGCCGGGGACGACGTCGTGGTACGTCGGCACGGACCGCCTCGGGAGCCCGCGCCTCGTCGTCGACGCGAGCGGCAACACGGTGCGGCGGATCGCGTACGATGCGTGGGGCCGCGAGACCATCGACTTCGACGCCGTGCCGTCGCTCCACCTTCCGATCGGCTTCGCGGGTGGGCTCCGCGACGCGACGACCGGGCCGGTGCGGTGGTGATGCCTGCCCGGACTGCTACGAGTGCGCGGAGGACTCTCCGACCCTCGACGAGGTCGCGAAGACGCCGGACGTACGCCAGGGACATCTCCTGGGTCGAGCGCTTCGCCGCGACGTCGACGCCCGCGAAGGCGAGGTGCGCCTCGCGACGCCGACGCGCGGGCCGCACGGGCGATCGACCTGGCATGCAGCCCGATTGGAGCCACGCCGGCCTGCTACTCGGGCGCCACCGGCGCGGACTGGGTTGCGAGGGCCGGCGCGCTGCGCCACGAGGTCTGCGGGCGCGCGCCCGACGGTACGTCCTGCGACGACGGCGGCGGCGCCCGGCGCTGCCTGGGGATGGCCTTCGCGCTGGTCGAGATGAAGATCGTGCTCGTCGAGGTGCTCTCCCGCGTCGAGCTGCGCCCCGCGCCGGGGTATCAGGTGCGCGTCGTGCGGCGGAGCGTGACGCTCGCGCCGTCGGACGGGATGCCGGTCGTCGTGGAGCGCCGGGCGGCGTGACGCCGGCGGCTCGCGACGCGCTCACCGGAGGCATCCTTCCGATCGCCGACCTTGAGCACGAGGACCAGCAGACGCCGGTCTTCGACCGCATAGAGAACGCGATAGCGGCCGACCCGCACCCGAAAGACGTCGTCGTACCCCGAAAGCTTCCGACATCCCGGCGGCCGCGGGTCGGACGCGAGCCCGCGGATCACGCGGCCGGGGTCGGGAGGGGAGGCCCGGTTCCGTCAACTCGGGCGTGTATCGGGACTATGGGCGTCCGATACGAGACGCTCAGGCGTCACTACGGAAAGTGGCTGCGCATGGCCACCAGTGCGCCAACCCCCGCAACGGCACGAGTTCACCGACCTAGAAAAGTGCGAAAGGGGGGACTTGAACCCCCACGGGTGTTACCCCACAGGATCCTGAATCCTGCGCGTCTGCCAATTCCGCCACTTTCGCAGAGGGGACGAGTAGGTAACGAAGCCCGTCCGGAGTGTCAACGCGCGCGGCGCGCGTGGTCGTCGCCGCGCGCGGTCACGTGCGGGTGAGCGTTGGCTCCGACGGGCGCTCCTCGAGCACCTTCCGCAGCTCCTCGAGGGCGGGGCGCATGCGGCGCCACGCCGTCCTCGTCCGCGACTCGATCTCGGCGAGCCGCCGGCGCAGGGCGCGGCGTCGCTCCGCGACCCGTGCGCGTGCCTCGTCGGCGAGCGCGTCGAGCCGGCGCTGGACGTCGCGCATCTGCCGCTCGACCTCGCGGAGGGTGCGATCCGTCTCCTCGGACGGACGGTCGCCGGCGGCCAGGGGCCGCGCCGTCCCGGCCGCCACGATGGCGAGGGCGAGCGCCAGGGCGACGGCGGACGGGCGCGCGGTCGAGCGCCGCATGCCGATCTCCTACGCCCGGGCGGACGGAGCCGCCACCCGGGCCGCGGCGCTCACTGGTTCCCGAGCCACCGTTGCACGAAGTCGACGAACGCATTCGGATACTCCGGCTCGATGCGCGACGCTTCGTCGAGCCGCGCCAGCACCTCGGGCGACGGCGCGAGCGTCGTCGCGGCGAGGTTCTCGTCGAGCTGCGCGAGGGTGCGCGCGCCGATGATCACCGACGTGATCTCGGGCTTCGCGAGCTGCCACGCGAGCGCCAGCTGCCCGGGCGTGCACCCCGCCTCCCTCGCCGCGGCGACGAGCGCGTCGACGATGCGGAAGCCGCGCTCGGTGAAGTAGAGGCGGTAGAGCGGCATGTCACGCTGGGCGAGGCGCGACTCGGGCGGCCGGCTCTCGCGCGTGATCTTCCCGGTCAGCATCCCCGCCGCGAGGGGACTCCACGTGAGGAGCCCCACGCCCTCCTCGGCGGCGAGCGCGAAGTGCTCGCGCTCGATCGTGCGCACGAGCAGGTTGTACTGCGGCTGGAGCGAGACGAAGCGGGCCCAGCCGTGCCGGTCGGAGAGCGCCAGCGCCTTCATGAGCCGGTAGGCGCGGAAGTTCGACGCGCCGACGTAGAGCACCTTGCCGGCGCGCACGAGGTCGTCGAGCGCCGCGAGCGTCTCCTCGAGCGGCGTCCACAGGTCCTCGACGTGGATCTGATAGAGGTCGATGTAGTCCGTCCGGAGCCGCCGGAGGCTCGCGTCGCACGACTCGCGGACGTGCTTGCGCGACGCGCCGCGGTCGTTCGGGCCGGAACCCGTCGGCATCGTGCACTTCGTCGCGAGGACGAACTGCGTGCGTCGCCCGGCCATGGCCTTCCCGCAGATCTCCTCGGACACGGTGCCGGCGTACGCGTCGGCGGTGTCGAGGAAGTTGCCGCCGGCGTCGAGGAAGCGGTCGATCAGGCGGAGCGACTCGGCCTCGTCGCACCCCCAGCCCGGCATGCCGAAGGTCATCGTACCGAGGCAGATCTCCGAGACGCGGAGCCCCGAGCGGCCGAGAGTGCGGATGCGCATGCCGCGGTTCTAGCGGACGGCCGCGGCGGCGAGAAGAGGCGTCCCGCGCGGGGCCATTTTATCTCGCCGCACCCCTTTGCTATCTCAGGGCGGGAATGCCCGCCGTCCGCTCGATCGACCCCGCCACGCTGCCGAAGCACTTCGACGCGGCCGACGCCGAGGCGCGCTGGAGCCGGGCCTGGGAGGAGCGGAAGCTCTACGCCTGGGATCCCTCGCGCGGGCGGGCGGACACGTTCGTGGTCGACACGCCGCCGCCCACCGTGTCGGGCTCGCTCCACGTCGGGCACGTGTTCAGCTACACGCAGACGGACGTCCTCGTCCGCCACCAGCGCATGCGGGGTCGCAACATCTATTACCCGATGGGCTGGGACGACAACGGCCTGCCCACCGAGCGGCGCGTCCAGAACTACTTCCACGTCCGGTGCGACCCGCACGCGCCGCGCGATCCCGCGCGCACGATCGAGCCGCCGACGGCCGCGGAGCTGAAGGGGCCGCCGCGGCTCGTCTCGCGCCCCGAGTTCATCGAGCTCTGCCTGCGCCTCACGCGCGAGGACGAGCGGGCGTTCGAGCAGCTCTGGCGCCGCCTCGGCCTCTCCGTCGACTGGGCGCAGCAGTATGCCACCATCGACCGGCGCGCGCGGCAGCTCGCGCAGCTCTCCTTCCTCGACCTCCTCGCCAAGGGCCACGCCTACAGCGTGGAGGCGCCGACCATGTGGGACGTCGACTTCCAGACCGCGGTCGCGCAGGCCGAGGTCGAGGACCGCCAGGTCGCGGGCGCGTTCCATCACGTCGCGTTCGGGGTCGAGGGCAGCGACGCGAGCTTCACGATCGCGACGACGCGCCCGGAGCTGCTCGCCGCGTGCGTCGGCGTGACCGCGCATCCCGACGACGCGCGTTTCAAGCCGCTCTTCGGAAGGCGCGCCGTGACGCCGCTCTTCCGCGTCCCCGTCCCGATCTTCCCGAGCCCCGCAGCCGATCCCGAGAAGGGCACGGGCATCCTCATGGTCTGCACGTTCGGCGACGCGACGGACGTCGCGTGGTGGCGCGACGAGAAGCTCCGGCTCCGCCAGATCGTCGGCCGCGACGGCCGGCTCGTTCCCGTCCGCTTCGGGACCGAGGGCTGGGAGAGCCTCGACCCCGAGGCCGCGAACCGCTTCTACGCCGAGCTCGCGGGGAAGACGATCGCCCAGGCGCGCCGGCGCGTCGCCGAGCTGCTGCGTGAGCCGGCGGGCGCGGCCGCCGGCACCGAGCCCCCGCTCCGCGGCGAGCCGGTGCCGATCCAGCACGCGGTCAAGTTCTACGAGAAGGGCGACCGCCCGCTCGAGTTCATCTCGACGCGGCAGTGGTTCGTCCGCCTCCTCGACAAGAAGGAGGCGCTCCTCGCGAAGGGCGACCAGATCCGCTGGCACCCCGACTTCATGCGGCTCCGCTACCGCAACTGGACCGAGAACCTGAACGTCGACTGGTGCGTGAGCCGCCAGCGCTACTTCGGCGTGCCGATCCCGGTCTGGTATCCGCTCGACGCGAGCGGGCGCCCGGACCACGCGCGTCCGATCGTCGCCGACGCGAACGCGCTCCCCGTCGATCCGACCACCGACGCGCCGCCCGGCTTCGACGAGGCGCAGCGCGGGCGCCCGGGCGGCTTCGTCGGCGAGGAGGACGTCTTCGACACCTGGTTCACCAGCTCGCTCACGCCGCAGATCGGCTCGGGCTGGCTCCTCGATCCCGCGCGCCACCGGCAGCTCTTCCCCGCCGACATCCGCCCCCAGAGCCACGAGATCATCCGCACCTGGGCGTTCTACACGATCGCGAAGGCGCTGCTGCACGAGGACACGATCCCGTGGCGCCACGTCGTCGTCTCCGGCTGGATCCTCGACCCCGATCGCAAGAAGATGTCGAAGAGCCGCGGCAACGTCGTGACGCCCGCCCACCTCCTCGACGAGTACACGGCCGACGGCGTGCGGTACTGGGCGGCGAGCGCGCGTCTCGGCACCGACACCGCGTTCGACGACAAGGTCTTCAAGGTGGGGAGGCGCCTCGTCACGAAGATCTTCAACGCCGGGAAGTACGTCCTCCAGCAGGCCGGCCCGGTCGCCCCCGTGACCGCCGAGCTCGACCGCGCGTTCGTCGCGCGCCTCCGCGCGTTGATCGGGAGCGTCACGAACGCCTTCGACGAGTTCGACTACGCGCACGCGCTCCAGCAGACGGAGTCCTTCTTCTGGGCCGACTTCACGGACACGTTCCTCGAGCTCGCGAAGGGCCGCGCGCGCGCGGGCGACGGCTCGGCCGTCGCGGCGCTCCGCACCGGCCTCTCCGTCCTCCTCCGCCTCTTCGCGCCCGTCCTGCCGTACATCACGGAGGAGGTCTGGTCGTGGGCCTTCGCCACGGAGACCGGGCACGCGAGCATCCACCGCGCGCCGTGGCCGACGGTCGCCGAGCTGGCCGGCGTCGCGGAGCCCGAGGATCCGCAGAGCTTCGCGGCCGCGGTCGCGTACCTCGCCGCCATCAACAAGGCGAAGTCGGAGGCCGGCGTGTCGGCCGGCCGCGAGGTCGCGCGGCTGCGCGCCCGGGCCGCCCGCGACGTCGGCGCCGCGCTCCGTCGCGTCGAGGCCGACGTCATGGCCGCCGCGCGCGTGCGCGACGGCGGCCTCGTTCCCGGCGACGGGCTCGCCGCCGGCGGCCTCGAGGTCGTCGAGATCGAGTTCGCGGAGCCGGCGCCGACGTGACGGCCCCGGACGCGGCGGCGGCGCCCTGGGACGACCCGCGGGTCGCCGCGCTCCTCGAGCTGGCGCTCGCCGAGGACCTGGGCGCCGGCGACCGCACGTCGGAGGCGCTCGTCCCGCCCGGCACGCAGGCGCGCGGCCGGCTCCGGGCGAAGGAGCCGCTCGTCGTCTGCGGGCTCCCGCTCCTCGGCCGCATCTTCGACCGGCTCGGCCGGGTGCGGACGACGGCGCACGCGGCCGAGGGCGCGCGCGCGGCGGCGGGCGACGTGCTCGCGACCGTCGAGGGCGACGCGCGGGCGCTCCTCGCCGGGGAGCGGCTCGTGCTGAACCTGCTCCAGCACTTGGCCGGCATCGCGACGGCGACCCGCGCGTGCGTCGACGCCGTCGCCGGGACGAAGCTCGTCGTCCGCGACACGCGGAAGACGCTTCCGGGGCTCCGGCTGCTCGCGAAGTACGCCGTCCGGACGGGCGGCGGCACGAACCACCGCCTCGGGCTCGACGACGCGATCCTCGTGAAGGACAACCACCTGGCGCTCGGCGGCGGCGACGTGGCGGCGGCCGTCCGGACGGCGCGCGCGCGCTGGCCCGCGCTGCCGCTCGAGGTCGAGTGCCGCACGCTCGCCGAGGTCCGCGCCGCGCTCGGCGCCGCACCCGACCTGATCCTCCTCGACAACATGACGCCCGCGGACCTGCGCGCGGCCGTGGCGCTCGCCGGCGGGCGCGTGCCGCTCGAGGCGTCGGGCGGGATCACGGCGGCGAGCCTGCCCGCGGTCGCCGCGACGGGGGTCGACTACGTCGCGATGGGCGCGCTCACGCACTCCGTCCGCGCCGTCGACCTCCACCTGAAGCTCGAGCCGCGTCCGTGACGGCCGCCGAGCGGATCGTCGCCTGGCTCGGCGCGGCGGACGGGCCGCTCTCGGGGGAGGAGCTCGCGCGGCGGCTCGGGTGCTCGCGCGCGGCCGTGTGGAAGCACGTGGCCGCACTCCGCCGCCAGGGCTACCGGATCGACGCGCGGCCCGCGGTCGGCTACGTCCTCGCGCGGGTGCCCGATCGTCTCGGTCCGGCCGAGCTGGCGCCGCACCTCCGCGGGTCGTGGCGCGACGTCCGCTGGTTCGCGAGCGTCGACTCGACGCAGCGGGTGGCGCGGGAGCTCGCGCGCGGGGGCGCGGCGGAGGGGACGATCGTCGTCGCCGAGCGGCAGACCGCGGGGCGCGGCCGGCTCGGGCGGCAGTGGCACTCGCCCGAGGGGATGAACCTCTACTGCTCGATCGTGCTGCGGCCGCGGCTCCCGCCCGCCGCCGTGCCGCAGATCGCGCTCGTCGCCGGCGTCGCCGTCGCGGCGGCCGTCGCGGAGGAGACCGGCCGGCCGCCCGGCATCAAGTGGCCGAACGACGTCCTCCTCGACGGGCGGAAGGTCGCGGGCGTGCTCACGGAGATGGAGTCCGAGATCGAGCGCGTGCACCACGTGATCGCCGGCATCGGCGTCAACCTGAACGCGCGGGAGAGCGCGTTCCCGCGCGAGCTGCGCGGAAAGGCGTCCTCGCTCTTCGCGCGCACCGGCGTGCGCGTCGACCGGGCCGCCTTCACGGGCCGGTTGCTCGCCGCGACGGAGTCACGTTATGGTCGCTTCCTGACCGAGGGGCCTTCGAGCGTGGTGGCCGAGTGGGAATCCTACTCCTGCCTGACCGGAAAGCACGTGCGCGTGGCGTCGGCCGACGGTGAGCTCGCGGGCCGGGTGCTCGGGCTCGACACCGACGGCGCACTTCGGCTCGCCGGCCCCCGGGGCGACGTGATCCGCGTCGTCGCCGGCGAGGTGACGGTGCGCGACGGGTACGAGGGCTCGAGCCGATGCTGCTCGCGATCAACCTGAACAACACCCACACCCTGATCGGCGTCTACGACGGCGACCGGCTCGCGATCCACTGGCGCATCCGGACGGATCCCGCGCGCACCGTCGACGAGTACGGCGTGCTGCTCCGCGGGCTCTTCGCCGAGTGGGGGCAGGAGCGACCGGCGATCGGCGGCATCATCTTCGGGAGCGTCGTGCCGCCGATGAACGACCGCATCGACGAGGTCTGCCGCCGCTTCTTCGGGCACACGCCGCTCGTCGTCGGGCCCGGCATCCGGACGGGCGTGCCGCTCCTCTACGACAACCCGAAGGAGATCGGCGCGGACCGCATCGCGAACGCGGTCGCCGCGTACGAGCGCACCCAGGGGCCGACGATCGTCGTCGACTTCGGCACCGCGACGACGTTCGACTACGTGACGGCGAAGGGCGAGTACGCGGGCGGCGTCATCGTGCCGGGCATCGGAATCTCGCTCGACGCGCTCATCGCCCGCACGGCGAAGCTGCCGCGCGTCGAGCTCGCGAAGCCGCCGCGCGTCGTCGGGCGGAACACGGTGCACGCGATCCAGTCGGGCGTCATCAACGGGTACACGGCGCTCGTCGACGGCCTCGTCGACCGCATCCGCCAGGAGAACGACCCGACGGCGCGCGTGCTGGCGACCGGCGGCCTCGCGACCCTGATTGCGCCGAATTCGCTGTCGATCGAGGCGTGCGACGAGTTCCTGACGCTCGACGGGCTCCGCATCATCTACGGACGCAACGGAGGACACGATGGCCGCTGAGATCCGGAACGTCGCGATCGTCGGACAGGGCGGCACGGGGAAGACGACCGTCGGCGACGCGCTGCTCTTCGCGGCCGGCGCCTCGACGCGCATCGGGCGCGTCGACGACGGCAGCTCGGCGTTCGACTTCGAGCCCGAGGAGCAGCGGCGGAAGACGTCGATCACGGCCGCGCTCCATCACTTCGCCTGGAAGAAGCACGACGTGAACGTGATCGACACGCCGGGCTACTCGGCCTTCCTGCACGACACCCGCAACTGTCTGCGCGCCGCGACCGGCGCCGTCCTCGTCCTCGGCCCGACCGGCGGCGAGATCAAGGTCGAGACGGAGAAGATCTGGAGCTGGCTCGGCGAGCTCGGCCTCCCGCGGCTCGCGTTCGTCACGCGGTTGGACCGCGAGCGGGCGTCGATCGCGCACGCGCTCGAGGACCTGGACGCCCTCGGGGCGAAGCCCGCGGTGCTCCAGGTGCCGATCGGCGCCGAGGCCGAGTTCCGCGGCGTCGTCGACGTCCTCACCGGGCGCGCCTTCGTGTACCAGGGCGACTCGGGGACGTTCCAGGAGGGCGCGGCGGGGGCGGAGCTCGCGGACGAGGTCGCGAAGGCGCGCGAGCGGCTGGTGGAGACGATCGCCGAGGCGAACGACGCGCTGCTCGAGAAGTACCTCGAGGGGAACGAGCTCTCGCTCGCGGAGCTGCAGGCGGGGCTGCGCGACGGCGCCCGCGCCGGAAAGTTCCTCCCCGTCCTCTGCGGTGCCGCCGGCCGCGCGATCGGGATGCACGCGCTCCTCGATGCGATCGTCGACCTCCTCCCGTCGCCCGCCGAGCTGCCCCCGTGGACCGGCGACAACCCGAAGACGGGCGAGCAGGTCGAGCGCAGCGCCGACCCGAACGGCCCCTTCTCGGCCTACGTCTTCAAGACGATCGTCGACCCGTTCGCCGGGAAGCTCGCCGTGCTGCGGATCGTGTCCGGGAAGGCGCACTCCGACCTGAACGTCGTGAACACGGTGCGCGAGAGCCGGGAGCGGATCGGCCATCCGCTCAAGCTCGAGGGGAAGAAGCAGACCCAGGTCCCGACCGCCGCCGCCGGCGACATCATCGCCGTCGCGAAGCTCAAGGACACGAGCTCGGGCGACACGCTCGCCGACGAGAAGCACCCGATCCTCTACCCGCCGCTCCCCGACGCGCCGGCCGCGATCTCCTTTGCGCTCCAGCCGAAGAGCAAGGCCGACGACGAGAAGGTCATGCAGGGCCTCCACCGGCTCATGGAGGAGGACACGGCCCTCAGAGTGCACCGCGACGAGCAGACGAAGGAGTTCGTCGTCTCGGGCACGGGCCAGCTGCACCTCGAGGTCGCGGTCGAGCGGCTCAAGCGGAAGTTCGGCGTGGACGTCGAGCTGAAGGCGCCGAAGGTGCCGTACAAGGAGACGATCAAGGGCAGCGCGAAGGCGCAGGGCAAGCACAAGCGGCAGACCGGCGGCCACGGACAGTACGGCGACTGCTGGATCGAGCTCTCGCCGCTGCCGCGCGGCAAGGGGTTCGAGTTCGAGGACGCGATCGTCGGCGGCGTGATCCCGCGGAACTTCATCCCCGCGGTCGAGAAGGGCATCCGCGAGCTGCTCCCGCAGGGCCTCCTCGCCGGCTATCCGATCGTCGACGTCAAGGTGAAGCTCTACGACGGCAGCTACCACGACGTCGACTCGTCGGAGATGTCGTTCAAGATCGCGTCGCACCTCGCGTTCAAGAAGGCCTTCGACGTGTGCCGGCCGGTCCTCCTCGAGCCGATCATGACGATCACCGTCACCGTCCCCGACGACAACATGGGCGACGTCATCGGCGACCTGAACAGCCGCCGCGGGAAGGTGCTCGGCGCGGAGTCGAAGGGGCGGGGGCAGCAGGTGGTGCGCGCCCACGTGCCGATGGCCGAGGTGCTCCGCTACGCGCCCGACCTCCGCTCGATGACGAGCGGGCGCGGCGACTTCTCGCTCGAGTTCTCGCACTACGAGGAGGTCCCGCCCCACATCGCCGAGCGGATCGTCAAGGAGGCGCAGGCCGCGAAGGCCGAGCGCCATGCCTGACGACGCGCCGCCGGCCGGCCCGTCGCCCGAGCCCGCCGACGCCGAGGCGATCGTGCAGGCCGTCGAGGCGGGGACGGACGGGATCCACGTTCCCGAGGAGCTGCTCGTCGAGCCCGAAGAGACGAAGGTACGGCCGGCGGAGGCGCAGAGCCTCTACGCCCGCATCCTCGCCATGGGGACGGGCGAGAAGATCAAGCTCGCGCTGCGGGGCAACAAGGACGTCCGGTTGATCCTCGCCCGCGACCCGGCGCGGCTCGTCCGCCGGCTCGTCCTCATGAACCCGCGCATCACCGACGCCGAGGTCATCGCCGTGGCGCGGAACCGGAGCGCCGACGAGGAGCTGCTGCGGCTCATCACCCAGAAGCGCGAGTGGATGCGGAACTACCAGGTGCGGCTCGCGCTCGTGACGAACCCGAAGACGCCGCTCGCGATCTCGATGCGGCAGCTCCCGACGCTCGGCGAGCGCGACATCCGGGCGCTCGCCAAGTCGAAGAACGTGCCGCAGGCGGTCGCGACCCAGGCGCGGCGGATGATCGCGAGCCGCCAGCTCCCGGGCGGGAGCGGCGAGTAGCGGGGCTCAGTCGACGTAGCCAAGCGCGCGGAGCTTCTGCCCGAGGTCGGGACCGGGGCCGGCCGCCGCGGGCGCCGTCGGGGCGGTGCGCCGCCACGCGTCGAGCGCCGCGGCGAGGCGGTCACCCTCCGAGGAGTGCGCGCCCCAGACGTCCGCGCGCTCGCCGGGATCGGCCGCGAGGTCGTAGAGCTCGCGCCCGCCCGTCGCCGGCGTCGTGATGAGCTTCCAGCGCGCCGTCCGGACGGCGACCAGGTGGCCGGGACCGCCGTTCGCCGTCTCCGCGATGCCGTCGCGGGGGACGGGGGCCGCGAGCAGGTCCTGCCCCGGGAGCCCGACGGGCGGCGTGAGGGCGAGGCGCGCGGCGAGGGTCGGGAAGAGGTCGATCCCCTGCGCCAGCACCGCGGATCGCCCGGGCGCGATGCCCGGGCCGACGAAGACGAGCGGGACCGCGATCGTCTCCTCGTAGAGGTGCGTGCCGTGCTTCAGGTGGCCGTGCTCCTGGAACTCCTCGCCGTGGTCCGACGTGACGACGACGATGGTCCGGTCGGCGACGCCGAGGCGCGCGAGCCCGTCGAGGAGCGCCGGCAGCTCGCGGTCCCACGCGCGGGTCTCGGCGAGGTAGAGCGCGTGCAGATACTCGACCTCGCGCGCGGGGAGGGGCGGCGCGCCTTCGCGCGCGATCGCCAGGGCGAGCGCCCCGACACGGCCGTCCGCGACCTCGGGGCGGATACCGGGCGGCGCGGGGGGGCGAAGGTCCCGCGGCGGCGTGTAGGGCCGGTGCGGCTCCATGTACTGGAGCCAGGCGAAGAAGCGCCGGTCGCGGTTCGCGGTGAGCCAGTCGAGGAAGACGCGGTTTACGTCAGCGGCGCGCGCCCAGGTGGGATACGCGTGCTCGGGGTGGAAGCGGCGCTTCATCCGGAACTCGACCACCGTCTCGAAGTCGCCGAGGAGGTTCGTCGCGCGCGACACGAGCGGGTTCGTCGACAAGGCGACGGTCGAGATGCCGGCGCGCCGCGCGGTGCCGGGGAGCGTCGGGAGCGCGTCGGAGAGGAACGCCTCGCGCGGGACGCCGTCGGCGGACCGGCCCCACACGCCGTGGCTCGTCGGGTGGAGGCCCGTCAGCATCGACGACACCGACAGCAGGGTCCAGGACGCCTGCGACATGGCGTGCTCGAACACGCGCCCCCGGGCGGCGAACGCGTCGAGGTTCGGCGTCGGGCTCGGACGGGCGCCGTACACGCCGACGGCGTCGGCGCGGAGCGTGTCGATGCAGAGGACGAGGACGTTCGGCGCGTCGGGCGCCGCCGCTTGACGTGGCACGGTCCGCGTGCGCGCGAGCCGGACGTGGGCCCACGCCGGCGTGCCCGCGGGCGCTGCGCCGCCGAGGGCGACCGCGGTCCGGAGCTCGACGGTCACCCGCTGGCCCGCGAAGCGACCGACGTCCACCGCCGCGTCCCACCAGCGCGCGTTCACGGCGCGCCCGTCGAGCACGCGCGAGAAGACGACGGCGTCGTCGACGGCCACCTCGAAGTGGACGGGCGCCTTGCCCGCAGTGCCGGGCGCCCGCGCGAGCCCGATATCGAAGCGGAGCGTCGCGCCGGGGGGCACGTCCACGGGGAAGCGGAGCCGCGCGGGCGGAGGCGCGAGGAGCGCGGCGCGGGCGCCACCCGCCGGGTCGCTCTCCGGGCCGATCGCGATCACCTCGGGGCGGACGGGTCGTCCCGGCGCCTCGGCGGCCACGGTGCCCGGGTCGAACGCGGCGGCGAGGTCCGTGACGCCGTCCTCGACGACGATGCGCGCCGGGAGGCGCCAGGCGCGCGTCCGCCAGCGCGCGGCGAGCCCGCCGCCGTCGACGGCGAGGAAGACGCCCGCCGCGAGCGCGACGGGGACGCCCGCAGCGAGGAGGCGGTGCAACCGTCCGCGGGCGGCCATCGCTACTGCACATACCCGAGCGCGCGGAGCCGGTCGAGGAACTGGCGGTCCGGCGTGACGACCGATCCGGGCGGCACGGGCGGTGCCTCCCGTTCGAAGCGCTCGACGGCGGCCACGAGGTCGCGTCCCGGCGCGCCGTCGGGCGCGAGCAGATGCGCCTCCCCCGGATCGGCGCGAAGGTCGAAGAGCTCGATCGCACGCCCCCCGGGTCCGCTGTGCTCGAGGAGCACGTGGACGCCGTCGTCGCCGTGGAGCGCGCGCTCGACGGTGCCCTCGGGCGCCGTCTCCTCGGACACGACCGCGCGCGACGGCGTCGAGAGCGGACGGCCCGTCGCGTCCGCGAGCGGCGGCAGGCCGAGCGTCGCGAGCACGGTCGGCGCGACGTCGACCAGGCTCACGACCCACTCCTCGCGTGAGGCCCGTCGGGCAGGTGACGCGCGCCGGTCGCCGTCGGCGGGCGCCCCGTGAAGAGCGCGGCGTGCGACGGGACCGTCCAGGTCCCGGGCGCGATGGCGTGCGTGTAGAGGACCCCTTCGCGCGCGAGCGCGTCGATTCGCGGCGTCGTCGGGCGCGCGTAGCCGTACGCGCCGACGTGGTCGGCCCGCAGCGTGTCGACCACGATGACGATGACGTCGGGGCGGCGCTCGAAGACGCCGCAGCCCGCCGCCACGCCGACGGCCGCGAGGAGCAGGGCGACAGGGCGGGCGCGCACCCTACTCCACGTAGCCGAGCGCTCGCAGCTTGTCCAAGAGCCCCGGCGCCTCCTCGGCCGCCGGCGCCGCCGGCGTCGCGGCGCGCCACGTGGCGAGGAGCGCGGCGAGGTCGGCGTGGGGCTCGGCCGCGGCGCGGTCGTGGTGCTCGCCCGGATCGCTCGCGAGGTCGTAGAGCTCGACGTGTCCCAGCGCGGGCGCCTCGATCAGCTTCCGCTCGGGCGTCCGCACGGCGAGGAGCGTCGTGCGCGTGCCATCGGGCGTTCGGCCGTAGCGCGTCTCGGCGAACGCCGGGCGCGGCGCGAGCGCCGCGAGGGCGTCCGCGCCGGGCAGCCTCGCGGGTGTCGGCACGCCGAGGCGCCGCGCGAGCGTCGGGAAGAGGTCGATGCCCTGCACCTGGGTCGCCGTGCGGCCGGGCGCGACGCCCGGCCCGGCGACGACGAACGGCACGCGCACGAGCTCGTCGTAGAGGTGCACGCCGTGCGTGAGCTTGCCGTGGTCCTGGAACTCCTCGCCGTGGTCCGAGAGCACGACGACGACGGTCGTGTCGAGGACGCCCAGGTCGCCGAGCGCGCCGAGGAGCCGCCCGAGCTCCGCGTCCCACGCGGCGATGTCGCCCTCGTAGAGCGCGCGCAGATAGCCCACCTCCGGCGCGGGCAGCGGCGGCGCGCCCAGATGATTCACGCGCAGCGCGAGCGGCCCGATCACGCCGCTCGCGACCTGGGGCCGGATGCCGCCGGGCGGCGGCGGGCGGTACGGCGCGGGCGGACGGTAGGGCTCGTGGACGTCCATGTAGTGCAGCCACGCGAAGAAGCGAAGGCCGCGGTTGCGCGCGAGCCAGGCGAGGAACGTCCGATCGATGTCGGACGCCGGCGTCCAGTCGCCGCGCTTCGGGTCCCAGCCCGACTCGACGAAGGTCTCGAAGCCGCGGGACAAATTCGTGTCGCGCGAGACGAGCGGGTTCGCCGACACGCCGACCGTCGTGATCCCCGCGCGCGCGGCCTCGCTCGCGAGCGTCGGGACGGTGTCGGCGAGGAACGACGGGTCGGTCCCGCCGCCGTCGTCCTCGACGCCGGCGACGAGGCCGTGCGAGGCGGGGTAGAGGCCG
>DASRHG010000023.1:0-56368 GCA_035650655.1 Binatia bacterium | reverse complement strand
GTGTGTCCGGAGAGCTTCTCGCCCGGATACCCCGCGAGGTGCGCGACGCCGTCGTGCACGACGACCACGCCGAGCACCGCATCGCTCGAGTCGGCGTCGGGGCTCGGGTCGACGAGCGGACCGCCGAGGAACGCGAGGTCGCCCGCGTCGTTGAGCGCGACCTCGTCGCCGAACTCGGTGAGCGTCTGGTCGAGCGGCATCGGGTGCAGCATGCCGCCGCGCACGAGCACCGTCGGCGCGCCGTCGTCGACGGCGAAGATCCCCTCGAAGGCGCTCTTCGCGAGCTGGACGCGCGCGCGGAAGACGATGCGGCCGGCGTCGTTCAGCGCCGGCGGGCCGAGGTTCACGAGCTGCCCGCCCTCGACGGACGCCCCCGCGTGCACCTTCTCGACGAGCCCGCCCGACGCCGGGGCGAGGAAGATCGCGCCGTCGGCGAACGTCCCGCCGGCGAACGCGGTGACGAACGCGACGTCGCCGGCGTCGTTGATCGCGGGCGCACGCTCGGTGACGTCGGGCGCGTCGGGGTCGTCGGAGGGGTCGACGCTCCCGACGAGGTCGAGGATCCCGCCGGCGGTCGCCTGGCCGGAGCGCGCGACGACCGAGAGCTCGCCGTTGCGGTAGACGAAGATGCCGGCGGGCGTCGGCGCGGTCGGGTCGATCACCGTGCCCGGGGGCGGATTCAAGAGCGCGAGGAAGGCGACCTCGCCGTGCGCGTTGACGACGCGGCGCCGGAACTCTTTGAACGTCCCGCCGCCCGGTGCGGGCTGGCGGACCGCGGCGACGAGCGTGCGCGTCGGCGGATCGACCGTCATGTGCGCGAGGACGATCTCCTCGTGGCTCTCGCCGGCCGTGACCTCGCCGCGGAAGGCCACCCAGCCGTCGCCGGCCGCGGCCGGCCAGCCGGCGAAGCTCGGCCCGGCGAAGACCCCGCCCGGATCGCCGGGCACCGGGTCGCCGATCGCGGCGACGAGCGTCTTCGACGCCCCGGGCGCGGGGCGGGGGGCGAAGAGGACGGCCGCCGTCGCGAGGAGCGCGAGGACGGCCGTGCGAGACCCGGGGCGGGTGGATCGCGGCGAGCGGGTCATGCAGGGGCGGCCGCTCGGTGGGGGCGCGCGGCCGCCCCCGTGGAGCAACGCAGGTGCCACGGGTGGGCTGCAACGGCGCGCCCCTTCGGGCGCCCCGGCCGGCAGCGCTGCACGAACCGCGGCAGTCGTGCAGAGCTGCACGGCGCGCGCGAGCGGATCAGAGTCCGGCCACCTCGCACCACCCGGCCGGCACCGGGCCCCCGTCCACGGCGCACGCCAGGTAGTCGAGCCGAACCGGCGCCGGCCGCACACGCACGACCGGCAGCCGGTGGAGGGCGCGGGCTTCGATGCGGAGCCGCTCGCCGTCGGCGAGCCGAAGCTCGACGACGACCGCGCGCGGGCCGACGTCGGCGTCGAGCGTGACCCGGGCCGCCGCGACGCCGACGTGCGCGCCGGCGCGGCAGAGGAAGCCCTGCGCCTCGCCGCTCGGGATGGCGATGGTCGCGACGAGCGCGCGGTCCGCGCCCAGGTGGAGCGCCAGCCGGACGCGCGGCCATGGGGCCGGCGCCGCCCCGCCCTCGCCGAACGCGACGGCGTCGACGGCGAAGCGGGTGCCGTCGAGCGTCGCCTCGCCGGCGAGGCGCCCGAAGTCGCCGGGCTCCGCGCCGCCGGCGTGCCGCGGAACGAAGTCGAGCGTCACGTCCGCCGGGACGAGGTCGGCCCTCCGGAGCCCGTGCTCCAGGTCGAGGAACGCAGTCGTGTCGGGGAAGCGCAGCATCGGGCCGCGGTACCGGACGCGCGTCGCGCCGCCGGCGGCCGGCGCGATGGTGAGGCCGCCGACGCGGGCGGGCGGCTCGCCCCCCGTGCGCTCGCCCGTGAAGAGGAGGAGACCGCCCGAGGGCGGGAAGAGGAGGAGGCGCCCGCCGCGGCCGGCGTCGAGGCTCGCGAGCCCCGAGAGCCCGCCGCTCGCGAACTCGAGCCGCCGCGCGACGGGCGCCGCCGGCGCGCCGTCGGGCGCGAGGGCGGGCGCCGGCGTCGCGCGGGCCCCGCGACCGCCCGCGAGGAGCGGGAGCGCCGCGCGGCAGGCGGCGACGAGCCGCGCGCGCCACGGCCCGGGCCAGCGAAGCGCGATGCCGAGCTCGAGCTGCACGGCGTCGACGCGCGGTGCGAGCGCGGCGAGCCGCCGGACGGCTGAGCGCGCGTCGTTCGCGTAGCGCGGCGTGAAGAGCTGGAGGAGGTTCTCGGGGTGGCGCGCCGGGTACCGCGCGCCGACCGTCGCCGCAAGGCCCTCCGCGCGGCACGCGTCGACGAGCCCGCGCACGGCCGCGGCGGCGAACGCCGGCGACACCGCCGCGCGCGGCGGGACGGCGTACGGGTCGGCGCCGCGCGCGCAGCCGAGCCCGACGTCGAGCGCCGGCTGGATGACGTTCCAGCCGTGGACGGTGAGGACCGTCGCGCGGCCGTGGCGGGCGACGGCGGCCTCGAGGACGCCCGCGAGCCGTTCGAGGAACCAGGGCGCGCGCGCGTGCGTCTCGCCGACGCGGTTCAGGTCGACGTCGTTCCGATCCGCGGTCGCGTTGACGAGCGCGCTGCCGCCGCTCATCGCGGCCAGCTCCGTTGCGAGCGCCCCCGTGTGGAGGTCGTTCACGCGGAGCGGCCCGCTCGCCCACGGGCGGCGGGCGGCGTCGCGTGCCCCGCCGTGGGGGGCGACCCACACGAGCGGGGCACGCCCCTCGACGACGATCAGCTCGTCGACCGACACGCGCGGCTTCTAGCTTTTCGCCGGATCGCGGTCTACATGGCGCGCCGATGCGACGGATCGCGGCGGCGCTCCTCGTTCTCGTCGCGCTCGGCGCGCACGCCGCGGAGCGCGCGCACGTCTACCTCGTCGTGGTCGACGGGCTCGACGTGCGTCTCGCGACGCCAGCGGCGATGCCGCGCCTCTTCGCCGCCGTCGCCGACGACCCGGCGCACGCGACGCGCTTCGCCGAGGTGCGCGCCGTCATGCCGGCGCGGACGAACCCGAATCACGTGACGCTCGTGACGGGCGTCTGGGCCGAGACGCACGGGATCACCGGGAACGCGTGGTGGTCCCGGCGCCCGGACGCGCGAGCCGCCAAGACGGACGACGCACGGCTCGTCCAAGTGGAGACGCTCTTCACGAGCGCCGGGGCGGCGACGCCGCCGAGGGTCACGATCGGCGTGTTCGCGAAGCCGAAGCTCGGCCGCCTGTTCGAGGCCGTCCCCGGCCGCCAGCGCGCGCCGACCGTCCTCTGGGCGCCCGACCGGGCGCGCGACGTTCCCCGCGACCCCGCGACCGGCTACAGCGACGACGCGACGACGATGAACGCGCTCGTGGCGGCGCTCGCCGCGCGCGAGCCCGACCTCGCGGTCGTGAACCTCTCCGACGTCGACCGCACCGCGCACGCGCACGGCCCGGACAGCGCCGAGTGCCGCGCCGCCGTCGCCGCGGCAGACGCCGCCGTCGCCCGGCTGCTCGACGCCCTGCGTGCGGCCGGGCGTTGGGAGCGGTCGGTCGTGATCGTGACCGCGGACCACGGCTTCGCGTCGGTCGCGCCGACGCCCGAGCGCCCGGCGCCGTCCGTCGTGCTCCGCGCCGCGCTCGAGAACGCGCCCGAGGCCGACGTCCGCGCGCTCCGCACGGTCGCCGACGGCGGCGTCGCGCACGTCTACGACCGGCGCGCGACGGCGCGGACGCTCGGCGGCGCGGAGCGGACGCTCGCGCGCGCGGCGGAGCGGCTGCGCACGGCCTCCGGCGTCGCCCAGGTGCTCGCGCGCCTGCCGGTCCCCGACGTGCCGCTCCTCGCCGAGGCGCATCCCGACTGGCATCTCGCGCGGAGCGAGCGGATGGGCGATCTGCTCGTCGTCGCCGCGCCCGGCTTCCAGTTCGTCGACGAGGCGGGCGGCGTCGACGCCCGGCTCCGCGGGAACCACGGTGGCCCCGGCGAGCTCGGCGTGCCGCTCGTCGTGCTGGGGGGCTCCGCGCGGCTCCGGCCCGCGCCGCCCGGCGCCGTCGCGCGCGCCGTCGACGTCGCGCCGACGATCGCCGCGCTCCTCGGCATCCCGCTCGGCGGTCGGGTCGGCGGCGGCCCGATCGACGCGCGCGACCGCGGGCGGGTCCTGGACGTCATGCGCGCGGAGTAGCCGTTCCCGTGAAGCGCGTCGCACTCCGGCTCGCCGACGAAGGCCGGCGTGGTCGAGGAAGCGCTCGCCGTCCTGCCGCTCCGGCCGCTCCATCGCCGCCTCCTCCCGCCCATCCTTCCACTGACTCCGCTCTGGTCGCGGCCTCCTGTGTGCCTTGCATCGGGACCGCGCGCGGTAGCGGGCAGCGAGGGCGTTTTGGGAGCGTCCAGAGGCAGGGTCGGGTGCAATTCCACCTTGGAAACGGCATCGCGATAGGCGATGCCGGCACCGGCATGACCGACCGGCGACTCCTGCTCTTGCTACTCCTCGCGCCGGCGTCTGTCGCATCCTCCGAGTGACGTTGGTGCGCTCGGGTCACGGTCTGATCTGCCGTCGGCCACCGCGGCACGGCGCGGGGGTCGTTCTGCCGAAGGCATGTACCGTCGTCCGAAGGAGACCGGTGCTTCTACGCTGACAGCGGCGCCGTGACTCCCCAGTGCCGAGGCGCTCGGCGCCCTGCGCGCTTGCGATGCCCCCGCACCCCGGACGGCCGCTCTCGCGGCGGGCTGCCTACAGCCCGCACTGGCTGAAGAACGTCGAGAAGATGCGCTGCGCGACGTCGTTCAGCTTGCGGACGTGGGTCGGCGTTTCGGCCACGAGCTTCTGCGGGTCGGCGCCGGCGGCGGTGATGTACGCGCGGGACTCGGGCTCGGCCACCAGCCGGCTCACGATCGCGTCGGTGAACTCGAGGTGGAACTGGAAGCCGTAGACGAGGTCCCCCCACCGGAACGCCTGCTGCTCGTAGAGCGCGGAGGTGGCGAGGTTCCGGGCGTCGGGCGGCAGCTCGTACGTGTCGCCGTGGAGGTGGAAGACGGAGAGGGGGGACGGGCAGTCCGCGAACAGCGCGTCGTCCCGACCGTCCTCCGTGAGCGTGATCGGTGCCCAGCCGACCTCGCGCTTCTCGCCCGCGTAGACGCGCGCGCCGAGAACCTGCGCGATCAGCTGCGCGCCGAGGCAGATGCCGAGCATCGGCCGGCCGGCGGTGAGCATGCGCTCGATCAGCCCGATCTCGGTGCGGAGGAACCCGTACCGCTCGGACTCGTAGGCCGCCATCGGCCCGCCGAGGATGATGAGCCCGCCGATGCCGCGGAGGTCCCGCGGCGGGGGCTCGCCGCGCGCGAGGTCGAGGTAGCGGTGATGCACACCGACCTCGCGCAGCGCGTTCGCGAGCAGACCGAGTCCCTCGACCTGCGTGTGCCGCAGCACGAGCCAGGACGTCCCCTCGCCCGAGGCGTCCCCCTCCCCGTCCCGCCGTGGCATGGCCCGTTCTTTGCCGACGTGGGAGCGGCAGTCAAGGCGCCGACGGGAGGCGCTTCCCGCACGGGACGCGCGCATTTCACCGGTGTGTCACGCTCCGGTCACCGGAATGGTATACGAGTCGGACTGATTCGTGGCGCTCAAACGGACCATCCTCGTGGTCGAGGACGAGCAGGACATCCGCCAGCTCGTCCGCTTCCACCTCGAGCAGGAAGGGTACGCCGTGCGCGAGGCCGAGTCGGGCGAGAGCGCGCTCGCGCTGGCGGCGGCCGAACGCCCGGCGCTCGTCGTGCTCGACCTCATGCTCCCCGGCACCGACGGGCTCGAGGTGTGCCGCCGGCTCCGGGCCGCCGAGGCGACGCGCGGCGTCCCGATCGTCATGCTGACGGCGCGCGCCGCCGAGGTCGACCGGGTGCTCGGCCTCGAGCTCGGCGCCGACGACTACGTGACGAAGCCGTTCAGCCCGCGCGAGCTGGTCGCGCGCGTGCGTGCCGTCCTCCGCCGCACGCACGGCGAGGACGCCCCGCCGCCGCACGAGGTGTTCGAGCGGGGCCGGCTCCGCATCGACTTCGACACGTACGAGGTGTTCCTCGAGGGCGAGCGCGTGCCCCTCTCGCTCCGCGAGTTCGAGCTGCTCAAGTTCTTCGTGCAGCACCCGTATCGCGTCTACGACCGGCTCCAGCTCCTCGATCTCGTCTGGGGGCGCGACACGCACGTCGAGCCGCGCACGGTCGACGTCCACATCCGCCGGCTGCGGAAGCGCATCGAGCGCGATGACGCCGCGCCGGATCTCGTCCTCACGGTCCGTGGTGTCGGCTACAAGTTCAATCCCGACGCGCTGGAGTCGTAGGCTCGTCCTCCAGTTCGTCGCGCCGACGCTCGCCGCGCTCGGCGTCGCGCTCCTCGCCGCCGTGCCCTACGTCGCCGTGACGCTCGAGCGCCATCAGCTGGAGACGCTCGGGGAGCGGCTGCTCGCCGAGGCGCAGGCGCTGGGCGACGCGATCGCGTGGGAGGAGGGCGCCGCGCTCGACGCGAGCTGCGCCCGGCTCGCGCGGGACCTCGGCGTCCGCGTCACGGTGATCGCGGCCGACGGGCGCGTGCTCGGGGAGTCGACGCGCTCCTCGGAGTCGATGGAGAACCACGCGAACCGCCCCGAGGTGCGCGAGGCGCTCGCGACGGGCCGCGGTCGGAGCATCCGCGAGAGCGGGACGGTCGGCACGCGGCTCCTCTACGCCGCGACGCGCCAGACACGGAACGGCGAGGTCCGCATCGTGCGGACGTCGCTCGCCCTCACCGCGGTCGAGGCGAGCCTCGCGCACGTCCGCCGCCTCCTCTTCGGCGGCATCGCGGTCGCGGCGCTCGTCGGCCTCGCCGTCGCGCTCGTACTCTCGCGCCGCATGCTCCGCCGCATCCAGCGGCTCGTCGCGTTCGCCCGGCGGGTCGCGGCCGGCGAGCCGCCGCCGTACCTCGGACCCGAGCGCGCCGACGACCTGGGCGTGCTCGAAGAGCAGCTCGGCGAGATGGCGACGCGCATCACGCGCACGATCGGGAGCCTGCGCGTCGAGCAGGAGCGTCTCGAGGCGATCCTCCGCGGCATGGTGGAGGGCGTGCTCGTCACCGACCTCGTGGGCGCCGTCGTGCTCGTGAACGCGCGCGCCCGCGAGCTGCTCGACGTCCCGGCGGACGTCGACGCCGGCGGTCGCCCGCTCATCGAGCTCGTCCGTGATCCCGCGCTCGCCGAGCTCGCGCACGAGGTCCGGACCGGCGCGGCGATCGTGTCGCGGGACGTGGTCCTCGGGGGCGGCCGGACGATCCAGGTGAACGCGGCGCCGCTCCGCGATCCCGACGGCGCCGTCTTCGGCTTCGTCCTCGTGCTCCACGACGTGACGGAGCTCCGCCGCCTGGAGGTCGTCCGGCGCGACTTCGTCGCGAACGTCTCGCACGAGCTCCGCACGCCGCTCACGGCCATCAAGGGCTACGCCGAGACCCTCCTCGGCCCCGCCGGCGACGACCGCGAGACGGCCCGGCGGTTTCTCGAAGTGATCGACCGGCACTCGGAGCGGCTCGGCCGGCTGATCGACGACCTGCTCGCGCTCTCCGACCTGGAGCTCGGGCTCACCGAGATCGCGCACGTCCCGGTCGCGGTCGGCCCCACGATCGACGACGTGGTCGACATCCTCCGCGACCGCGCCGCGCGCGCGCGCGTCGCGGTCGCGGTCGCCGTCGAGCCCGGGACCCCGCCCGCCCTCGGCGACGGCGACCGCCTCCGCCAGGTGCTGATCAACCTCGTCGACAATGCGATCAAATACACGCCCGAGCACGGCCGCGTCGTCGTTCGCGCGGCACCGGCCGCCGACGGCATGGTCGCGATCGCCGTCGAGGACACGGGCATCGGCATCCCGGCACGGGACCTGCCGCGCCTCACCGAGCGCTTCTTCCGGGTGGACAAGGCGCGGTCGCGTGCGCTCGGCGGGACGGGGCTCGGGCTCGCGATCGTGAAGCACCTCGTGCACGCGCACGGCGGCTCCCTCGCGATCGCGAGCACGCTCGGCGCCGGCACCACGGTGACGGTGCAGCTCCCGGCTGCCGAGCGCGGGCCGATGCCGCAGTCGGCGGCCGGGGCCTAGCCGGCCTTCTTCCCGCCGCCCGCCGCCTGCGACGCCTTCTCCGCCTCTCCGCCGTAGGGCGTCTCCGCGCCCGGCGCCCCCGGCGTCGGCCCGCTCTGGATCTGGATGCGGCGGCGGGTCCTGCTCTCCGGCGGCAGGGGCACCGTCACCTCGAGCACGCCGTTCTCGAACTTCGCCTGCGCCTGTTCGGGGTCGACGCCCTCCGGGAGCGGGATCGCCCGCGCGAAGGAGCCGTACATCCGCTCGCTCCGGTAGTAGCCCTCCCGCCGCTCCTCCGACTCCTGCTTCCGCTGGCCCTCGAGACAGAGCATGTTCTCGCGGATCTCGACGTCGAGATCCTCCTTGCGCACGCCCGGAAGGTCCGCCCGCACGCAGAGCCTGCCTTCCCTCTCGAACACGTCCACCTGCGGGCTCCAGACGCCCTCGGCACCGCGTCCGATCTCGATCCGCGGCATCATCGCCCCGAAGCCGAATTCCTCGAACAGCCGGTCCATATCGTCGAACATGCGCCGGATGAGGCCGAACGGGCTCATCGGTCCGAACACCGGCCGGCGCTCGCTCGGCACCGCGCTCTGACGCGGCGCGGGCGCTCTCGTCTCCTGATGGCTCGCCATCGCGTACGTTCCTCCTTTCTGGGGGTATCGGATGGCGACGGCGCCGTGCATCGGCAAGTCGGGTGAACGGGCGATTTCGGCGTCGCGAATGGGGGACGCGGGACCGCGCCCTCTCAGAGGTCGCGGGGGACGGCGTCCAGGTGGCGGATGTCCCGTCCCTTCACCATGAAGATGACCATCTCGGCGATGTTCGTGGCGTGATCCCCGACGCGCTCGAGCGACTTGGAGACGAAGAGGAGGCGCATCGCACGCGTGATCGTGTCCGGCTTCTCGACCATGAAGGAGAGGAGCTCGCGGAAGAGCTGCTCGTGCAGCTTGTCGATCTCGTCGTCCGCCGCGCACACGGCGAGGGCCAGCTCCGCGTCCTCCCGGACGAACGCGTCGAGGCTCCGGTGCACCATGTCGCGCGCGCGCTCCGCCATGCGCGGGAGGTCGATGTACGGCTTCACGGGCGGCGTCTCGGCGAGCTCGATCGCCCGCTCCGCGACCTGCACCGCGAGGTCGCCGATCCGCTCGAGGTCGGTCGTGATCTTGAGCGCGGTCGTGACGAGGCGGAGGTCCCGCGCCGCCGGCTGGTGGAGCGCGAGCGCCTTCAGACAGAGCGCGTCGATTTCGACGTCGAATCGGTTGACGGTGTGGTCGCGGTCGACGACCGTACGCGCGAGGGCGACGTCGCGCTCGACGAGCGCGCGCATCGCGAGCGCGATCTGGTCCTCGACCAGCCCGCCCATCTCGAGGATCGACGCGCGCACGGTGCCGAGGTGCTGCTCGAAGGCGCGGTCGGTGTGGAGCGGCGCCATCAGCCGAAGCGGCCCGTGATGTAGTCCTCGGTCTCGGGACGCGAGGGGTTCGTGAACAGGCGCTCCGTCGGGCCGAACTCGACGAGCCGCCCGAGGTAGAAGTACGCCGTGCAGTCCGAGACGCGCGCGGCCTGCTGCATGTTGTGGGTGACGATGACGATGGTGTACTCGGCCTTCAGCTCCTGGATCAACTCCTCGATCTTGGCGGTCGCGATCGGGTCGAGCGCGGACGCGGGCTCGTCCATGAGGAGCACCTCGGGCTCGACGGCGAGCGCGCGCGCGATGCAGAGGCGCTGCTGCTGGCCGCCGGAGAGCTCGAGCGCGGAGCGGTCGAGGCGGTCCGCCACCTCGTCCCAGAGCGCCGCCTGGCGGAGGCTCCGCTCGACGAGCTCGCGGAGCCGCACCGGGTCGCGCTCGCCGTGGACGCGGGGCCCGAAGGCGACGTTCTCGAAGATCGACTTCGGGAACGGGTTCGACTTCTGGAACACCATCCCGACGCGCTGCCGGAGTATCACGGGGTCGACGTCGGGCGCATACACGTCGTGGCCGTCGAGGCGGACCTCCCCGGTGATCCGCACGCCGCGGACGTGATCGTTCATCCGGTTGAGACAGCGGAGGAACGTCGACTTCCCGCATCCCGAGGGCCCGATGCACGCGGTCACGCGGTGCTCCGGGACGTCGAGCGACACCCGATCGAGCGCGACCGCCTCGCCGTAGCGGACGGTCAGGTCGCGGACCGTGATCTTCGCGCGCCCCGATGTCCCGTCGTCGTTCGTCATCGCATCGCCATCCCGCGGCGGAGAACGGCGCGTGCGAGCACGTTCGCCCCGAGCACGAGGACGAGCAGCACGAGGCCCGCGGTCCACGCCTGCCGGTGCCAGTCCTCGTAGGGAGAGATCGCGTAGGTGAAGATCATGACCGGGAGGGACGCCGTCGGCTCGCTCCACCCCGGGCTCCAGTAGCGGTTGTTGAGCGCCGTGAAAAGGAGCGGCGCCGTCTCCCCGGCCACGCGGGCGAGCGCCAGGACGAGGCCCGCGACGATGCCGCGCAGGCCCGCCGGGATCACGACCCGGACGATCGTCACCCAGCGCGGCGCGCCGAGGGCGAGGGACGCCTCGCGGAGCGCGTCCGGGACCAGGCGGAGGAAGTCCTCCGTCGCGCGGATCGCGACCGGCACCATCATGACGCCGAGGGCGACGCCGCCGGCGAGGGTCGAGAAGTGGCCGACGGGGACGACGAGCAGGGCGTAGACGATGACGCCGATCACGATCGAGGGGACGCCGTTCAGCACGTCGGCCGCGTACCGCACCGCCGCCGCGAGCGTCCCGGCTCCGTACTCGGCGAGCCAGATCCCGCCGGTGAAGCCGATCGGGATGCCGATCGCGGCCGCGGTGGCGAGGAGCTTCCCGGTGCCGACGATCGCGTTCGCCATGCCGCCCCCGGTCTCGCCGACGGGCGCGGGAAGGCGGGTGAAGAAGTCGAGCGACAGGGACGTCGCGCCCTGGTACGCGAGGTAGCCGAGGATGAAGACGAGGACGCCGAGCGTCGTCGCCGCCGCAGCGATCGTCGCGCCGAACATGAGCCGCTCGACGAGACGGCGGCGCCGGTACCGCGCCGTCACGCGGGCGCTCCGGCCGGCGCGCGCACGCGCGCGATCAGGAGCCGCGCGCCGGCATTCACGACGATCGTGATCCCGAACAGCACGAGCGCGATCTCCATCAACGCCGACAGGTAGAGGTCGCCCGCGGCTTCGGAGAACTCGTTCGCCAGCACCGCCGCCATGGTGTGCGCGGGGGCGAAGAGCGAGGCGGCGATCTCGGGCCGGTTGCCGATGACCATCGTCACGGCCATCGTCTCCCCGAGGGCGCGCGCGAGCGCGAGGAAGACGGAGCCGAGGATTCCCGTCCGCGCGTACGGGAGGACGGCGTGGCGGACGGTCTCCCACCGCGTGGCGCCGAGCGCCAGGGCGGCGTCGCGCTGCGTCTCCGGCACGGCGAGGAGCACTTCGCGGGAGATCGCGACGATGAACGGCACGGTCATGAACGCGAGGAGGAGGCCGGCCGTCAGGAGCCCGATGCCGTAGACTGGCCCCGCGAAGAGCGGCACGGAGCCGAGCGCGCGCGCGACGGCGCCGCCCGCCGTCCGCACGAGCGGCACGAGGACGAACAGCCCGACGAGGCCGTAGATGACGCTCGGCACGGCGACGAGGAGCTCGACGAGGAACGCGAGCGCGTCGCCGGTCGAGCGCGGCACCAGCTCCGCGAGACAGATCGCGGCGCCGACGCCGAGCGGGATCGCGATCGCGAGCGCGATCGCCGACGTGGCGAGCGTGCCCCAGACGAAGGGCAGGGCGCCGAAGCGCGAGAAGACCGGGTCCCACGTGGACGTGGCGAGGAAGCTCCACCCGAAGGCCGCCCGGGACGCCGCGGACCACCGCCAGAGCACGACGCCGACGACGGCGGCGAGCCCGAGCACGGAGAGCGCGAACGCGAGCGAGACGGTGTGGAAAAGCGGGTCGCCGATCGCGCCCGCGCGCCGGCGCGCCTGCGCCGGCGGGAGGACGCGGCGGGCGACGGGGGCCGTCGTGCCGCGCGCGGCGCGACCGGCGAAGGCCGCCCCGAAGCGGAGCCGCAGGCCCGCCGCGCGGTCGCCAGCGACCGTCGTCTCCGGCGATTCCATGGATGACGTCCCGCTCTCAGCCGCCGCGATCACGGCGCACCCACCGCGACGCGCGCGAGCGCCCGACGTTCGAGCGCAACGACGGTCTCGGGCAGGGGCGCGTATCCGAGCGCCTTCGCGAACGACTGCCCGTCGCCGAGCATCCACTCGAGGAACTGCTTGATCGCCGTGCCTTTCGCCTGGTCCGGGATCCGACTCGGAACGAGGAGCCAGGTGAAGCTCGCGATCGGATACGCGTCCGCGGCCGGCGGATTCGTGATCGAGACCCGGAAGTCGGCGGGCATGTCGGCGCTCGCGGCCGCCGCCGCCGCGGTCACGCTGTCGAGGCTCGCCCGGACCCAGCGGCCGGCCGCGTTCCGCACGTCGGCGTACGGGAGCTCGTTCTGGACCGCGTAGATGAGCTCCACGTAGCCGAGCGCGTTCGACGTCTGCTTGACGAGGCCCGAGACGCCCTCGTTCCCCTTCCCGCCGAGGCCGACGGGCCAGCTGACGGCCGTGCCCGTGCCGACGGACTTCGCCCACTCGGCGCTCACCTTCGTCAGATAGTCGACGAACACGTACGTCGTGCCGCTGCCGTCGGAGCGGTGCACGGGGACGATCGGCTCGGCCGGCAGGGTGACGTCGGGATTCTCCGCGACGATCGCCGGATCGTTCCACTGCGTGATCCTGCCGAGGAAGATGCCGGCGAGCACGTCGCCGCTCAGGCGGAGGCGGGGCGAGCCGGGAAGGTTGTACGTGGGGACGACGGCGCCGAGCACGGTCGGGAAGTGGAGGATCGGCACCTTCGTCTGCGCGAGCTGCTCGTCGGTCATGGGGCCGTCGCTCGCCCCGAAGTCGACGGTGCCCTCGGTCACCTGCCGGATGCCGCCGCCGCTGCCGATCGACTGGTAGTTGATCTGCACGTCGGGGTTCCGCTTGTGGAACTCGTCGAACCACTTCGAGTAGATCGGGTAGGGGAAGGTCGCGCCCGCGCCGTTCACGAGGACGGCGGCGCGCCCCGGGACGGCCGCCGCGAGGACGCCGACCAGCATCAGCAGGACGATTCGCATGCCGCGAGGGTAGCCGGCGTCCGTTACGGCCGCGTTACGCGCGGATGAAGAGCGGGCCCGTCCCGCCCGGACGGTGACACGGACGCCCGCGACCGCTACAGTGACGGGGTGCGGCTCGCCGCTGTCGACGTCGGCTCCAACTCGGTCCACATGGTGATCGCCGACGTCGGTCCCGACGGCCGGATCCAGGTCGTCGACCGCGTGAAGGAGATGGTGCGGCTCGGGCGCCGGACCTTCACGACCGGCCGGCTCCCCGAGGACGCGATGGACCTCGCGGTGCGCGCCGTGGGCACGTTCGCCCGGCTCGCGCGCGCGCGGCAGGTCGAGCGCCTGCGCGCGGTCGCGACGAGCGCCGTCCGGGAGGCGCGGAACGGAGCCGCCTTCGTCCGCCGCCTGCGGCGGGAGACGGGCATCCCGGTGCGCGTCGTGAGCGGCGTCGAGGAAGCCGCGCTCATCTTCCGCGCCGCGCGCCACGCGCTCGGCCTCGAGGGCGGGCCGTACCTCCTGGTCGACGTCGGCGGCGGAAGCGTCGAGCTCGTGCTCGTCCAGGACGGGCGCGCGCTCTGGATGCGGAGCCTCCCGCTCGGCGTCGCGCGCTTGACGGAGCGCTTGCTCGGCTCCGACCGCCCCGGACGGCGCCAGGTCCGGCAGCTCGAGAAGCACCTCGACCGGGAGCTCGGGGAGCTGCTCGCGCGGGTCCGGCACGCTGGGGTCGTGAGCGCGATCGGGACCTCGGGGACCGTCAACACGCTCGTTGCCATGGCGGCCGCGGCGCGCGGCGCCGAGTTTGGGCGCCTCCACGGCGTCCGCGTGACGGCGGGCGAGATCCGCCGGCTCCGGCGCCGGCTCCTCGCCGTCGGGAGTGCCAGGCGCGCCGCGCTGCCGGCGATGGACGCGAAGCGCGCCGACCTCATGCCGGCGGCCGCCGTCCTCGTCGACTTCGTCCTCGCGCGGGCCGGCGCGCCGGAGCTCGTCGCGTGCACGTGGGCGCTCCGCGAGGGGCTCCTCCTCGAGGTCGCGCGCGCCGGCGCGGCGCGGCGGGGGCGCGAGGGCGGGGCACGCCGCCGCTCCGTCGAGGCGCTCGCCGCGCGCTTCGCGGGCGAGAACGCGCACGGGCGGCACGTCGCGCGGCTCGCGCTCCAGGTGTTCGACGCGACCGCGCCCGCGCTCCGCCTGCCGCCGGCGTCGCGCGAATTGCTCGAGTACGCCGCCTTGCTGCACGACATCGGCCACGCCGTCGAGCACGACCGCCACCACCGCCACGGCTGCTACCTCGTCCGCAGCGCCGAGCTGCTCGGGTTCGACCGCCTGGAGATCGAGATGCTGGCGCAGGTCGTCCGCGGCCACCGCAAGCAGCCGCCGAAGCCGAGCGATCCCGAGCTCGCGGCGCTTCCGCCGCGCGCCCGCCGCGTCGTGCGCGGCCTCGCCGCGATCCTGCGCCTCGCCGACGGTCTGGACCGGACCCGGTTCGGTGTGGTTAAAGCGCTCTCCTTCACGCAGACCGCGGGCCGTCTCACGATCGAGGTCGACTCCGGGGGAGAGGACGCGGAGCTCGAGCTATGGGCAGCGGAACGTCGCGTCGAACTCCTCGCGCGCCTGCTCGAGCGGCCAATCGTCCTCCGCGCGGTCCACTCCCCGCGCCCGCGCCAGGCGGTGGCGCGGGCGGCGATCTCGTCGTGACGGCCGGCGCGCCGAGCCTCCTCACGCGCCCGCATCCGTACCCGGGCCGTCTCATCACCGTCGAAGGGATCGACGGCTCGGGCAAGTCGACGCAGCTCCTCCTCCTCCAGCGCTGGCTCGAGACGCGCGGCTATCGCGTGCACTTCACGGAGTGGAACTCCTCGCGCCTGGTGCGGCGCGCGATGAAGCGCGGGAAGAAGAAGGATCTCCTCACGCCGACGACCTTCAGCCTCCTCCACGCCGTCGACTTCGCCGATCGCCTCACCTACCAGATCGTGCCGCCGCTCAAGGCCGGCATGATCGTGCTCGCCGACCGCTACGTCTACACGGCGTTCGGCCGCGACGTCGCACGCGGCGTTCACCCGGCGTGGGTGCGCGCCCTCTACGGCTTCGCGCCGCGCCCCGATCTCACGCTCTACTTCCGCGTGCCGATCGAGGTCTCGCTCGAGCGGCTCCTCTCCGGCCGCGCCAAGCTCAAGTACCACGAGGCCGGCATGGACGTCGGGCTCGCGTCGAGCCCGGTCGAGAGCTTCCGCCTCTTCCAGAGCCGGGTCCTCGACATCTACGACGAGCTCACCGCCGAGTTCGGTATGCGCGTGATCGACGCGACGGGCGACATTCCGAGCCAGCAGCAGGTGGTCCGGCGGCTCGTGAAGGAGGCGCTCCGCGGCTACGAGACGCCGCGCGCCGTGGGGAACGGGGATGGCCGCCGCTAGGAAGGGAAAGACGTGGTACGGGCACGGCCTCCCGTATCTGAAGCTCCGCCCGCTCCCGGGGCATCTCATCGTCATCGAGGGCACGGACGGCGTCGGCCGCTCGACCCAGATCGAGCTGCTCCAGCCGTGGCTCGAGCTCCAGGGGCACGCGGTGAGCAACACCGGCTGGACGCGGTCGCCGCTCCTCTCCGAGACGATCAACGAGGCGAAGGCGGGGCACGAGCTCACGGTCACGACCTTCAGCCTTCTCTACGCCGCCGACTTCGCCGACCGGCTGGAGCATCAGATCATCCCCGCGCTCCGCTCGGGCTTCGTCGTGATCGCGGACCGCTACATGTACACCGCCTTCGCCCGGAACGTGGTGATGGGCGCCGATCCGACGTGGACGCGCCAGCTGTTCGGCTGCGCGCTCGTCCCCGACCTCGTCCTCTACCTCGAGATCGACGTCGAGCACCTCGTGCCGCGCGTGCTCGAAGGCAAGGGCATGGACTACTGGGAGTCGGGGATGCACCTCGCGCTCGGGACGGACATCTTCGACTCGTTCCAGCGCTATCAGCGCCGGCTCATCGACGAGTACAACGCGCTCGCGCAGGAGTTCGACTTCGTCACGGTCGACGCCCGCCGCCCGATCGAGACGATCCAGGACGAGCTGCGCGCGCACATCGGCGCCCATCTCGCCGGCGGCCGGCGGCCCGCCGCCGGCCGGGAGCCGCAGCCGGTCGCGCTCCGCGCGCGGCGCGGACGGTAGCCGCGTGCCCGTCGTGCGGCGCCCGCCGCGGGCGAGCAGCCTGGTCCTCGCGCCCGAGGACCCCGCGCGACTCGCGGCGCGCGTCGTGATCCGCTTCCATCTCCGGGCGTTCGCGCGCGAGGAGGCCGGCGCGCGTGCCGGCGACATCGAGGCCGTGCACCAGCTGCGCGTCGCGACGCGCCGCCTCCGGGCGGCGCTCCGCCTCTTCGCGCCCGTGCTGCCGCCGAGGGTTGCCGCGCACGCGCGGGCGGAGCTGCGCTCGCTCGGCCGCGCGATCGGCGCCGTCCGCGACCTCGACGTGCTCGGCGCCGCCGTCATGGCCCGCGCCGCGCGCCTCGACCCGGCGCTCCGGCACGCGCTCGGTCCGCTCGGCGTCGCGATCCACGACGAGCGGGCGACGGCGCACGCCGCGCTCGGGGCGACGCTCGACGGGCGGCGCTTCCACCGGCTCCTCGACGGCCTGGCCGCGTTCGCCGAATCGCCGGCCCCCGCGCGCGGCGACGTGCCGCTCGGCGCGATCGCCGCCGACCTCGTGCGCCCGCTGCTGCGCGACGCGCTCCGCGCCGGGCGCGCGCTCGGCCCCGATGCACCGCCCGCGGTCGTGCATCGGGCACGGATCCGCGTGAAGCGGCTGCGCTACGCGCTCGAGACGCTGCGCGGGCTCGGCGGGCCGGCGGTGCGGAAGACGACCGTGCGGCTCGCCCGGCTCCAGGAGCGGCTCGGCGAGCATCAGGACGCCGTCACGCATCGGACGTGGCTCCTCGCGTACGCCGAGCGGCCCGACGTCCCGGCGCCGACGCTGGTCGCCGTCGGCGCGCTCGTCCAGGCCTTCGACCGACTCGCCGCGCGGCGCCGCCGGCGCCTCGCCGACCGCTGGCGTCGTGTCGGCCGGCCGCGCCGCCGCCGCGCCGTCCTCGACGAGCTCTCCGCACGGCGCCCGCGCGCCGTGCGCCTCGCGGCGACCGGGACGTGAAGCTCTGGGTCATCCGCCACGGCGTCGCCGAGGACCGCGCCCCGGGCGGCGACGACGGCGCGCGGCGGCTGACGCCGCGCGGCCGCACGAAGATGCAGGCGGCGGCGCGCGGGATGGTCGGGCTCGGGATGCGCTTCGACACGCTCCTCACGAGCCCGCTCGCTCGCGCGGCGGAGACGGCGGCGATCGTCGCCGCGGCGTTCGGCGGGACGCCGCCGCCGCGCGAGCTCGCCGCGCTCGCGCAGGGCACGCCGCCCGCCGAGATGCTTCGCGCGCTGCGCCCGTTCCTCCGCCGCCCGCGCGTGGCGCTCGTCGGGCACGAGCCCGGGCTCTCGGCGCTCGTCGCGCTCCTCCTCACGGGATCGCCCGACGGGCTCGCGCTCGACTTGAAGAAGGGCGGGGTCGTCGCGCTCGAGCTCTCCGATCCGCGGTCCTCGCGCGCCGTGCTCCGCGCGGTCTTCACGCCGCGCGCGCTCCGCCGCGTCGGTCGTGCGACGAGCTCGTGAAGATTCGGTGAATCGGGTCCGCGTCCCTGGACTTGCCGTCGGCTTTCGGCGATTCGCGATCCAGACAAGGGAGGAACGATGCGCACGACCTGGTGGACGTTCGCGATCGCGCTCGGTGCCGTTCTCGCCGCTTCGCCGGCACGCGGCGCGATGACGGCGGAGCAGCGGATCAGGATGCTCGAAGAGGAGCTCCGGAAGACGCAGCAGGAGCTCCAGGAGCTGAAGGCGATGGTCAAGCAGCAGCAGGCCGTCGGGCAGGCGACGCAGAAGCAGGTCGAGGAGACCCGCGCGTCCGTCGCCGAGGCGACGCAGAAGGCGAAGGCGTCGCTCCCCGACTGGCTCGCGCGCACGACCCTGTTCGGCGACGTCCGGTTCCGCCACGAGGGCTTCTACCACCAGCCGGCGGCGCGCGGCGCGAAGGTGACGGCGCGGAACCGCGAGCGCATCCGGGCGCGGCTCGGCCTCCGCTTCGCCTACAGCGACGAGATCGCGGCGACCTTCCGGCTCGCCAGCGGCAACCCCGACGACCCGATCTCGCCGAACGAGACGCTCACCGGTGACTTCACGCGCAAGCACGTGAACCTCGACTGGGCCTACCTCACGTTCACACCCGGGAAGAGCTTCGGGCTCCGCCCGGGCGTCGCGTCGATCAACCTCGGGAAGTTCCCGAACCCCGTGTTCCGGGTGGGCGAGATGGTGTGGGACGACGACCTCTCGCCCGAGGGCGCGTTCGAGACCTTCGCGCTCCTCGGGAATCCGATCGGCGCGCTCGACCAGGTGCGGCTCCACGCGCTCCAGTGGACGTTCAACGAGGTGTCGAACGGGGAGGACGGCTGGATGTTCGGCGGGCAGGTGAACCCGGCGATGCACTTCGGGAACGTGCTCGTCGAAGCGGGCGTCGGACAGTATTGGTACCTGAACCCGGATCAGATCGCGATGCAGCTCAACACGAACACGGCGCTCGCGAACACGAACCAGCTCGTGACGACGTCGACGACGAGCGGCGGGAAGACGACGACGCGCATCACGGGCTACGCGAGCGGCTTCAACGAGTCGAACGCGACCGTCGCCGCGACGATCCCGAGCGTCGTCCTCGGCCAGCCGCTGCGGCTCTTCGCCGACTACGTGTACAACTGGGACGCGTTCGACGACGACGCGAGCGGCTGGCAGGCCGGCGCGCGTCTCGGGCAGACGAAGGTGAAGAACGACTGGTCGGTGTACGGCTTCTACGAGCAGATCGCGCGCGAGGCGGCGCTCTCCGCCTTCACGTACAGCGACTTCGGCCTGGGCGGCACGAACCAGGAGGGCCCGGTGGTCGGCGTCGACTACCAGCTCCTGAACCCGCTCACCCTGTCCGTGCGGAGCCACTTCACGAACTTCATCGACCGCCCCGTAAACACGCGGAACCCGACGCTCACGCGCCTCCAGCTCGACGCGGCCGTCAAGTTCTGAGAACCGCCGCCCGGTAGAGCGCTCCGTCGGGACCGATCGCCGAGCTCGCCGCCGAGCGCGGCACGGAGCGGGAGGCCGAACGACCCGTTTCCGCCGAGGATGTCCTCTGCGACGGCGTCCGCGTCCCCCAGACCGGGTGTTCCGGCACATTTCTCCGGTATCGGGTGCGCATCCAGGATGTTGTCGACTGCGGCGCCAGCGGCGGCCGCCCCGAGGGCGGGCTCGATGAGAGCCTCGGAGACGCCGGCGAGCCCGAGGGAGCTCCGTCTCGGATCTGCTGCTCGGGCCGGACGTGACAGGCGCGGCGGCGGCCGGGGGGCTGCTGCTTGGCGCGGTGGGGAGCGGGAGGCTCCCTCACGACCGTCTCGACGAAGGTCGCGGCGACCGTCTGCCCTGTGGCGCTCTTCTGCTCCTGACAGCTCGAGTCCCCTCGGCCGATTATTCGACCACGGTCACGCTTACTAGCTAGCTAAGGCACTACATGGCGGGAGTGTGTGGCGGTGCGGGAACGATTAGGCGTCGCGTACACGATCGACGAGCGACGCGATGCCGCCATCCCACGCCTCTCAGCTCGCTCCTCCGCGTGGCCGGCTCGAAGCGACTACCGCCCTTCGCCGCCGCGAGATCACGTCGTCAACCGCACCTCCAACCTCCCCGTGTGAGCCAGGACCATCGCCAGCGGTCCATCGCGCTCGTCCGTTGGCGATCTCGGCGATTCGCCTGGCGCACGGCTGGACCCTCTCGACAATCGAACGCCGCGACGCGGTCAACGTGCGAACGAGAAAGGGGAAGTCGGATGGAACGGTGGGAGAGCGCCACGCGCCGCCCGACCCGGCGGGCGGCGAGCGTCGAGTCCGGTCGGCGGTGCTTCCGGCGCCATAGCGTCCTCTCGGTCGTCCTGCTCGGAGGCTTGTTGTGGATCGGTGGCGCGGGCCGCGGCGCGTCGGCAGCCACGGTGACCGTCGACGCCCGCGACCTGGTCTCGGGAAGTGCGCTCCCGCGCTTCACGTACATCGTCAACGTCGACAACAGCCGCTTCATCGATCGCGCGACGCGGCAGCCGAGCGATCCGTTCCCCACCTGGCTGACGACCGAAAGCAACAGCCCGATCGTCGCCGAGGGTGACCAGTCCCGGACCACGGTGACGCTGCCGGACGGCCGCTACCTCGTCACCGTCCGCGCCCCCGACCACAAGATGTGGGGCAAGCACGTCACGCTGCCGCAGGACGCGGGGGCGGTGCGGATCGATTTGACCGAGGCGAGCGACGCCCATCCGCTGCCGCTCGGGAAGATCCGCGTCTTCGTGTTCGAAGACAACGCCTGGACGAACGGCGCTCCGGACGACGAAGAGGCAGGGTTGGGCGGCTTCCAGATCGGGCTGGAGGAGCAAACGCGCAACGAGGTCACGGTCGACTATCACAACGCCCCGCTGTGCGGCGGCATCTGCCTGACCAACGCCGACGGGTTCGTCGAGGTCGAGAACCTCGGTCCGGCCACCTACTTCATCGACGTCCATCCGCCGCCGGGGCCCTGCAACGATAATCCGGACAGCCAGTGGTACCAGACGACGACGATCGAGGGTGGGTTCAGCCTGCAGGCCGGGATCGAAGAGGGCAGCGACGGGACCGAGTCGCCGGGCCTGCAGCTCTGGCAGCCGCCGAACGTCCGCACCGCCTTCTGGTTCGGCTTCATCTGCGCCCCGACGGGCTTCGCCGCCGGCGGCGCGGGTGCGATCACGGGCACGGCGCGCAACTGGCAGGGCTGGCCGCCCTTCGAGGTGCTGACGCTGGGCGAGCCCGTGCAGGACCCGTTCGTGGCGCTCTCCGACGCCTCGACGGATCGACTCGTCTACGCCGGCCGGGGCGATTCGGCAGGCAACTTCGACATCCAGGGCGTGCCGGCCGGCGCCTACAACATGGCGATCTGGGACGAGCAGCTGAGCTACATCATCCGCTTGACGCGCGTCACGGTGGCCGAGGGCGAGACCGTCGACGTCAACGAGATCGACCCCCTCGGCAACGTCGGCATCGGCGTCTCGCGCTGGTTCGGCTGGCTGGGCGGCTACGTCTACAAGGACCTGAACCTGAACGGCGTCATGGACCCGGGGGAGCCGGTCATCCCGAACACCGACGTCGACCTGCGTTGGCGGGACGGCACGATCAAGGAGTCGACGGTCACCGGGCCCGACGGCTACTACGAGTACCCGACGGCCGAGGGTGGTCCGCTCGGCAGGTGGTTCATCGGCGAGCAGGGCTTCAGCCGCTTCGGCGTGACCGGGGCGTCCGTCCACGACGAGCACGATCCGGGCATCGTGACGCCCGTGCCGACCGCGCTCGGCGGCGCGCTCTTGACGAACCAGCTCGTGACCGAGGGCCACCGCAGCTGGGTCGACTGGGGCAAGTACGACTACGCCCGCAACCCGGACACGGGCCAGATCGAGGGGATGCAGATCGTCGGCATCACATTCCTCACCACGACGCGCAACGAGTTCGACGCCCGCTTCCAAGCGAGCGAGGACTACGAGCCGGGCATGCCCGGCGTGACGGTCTACCTCGAGTCCGAACAGGGCGTGATCCTCAACAAGTACGTGACCGACAAGTGGAAGCACCCGCAGGGGACGCCGCCGACCGCTCCCGACGTCTACGCCGAAGGCTGCGCGGTGCGGGACGCCTCCGGCAACGACGTGAGCGCGCAGCTCAATCCGCAGATCGGCCCGGCCTGCCTCGAGGTGCCGGCGACCGGAAATCAGACGAAGGACGGCGCCTTCGACGGCGGCTACGCCTTCGCCGACTACTGCCCCGACGGGTTCGACGAGGCTGCACCCGACCCGGACACCGCCCCGTGCTGGAACGCCGATCACACCGCCCACGAGGCGACCCGGCCGCTCGTCGCCGGCACCTACGTCACGCACGCGATCATGCCGGCCGATCCGAGCGACACCCGCCCCTGCAACCCCCCCAACGACAACGGATTCAAGAACGTGTCGGGAGGTCTCGGGAGCGCCGGACCGAGCGGATGCCTCTACCGGCCCGTCAAGGAGGAGGACGTCAACGTCGACCTCGGCAACGTGTTCGTCCCCGCCATCCCGCCGCCGCCCTGCGCCGGTGACGACCACGTCATCGACCAGTCGACGCTCACCGAGCGGAGCCCGTACTTCGGACAGACCGGCGCGCACGCCCCGCTGTGCGACAAGCGGCGCGTCGTGCTGCAGCAGGGGCAGAACGCCAACGCCGACTTCCATCTCATGACCAACTTCCCGACCGGCGTCGACGTCGAGCAGCCCGGCCGCCTCGTCGGGCTCGTCACCGACGACATCTTCTTCGAGCGCAACCCGCAGTCGGTCTGGTACGGCGAGGCGCGCCCGATCGGCGGCATCCCGATCGGCATCTACCAGCGCGTGGACACCGTGCCCCCGACGCCCGGAAGCCCCTACACCCCCGACAACTGGCGGCTCTTCACGACCGTCTACACCAGCCCCGAAGGCACCTACGAGGCGCTCCTGCCCTCGACCGAGACGCTCAACTGCCCGATTCCGCAGGGACCCTGCCCGGGCATGTATCTCGTCAAGGTGAACGACCCCGGCACGAGAGAACGTCCCAACGACGGCTACAACCCCAACCTGCGATCCCAGACGACGGTGTGGGACGTGTGGCCCGGGATGACGACCCAGCTCGACACGCCGCTCGTTCCGATGTCGGGCGCCGGCTGCCAGGATCCCGCCGTCGAGCCCCGGCCGGAGCTGCTCCAGGTCTCGAGACCGTACGTGCGCGCGAGCGACACCGGCGCCGGCCGGCGGATCACCATCCTCGCCGACTTCATCGGCAGCGCGGGTCCGGCGGGGATGCAGGGTGGCCGGGTCACGCTCACTGACCAGTTCAGCGGTGACGTCGCGACGCTCACGCGCTCCAACGGCGGCATCGTGAGCTGGACGCAGGGAACCCCGGACAGGATCGTCATAAGCGTGCCGGTGATCACCGCCGGGCCGAAGCAGCTCGCCATCATCAGCGCGAATGCGAATGGTGGCCTCTCGAGCGTCAACGGAATCACCATCCACGTGCTCGGCCGGGGCTACAACCCGCCCGTCGTCCAGGTGCCGCCACCCGGGACGAGCCCGCACGCCATCCAGGACGCGGTCGACGCCGCCGCGCCGGGCAGCCTGCTCGTGCTGTCGCCCGGCGTCTACGACGAGAACGTGATCCTCTGGAAGCCGCTCAAGCTGCAGGGCCTCGGACCCGGCGGCATCGTCGGCGCGCACGAGCTCCAGTCGCGTGCGCCCGAAGATCCGCGCTTCGACGTGAGCGGCTCCGTCATCGACGGCCGCTTCTTCGCGCAGAACGCCATGGCCTACGATGCGACGATCGCGGCGCATGCGCCGTACGCCGGCGTCGATGCGACGCGCCCGGTGCTCCGCGGCGCCGACATCACGGTCCTCGCCCAGTCCCCGACGGCCTACGACCTCGTCGGCAGCACCCGACGGGAGCGATTCCTGAGCGCCGCCCGCATCGACGGCCTCGGCCTCACGACCGGCCGGGGCGAGGGTGCCGGCGGCATCCAGCTGCAGGCCCACGCCAACAACCTCCAGATCACCAACAACGTCCTCGAGAACAACGCCGGAACCTTTGCCGGCGGCATCGGTCTCGGCCAGCCGTACAGCCACGACAGCCACAACTGGAACGTGCGGATCGGCAGGAATCGCCTGATCGGCAACGGCGGGATGGCCCGCTCGGGCGGCATCGGGATCTTCTACGGCTCCAACGCCTACGAGGTCGCGGACAGCGTCGTCTGCGCGAACTTCGGTGCCGAGTACGGCGCTGGCATCTCGCACTGGGGCCTCAGCCCCGGCGGCAGCATCCACGACAACCGGATCTACTACAACGAGTCGGTCGATTCCGGCGCGGGGATCGCGATCCAGACCGAGCTGCCGGTCGGCGGCGGCCTGGGCGACGGCACCGGCACCGTCGACGTCGACCGCAACCTGATCCAGAGCAACTACAGTGGTGACGATGGCGGCGGCATCTTCGTCGCCGACGCGCTCACCTGGGCGGATCTGAACGGCGACGGCGTGAAGGACGTCGGTGAGCCCGTCGTCCCCGGGGCCGCGATCAACGTCCGCAACAACATGATCGTCGACAACGGGGCCGCCGACCTCGGCGGGGCCATCACGCTCGAAGACGCGCTGAACGTGGCGATCATCAACAACACGATCGCCAACAACGTCTCCACCGCCACTGGCGAGAGCTCGGGAGGGACGCCGCACGCCGCCGGCCTCGTCTCGGAGGCGAACGATCCGCTGCTTCAGGCGCTGCTGCCGGCGGGTGCTTCCGACTTCTCCAACCCGGTGGCGCTGTTCAACAACATCTTCTGGAACAACGAAGCCTTCACCTTGAGCCAGCCCGGCCCCGGCGCGACCCTCGTCAGCCAAGGGTTCATCGACTTCGAGGTCTTCGGGACGGCGAACAACGCCGACACCTTCACCCCGCGTTACTCCGACCTGACCAACGGCCAGATCCTCGGTCCGGACGGGGTGCCGCGTCCCCTGCCGGGAGGCCAGGGAAACGTCATCGGCGCCGACCCGAGCTTCGTGACGCCGTTCACCCTCCAGCTCACGGTGTCCGGCTCGCGGCTCGACCCGCAGGCGGCGGCGGTCACGATCACCGGGGCCGACCCGCCGGTCGGGCTCACCGGCGACTACCACATCGCCCTGCCGGCCGGGCTCGCCGCGCGGCTCGCCGCGGCCGTCGCCTCGCAGGTGATCGACCGCGGCGTGCGTTGCTCCAATACGCCGGTGCCGCCCAACGCGGGCGCGTGCACGGGCGGTGGAATCGCGGCGCCGACGATCGACTACGACGGCGACAGCCGGCCGATCCAGCTCACCGGGCGTTTGAACAGCCTGTGGGATCTCGGGGCCGACGAGTCGGTGCGCACGCCGTGAACGAGGACCTCGCGCCGACATTCCTCGGAAGGAGGACGCCATGGGAGACCGGATGAGCTCGACGCGCCGGCGCGGCGTCCGAGCGAGCTGGCTGGGTGTGGTCGTGACGGTTGCGGTCGGCAGCGGCCTCGGCTCCGGGGGGCCGGTTGCGAAGGCCCACGCGGCCACCACCACGCTCGCGCTCGCCGCGACCGACGGTTACATCACCGTGCCGGGCCGCGAAACCGACCCGCTCTACGTCTTCGGGTTCATCCCCGTCGATCCCGCCGCGAGCCCGAGCCAGCTCATCGCGACCTACAAGGGGCACGCCCAGCACACGGCGCCGATCATCGACGTGAAGCAGAATGACGACATCAAGATCACGTTGACGAACCTCGGCCTGGTCCAGCGCCCGGACTTGACCGACTCCCACACGATCCACTGGCACGGCTTCGATCTCCCGTCGCCGCTCAACGACGGGGTCCCGGAGGTGTCGGTCGCGGTGCCGATCGGGAAGCAGCTCACGTACTTCTACCGCCCGCACCGCGAAGGCACCTACATGTACCACTGCCACTTCGAGGACGTCGAGCACGTCCAGATGGGCATGGTCTCGATCGTCTTGGTGCGGCCGCTCCAGGACGGTACCGCAATGAACGTCGGGGGAAGGACGTTCACCAAGTTCGCCTACAACGACGGCGACGGCTCGACGGGGTACGACCGCCACTTCGCGATCCTGCTGAACGAGGTGTGGTCGGGGTTCCACGACGGCGACCGGGACATCCAGGAGAGCATCCCCACCGACTACGCTCCACAGTGGTTCACCCTCAATGGCCGCACGTATCCCGACACGGTGAAGCCGCACGACGATGCGACGACGTCATCGGGAATCACCACGGTGAACCCGAACTACGGCACGAGCGACAAGAGCCAGCCCATCTCGTCCCTGGTCCAGGCGAACCCAGGCGAGCGGATCCTGCTGCGGCTCGCCAATCTCGGCTACCAGCAGCATGCGATGCAGCTGCCGGGGATCCCGATGCACGTCATCGGACAGGACGCCTCGCTGCTGCGCAACGGCAGCGTCGACACGTCCTACTGGACGAACACGCTGTACATCGGACCGGGGGAAGCGCGCGACGTCCTGTTCGATGCGCCGCCGTACGACCCGCTCGCGCCATCCGGATCGGACGGCAGGGGCACCTACAACGTCTACTACTTCAAGAACCGCGACTGGCGCCGGCTGTCGAACGGAGGTGCCCCCGGCCCCGGCGGGATGATGACCGAGGTGCGGGTGTACCGCGACACACTGCCCGCCCAGACGGCCGTGAGCCAGATCCACAGCTGAGCCGCGGGTGACGTCCCGCCGGACGAAGGACGGCCACGATGACGCAGAGAACTCGACGCCTCGGCCTCGTCGTCGCACTGGCAGCCGGCTCGCCGCTGCTGGGAGCCGGGCGCGGCCACGCGCTGCCCCCGGGCGCGCCGAAGATCGGCATGGTCTGCACGCCGGGAGCCGTCACGGGCACGACCCACACCTTCAACCTCGTGACCATGGCCGGCCACATCTCGACGCCCGACGGCAACGACGTCCTCATGTGGAGCTATGCGAACGCCGACCCGCCGGACGACGGAGCCTTCCAGTTCCCCGGTCCCGTGCTGTGCGTCACCCAGGGTGAGACCGTCGTCGTCAACCTGCGCAACACCCTGCCCGAGCCGTCGTCGATCGTCTTCCCCGGTCAGGAGGGCGTGAGCAGCATCGGGGGCTCGCCCGGGCTGCTGGCGAGCGAGGCGGCGCCCAACGGAACCGTGGCCTATACCTTCGCCGCGTCGAGCCCGGGGACGTACGTCTACGAGAGCGGCTCGAACATCGCGAAGCAGCTGGAGATGGGGCTGCACGGCGCGCTCGTCGTCCGCCCGAGCCTCGGCGCCAACTACGCCTACGACGCAACGACGCAGTTCGACCCGTCGCGGGAGTACCTGAACCTCGTCAGCGAGCTGGATCCCGACCTGCACCACGCCGTCGAGACGGGCGCGACCTACGACTTCACCAAGCTGCGGAACCGCTACTTCACCGTGAACGGGCGCGCCTTTCCCGACACGATCCAGGACAACGGCTCGGCGCTGCTGCCGAGCCAGCCCTACGGCGCGCTCGTGCGTATCCAGCCGAACGACGCCGGCACGAATCCACTCCCGGCGCTCATCCGGATGATCAACGCCGGCGCGCTCAACCATCCGTACCATCCGCACGGCAACCACCTGCGTCAGATCGCCCAGGACGGCCGCCTCCTGCGCGATCCGGCCGGCACCTCCTCCGCCTCGACGGAGCGGTTCGGGGAGACGATCGGCTCCGGCCAGACCCAGGACTATCTGCTCAGGTGGGACGACCAGGACCACTGGAACCCGAACGGGCCGCCGGTCCAGCGGCTGCTGCCCCAGCCGAACTACCGGAGCCTCGTGTTCAAGAACGGCGTGACCTGGTACGGCGGCAACCCGTACCTCGGCTACAAAGGGACGCTGCCGACCGGGACCGCGTCGCTGAACGTCTGCGGCGAATGGTACTTCCCGTGGCACAGCCACGCGTTGAACGAGTTCACCAATTTCGACGAGGGCTTCGGCGGCATGGCGACGCTGCTCCGGGTCGACCCGCCCGGCGGCTGCTTCACCTTCCCGACCTCGACGAGGATCCTGGTGGGGACGTTGAACGGCGGTACGGTCGCCAACCTCGGCCTCGACGACGCGAAGTACTACAAGGTCAACTCGGCGACCACGGGAAACCCTCGCGTCACCGACTGGTACGGGCAGTTCAGCGGCGTCCCGGCGGGCGCCGCGAACTTGGCGGTGACCTACGAGGGCAACGATTCCCTCGGCGCGACTCCGCAGACGCTCTTCATCTGGGCGTGGACCGCGAACGCGTGGGACCAGATATCGTTCGTGCCGAACGTCGGCACGACCGACCTCACCGTGACCAGCGCCACCATCGCCTCGCCCGCCAGCTACATCGGTCGAGGGGCCAACAACGGCCTCGTGCGGGTGCGGGTGCTCACGACCCACACGGGGACGGCGAGCTTCGTCACCAGCGGGGACCTCATGAAGCTCGTCTACGACGCGCCCTGAGCGTGGCGGGGCCAAGGAGGACGTCGCGATGCGTGTACTCGCACACCCGAAGACGGCGGCACGGCTCGCGCTCGTGGCGTCCGCGGCAGCTCTGGCTCTGACGTGCGCGACGGCCGCGGCCGCCCCGGTGTCCATCGCACTGTGTGCCACGGCAGGCAGCATCACGCTGCCCGGCGGCGGCAATGTCCCCATCTGGGGATTCGGCGTGCCGGCGACGCCCGGCGACTGCACGACCGCGACGGCGAGCCTGCCGGGCCCGCAGCTCGTGGTGACCGCGGGGGACACGGTGACGATCGCCGTCACCAACGCGCTTCCGGCCGGTCACACGATCTCGTTCGAGATCCCGGGCGTTTCGTTCGTTCCCGGTCCCACCGAGGCGGCGGTCGGCAACACGGTGACGCGCACGTTCACCGCGAGCGCGGGCACGTATCTCTACCAGAGCGGCGGTGACGCCGGGCGCCAGCAGGCGATGGGTCTGTACGGCGCGCTGATCGTGCGGCCGAGCACGGCGGGGCAGGCCTACGACACGGCGGCCAGCGCGTACGACGTCGAGGCCGTGCTCCTCTTGAGCCAGATCGACCCGAACTTCAACGCCGCTCCCGACACGTTCGACATGAAGAGCTACCTCGCGACGTACTGGCTCATCGACGGGAAGGCATTCCCGGAGACGGCGCCGATCGCCGCATCCGCAGGGCAGCGAGTGCTCCTGCGCTACGTCAATGCCGGGTACGACAACACGTCGATGATGCTGCTCGGCATGCACGAGCGGGTGCTCGCGAGGGATGCCCGGCTGCTGAACAACCCGTTCGATGCGAATGCGGAGACGATTCCGGCCGGCGCCACCGAGGACGCCATCGCCACGGTCCCGGCCGGGTCGCCCCCCAGCGCCAACGGCTACGCCCTGTACAATCGACAGCTCCACGTCTCGAACGGCGCGGCGTCGCCGGGCGGGATGCTCACGTTCATCACACCATGACGCGGGCGGACCGTGAGCGCCCCCGGCCACTTCGCACGACCTCGCCGCGCCGCACGGGCAGGACGGCCGCGAAGGACGCGTCTCGTCCGCCTGCTCGCGGGCGTCGGGCTCGCGGTCGGGATCACGGCGCTCGGGCGCTGGCTCGCGTCGCCCGCCGGAGACGGTGCGCCGCGGGAAGAGACGAGCGAGCAGCGCGCGGCGGCCGCGTGGAAGCGCCCGCTCGTCTCGGACGACGGCCTCGTCGAGCGCAGCGGCGTGCGGATCGTGCGGGTCGCCGTGACCGGCGGAGGCGGCCTCCTCGACCTCCGCTTCCAAGTCACGGACGCGGACAAGGCGGGCGTGGTGCACGACGCAGCCACGCCGCCGGCCATCGTGGACGAGGCGACCGGGCTCGTGGCGAGCAAGCTGCTGATGGGGCACGCGCACACGGCGCCGTTTCGGACGGCCCAGACCTACTACCTCATCTTCGAGAACCCGGGGAACGTCGTGCATCGCGGAAGCGAGGTGCGCGTCCTTCTCGGCGACGCGCAGGTCGAGCACGTCGCGGTGCAGTGAGGACGCATGGTGAAGGAGGCGGTCGCCGTCCTGCTCGTCGGATTGGCGGGAAGCGCGTCGGCCCATTCCCTGTTGCTCGAGTCCGTCCCCGCGAACGGAGAGGTGCGCGAGCGCGTGGAGCGCGTGACGATCCGGTACAGCCAGGAGCTGGACACGAAGCGCAGCCGTTTTCGGGTCTTCGATGCCGGTGGCCGCCAGGTGGGCACGCGGGACGGGCGCGTGGACCTGAACGACCCTGATCACGCCTCGCTGCTCCTCACGCTGCCGGCACCACTGCCGCCGGGGAGATACACGGTGCGCTGGACTGCCGTCAGCGCCGAGGACGGGGACGTGACCAGAGACGAGCTCGGCTTCGTGGTGAAGTGAGGGAAAGCGCCGGCGACGGTCCCGAACGCCCGTCGAGCGAGCGCGGCGCCGAGCCATGGAACGACGAACGACGTGGAGCGCGTGGAGAAGACGCGGGCGGCATCGCGCTCGACGCGCCTGCGCGGCGGCGGCTCTGGCGGTCCTCGCGGCCTCGAGCCCGCGCCCGGTCCTCGCGCACGCAACGCTCACGCGATCCGATCCCGCCGACGGCGCCGTCCTGGCCGAAGTCCCCCGCGAGGTGCGGCTCTGGTTCAGCGAGGACGTCTCTCGCCGGTTCAGCTCGGTGGAGCTCTTCGATGCCGGGAGCAAGCCGGTCGCCACGGCCGGTCTCCGCGCCGACCCCACCGATGCGAAGCTCTTGGACCTGGTCCTGCCCGACTTGCCGCTCGGCCTCTACAGCGTGCTCTGGACGGTCCTCTCCGAGACGGACAGCCATCTCAGCCGGGGCTTCCTCGTCTTTGCGGCGGGCGAAGGAGCGGACCCGAGCGCCGTGACCGTGCCCGGCATCACGAGCGCTCCACCGATCGGCGAGGTCTTGCTGCGGTGGATCAACCTGAGCCTCCTCGTCGCGTGGACGGGCGCCGTCGCCGTTCTCCGATTCCTGATCCCCGCGGACGAGCGGGCGGCGGCCGTGCTGGGGGCTGCACGGTGCCGCGTGCTCGCGTGGGCGCGAGCGTGCGCCGTCCTCGGCGTTGCCGCCGGCGTCGGGCTGCTCTTCTGGCATGCAGCGACCGTGCGCGAGACGCTCCCCCAACGGCCCTCGCTCGCGAGCGTGGGATGGCAGATGCTCGTCCGGACTCGCTGGGGCACGCTGTGGCTGTCACGTGAGGCACTGTTGCTCGCGCTGACCGGCGTGTTGTGGGCGCAGGCGGCCGGGCCGCGGCCGCTTCGACGCGAGCGCTCGACCGCGGCCCTCGTGCTGGCCGTCGCCGTGATCGCCGTAGAGACGCTGACCGGCCACGCCGCGACCCTCGACTCCAACGTGGCCCTCGCCGTGGTCGTCGACCTCGTGCACCTGCTGGCCGCGAGCCTGTGGGTGGGTGGGCTCGTGGCTCTCGGCGTCGGTCTGTTGCCGCTCGCCCGCCAGGATCGCGACGACTTCGCCTCGATCGTGCGCGCCGGCTGGCGACCCTTCAGCCGCGTGGCCGCCGTCAGCGTGGCCCTGCTCCTGGCGAGCGGATCGTACGGCATGGGTCGGCAGGTGGCCTCGCTCGATGCGCTCGTCACGACGCCGTACGGGAAGGTGCTCTCGGCCAAGATCGGTCTCACCGGATTGATGGGCGCGCTCGGCCTCGCCAGCTCCATGCTGCTGCACCCAGGCCGGGTGGCGGGTCCGCTGGCCCGGCTGCTCCGTCGTCCGACGGGCTGGACACCGCTCCGGCCGTCTCGTCTGCCTGCGCTGGTAGTGTCTGAATCGGCTCTCGCCCCCCTCGTCCTGTTGGCCGCGGGGTTCATCACGGCGGCGCCGAGTCCGCGCGGCGCGGAGTTCACGATCGCCCCGGAAAGCGTCCACACGGCATTGACGGAGACCGTCGACGACCTGGTGGTGACCCTCTCGGGCAAGCCGAATCGGCCGGGGCCGAACGCGTTCACCGTCTCCGTCGGCAGCACGCGGCGTCCCCCGCCGGCGGAGGTGGTCCGCGTCATTCTGCGGCTCACCTTCGTGGAGGAGGACCTGGGGCGCCGCTCCGTCGTGGCCGAGGAGGTGCAGCCCGGGCGCTTCCTGCTGGGGAGCGTCTCCCTGGCTCGGGCGGGGTTGTGGCGGATCGACGTGGTCGTGCGCCGCCGGGGGATCGAGGACCGCGTCGCCCGCTTCGACTGGCTGGTGCCGCCGGCGGGCGGCGTCCGGCCGGCGAGAGTTTCGAAACGCCCGCTCGAGACGCCCCTCACGGCCGCGGCAGCCGGTATCGTCCTGACCGTCGTGGTCGTCCCGCTCCTGGTGCGTGTCCGGCTCCGTGTTCGCAAACGGGCAGAGCTCGCGGACTTGGTGACGCCGTGATCGCGTCGTGGATCCGCAGGATCGGCGCGAGTGCGATGGCGTCGTTGGCGGCGGCTGCTGCGCAGGGCGCGGTCGTCGCCCCCGACCTTCAGTCGCTCGTCCGCCGGGGCGCGCCCGGAGGCGAGGTGAGCGTCATCGTGCGCTTCACCGACAGACTCGATCTCGCGCCCTTCCGGGGCGGGAGCAGGCGCTCTCGCCGTTCCAGCTTGGTGAGGGCCCTTCGGACACACGCCGATCGGGCGCAGAAACCCGTCGTGGAGCTCCTGCGGCGGCGCGGCGCGGCTCGTGTCTCGCAGCTCTGGGCCATTCACGCCGTCGCCGCCACCGTTCCCGCGGCGGTCGTCGACGAGCTCGCTCGCCAGCCGGGAGTGGAGAGCGTGACGCTCGACTCCATCTCGGTCGCATCGCCCGCTCCCGCCGGCGCCCCCGCGCCGCCGGAGTGGAACCTCGACGCCATGGGTGCCCCGCGGCTGTGGAGCCTCGGGGACACCGGGCAGGGGGTGGTCGTCGCCAACATGGATACGGGCGTCGACGCGAATCACCCGGACCTCGGGACGCGATGGCGGGGCGGGGCGAACAGCTGGTTCGATCCGCACGGGAAGCATCCCACGCCGTTCGATCTGCATCAAAGCAGCGATCACGGGACGCAGACGATGGGGTTGATGGTGGGGGGCGACGCGGGGGGGACGGCGATCGGCGTGGCGCCCGGCGCGCAATGGATCGCGGTCAAGATCTACGACGACTCGGGTCGAGCCCGGGAGAGCCACATCCACGAGGGATTTCAGTGGCTCCTCGACCCCGACGGCGACCCGAGCACGGATGACGCGCCCGACGTCGTCGACAACTCGTGGCAGAGTCAGGGCACCAACGTCTGCGACCGGGATCCCGTCACCGGACGCCCCAGATTCGAGCTCGACCTCCAGGTCCTCGAGGCCGCGCAGATCGCCGTCGTGTTCGCGGCCGGCAACGACGGGCTGCTCGGTCCGTCGTCGAGCGTGAGCCCGGCGAACTATGCGAGCTGCGCCGTGGGCGCGATCGACGACACGTTCACGATATGGAGCCAGAGCAGCCGCGGTCCGTCGGCGTGCGACGGTACGATCTTCCCCGAGCTCGTGGCCCCCGGGGTGAACGTGAGGACGGCCGACTTCTCCTTCGGCGGTGCTCCGAATTCCTACGTCACCATCAGCGGGACGTCCGCCGCGGCCCCACACGTGGCCGGCGCCATCGCGCTGCTCATCGGCGCCTTCCCGGCGGTCGACGTGGCGGCGCTGGCGTCCGTCCTGATGGAGACGGCACACGACCTCGGCCCGCCCGGCGCCGACAACGACTACGGGTGGGGTGTCATCGACGTCGGCGCCGCGTACGATCTCCTCCTGAGTCGACACGAGAGCCCGGTGGCGCAGGACGACGGCTACGAGGTCGCGGGGCCCGCATCGTTCACCGCCGTCGCCCCGGGTGTCCTCGCCAACGATACCGATCCTCAGGGTGACGCGCTGACGGCGGTCCCGGTGACGACGGTCGAGCACGGCACGTTGGACCTCCGGCCCGACGGTGGCTTCACGTACACCCCGACTCCCGGCTACGACGGGGCCGACGGCTTCACCTACCGTCCCAGCGACGGCGTGCACGACGGCAACGTCGCCACGGTGCGCCTGACGATCCACGCCCTGGGCGGCTGCGATGCTCCTCCTCCGGCGCGGACCAGCGCGCTGTTCCGAAAGCCGGGGAGCGCCGTCGTGGATCAGCGGGGGATCGGGATCGACCGCTCGAGCCCGTCCGGGCCGCCGCCCCGGTATACGTCGATGGCGTGGGCCTCGATCCAGTCGATCTCGCTGCCGACGGCGACGAAGCTCGCGATCCCGAGCGCGGGGTCGACGGCGGGTGGAAGGACGGCGTCGTAGATGCGCGCCGCGGGCTGGTAGGGGCTCATCCGGAGACGGAGCCAACCGACGGCGACGCCGTCCGGGTCCCGGACGACGGCCTTGTACGTGCCGCGGAGGTCGAGGTTCGTCTCGGCGGTGCGCGCGAGCACGAGACGCCCGGTGCCGCCGCCCTCGCGCCGGAACGGATCGGAGCGGAGCGGCGGTCCGTCCGCCGGCGCGATCGTCAGGCGGATCACGTCGTCCTGCCACGTCGGCTCGATCTTCCCGACGGGCGCGTCCTCCGTGCCCGTGCCGCGGCGCGCGACGACGGTCGCCGGGGCGACGACCCAGAGCCCGCCGAGGGTCTCGCCGTCCGTGCCGACGACGAAGTCGGGACGTCCGGGGAGCCGCACGACGCTCGCGGGACGAACCGTCCCGACGCGTCCTCCGTCGGGCAGCCTGTCGACGACGAGCGTGCGGCCCTCCTGGTGCGCGGCGACCGTCGCCTCCGGGTCGACGGGGACGGGCACGGGGCGCAGCGCACAGCCCGCGACGGCGGGCGCGAGCGCGAGAAGCGTGCGGAGGAGCCCGCGACGGCGGGTGCCGGGCATGCGTCGCGATTAGCGCACCCGTCGCCGGCGCACAAACGTCGCGAGCCGTTTCGGTGCGCCGCCTTCGCCCGCGGCACGTTCACGGTTGGGTCGAGGTAGGCGACGTTGGCGAGGAGGCCGAACGGCTTGAGCCACAGGCGCACGAAGCCGAGGTCCTTCCGCCCCTCGGACTCGACGCCCGTGAGCGTGGCGTCCCGGGCATTCCGGAACGAGTCGGCGAGCAGCGACGACTCGACGATCACGGTCTGCTCGATCGGCTTCGTCGGCGTCATCGCCGCCGACCTGCCCTGAAGCCCGCGGGCTGCGGCAACGGTGTGATCGAGCCCGGGCCCGGCGAGCTGCGTCATCCAGGCCTGCACGCCCATCGGGGGCTCCGCGCGCGAGACGATGCATGTTGCACGCGCCTCGAATTGCACGTTGCACGATCGGGATGGGCGCCGGTCGCAGAATCAGCGAGATCCGGACCATGCCGCGGTGGCACACGGAGTGCTCTCCGTCGGCATGGGCATGGTTCCTCTGCCTGGCATGATGGACGCCGTCGCGATCGGTCTCGCCGTCCTCTTCTTCGGGCTTTCGATCGTCTTCGTCGCGCTCTGCGCTCGGCTGTGAGGAGGCTCCGTTGAGCGGGCTCTACGCGATCGGCGGCGCAGTGGCCGTCGTCCTCCTCCTCTACCTCGTCGTCGCCATGCTGAAGCCGGAGTGCTTCCGATGACGGCGAACGACGTCCTCCAGATCGGCCTCTACGTCGCCGTGCTGCTGGCGCTCACGAAGCCGCTCGGCGCCTTCATGGCACGCGTCTACGAGGGCGAGCCGACGTTCCTCGATCCGGTGCTCGGCCCCGTCGAGCGCGTTCTCTACCGGGCCGCCCGCGTCCGTCCGCACGAGGGCATGACGTGGAAGGCGTACGCGGTCGCGATGCTCGTCTTCAACGCGGCGAGCCTCGTCGTCGTCTACGTGATCCAACGCGTGCAGGGCGTCCTGCCGCTCGACCCGCAGCAGCTCGGCGCCGTGTCCGCCGCTCGGCGTTCGATACGGCCGCGAGCTTCGCGACCAACACGAACTGGCAGGGCTACGCCGGCGAGTCGACGATGAGCGACTTCACGCAGATGGTCGCGCTCACCGTGCAGAACTTCGTCTCGGCCGCGGCCGGCATGGCGGTGGTCGTGGCGCTCGTCCGGGGGCTTCGCGCGAAGCAGGCGAAGACGATCGGCAACTTCTGGGTCGACCTCGTGCGCTCGACGCTCTACGTCCTGCTGCCGCTCTCGCTCGTCCTCGCGCTCGCCCTCGTCTCGCAGGGCGTCGTGCAGAGCCTCGGTCCCTACCGGACGGTGGCGCTCGTGCACCCGAGAACCGCGACGGCGCTTCTGAAGGACGCCGACGGCCACCCGGTCCTCGACGAGCGGGGCCAGCCGAAGACGGAGACGTCGCGGGTCACGGAGCAGACGCTGCCGATGGGCCCGGCCGCCTCTCAGGTGGCGATCAAGCAGCTCGGGACGAACGGCGGCGGCTTCTTCAACGTCAACTCGGCCCATCCCTACGAGAACCCAACCCCGGGCACGAACTTCCTCGAGATGCTCGCGATCCTGCTGATCCCCTCCGCGCTCTGTTGCACGTTCGGGACGATCATCGCCGACACCCGGCAGGGGTGGACGATCCTCGCCATCCCGTCTTCGTGGCCGGCCTCATGGTCGGGCGGACGCCCGAGTACGTCGGCAAGAAGATCGAGGCGTACGAGACGAAGATGGCGTCGCTCGTGATCCTCATCCGCACGGGCCTCTCTTCGTCGCGCTCTTGATCGGCGTCGTCGTCATCGTCGGCGCGCTCACCTTCCTCCCGGCGCTCGCCCTCGGTCCGGTGGTCGAGCACCTGATGCTCCAGACGAGCGCATGACGAGCCCTCATCGGAACGCCCGTCCGCGGTTCGACCGGGCGATCGTCCGTCGCGCCATCGCCCGCTCGTTCGCGAAGCTCGACCCGCGCCACCAGGTGAAGAACCCCGTCATGTTCGTCGTCGAGGTCGGGAGCGTCCTCACCTCCGCGCTCTTCGTCCAGGCGCTCGTCGGCCGGGGCGAGGCGCCGGCCGGGTTCATCCTCGCGGTTTCCCTCTGGCTCTGGTTCACGGTGCTGTTCGCGAACTTCGCCGAGGCGATGGCCGAGGGGCGCGGCGCAGGCGGACGAGCTCCGCCGGCAGCGGCGCGAGGTCGTGGCGAAGCGGCTCGCCGTGCCGCCGTCGGACGGGTTCGTCCCGGCGAGCGTACGGCCGACGATGGTCCCTGGCTCGGAGCTCCGCACGGGCGACGTCGTGCTCGTCGAGACGGGGGACGTCATCCCGAGCGACGGCGAGGTGATCCTGGGCGTCGCATCCGTCGACGAGAGCGCGATCACCGGCGAGAGCGCGCCGGTCATTCGGGAGAGCGGCGGCGACCGGAGCGCGGTCACGGGCGGCACGCGCGTCCTCTCCGACTGGCTCGTCGTCCGCATCACGTCGGAGCCGGGCGAGGCCTTCCTCGACCGCATGATCGCGATGGTGGAGGGTGCCGAGCGCCAGAAGACGCCGAACGAGACCGCGCTCGACGTCCTCCTCGCGCTCTGCCTCATCCCGACGACGATCGGCGGGCTCCTCTCGGCGATCGGCATCGCGGGGATGGACCGCATGATCCAGGCGAACGTGATCGCGATGTCGGGCCGCGCGGTCGAGGCGGCGGGCGACATCGACGTCCTCCTCCTCGACAAGACCGGCACGATCACGCTCGGGAACCGCCAGGCGACGGCGTTCCTCCCGGCCGACGGGGTCGGCGTCGAGCGGCTGGCCGACGCCGCGCAGCTCGCGTCCCTCGCCGACGAGACGCCCGAGGGGCGCAGCATCGTCGTCCTCGCGAAGGAGCGCCACGGGCTCCGCGAGCGCGACGTGCGCGCGCTCGGAGCGACCTTCATTCCGTTCAGCGCGCACACCCGCATGAGCGGTGTCGACCTGGACGGGCGGCGGATCCGGAAGGGCGCGGCGGACGCCGTGGAGGCGTACGTCGGCCAGCTCGGCGGAACGCTCCCGGACGCGGTCCGGCAGGCGGTGGAACGCATCGCGCGCGAGGGCGGCACGCCGCTCGTCGTCTCGGACGGGCCGCAGGTGCTGGGCACGGTCGAGCTGAAGGACGTCGTGAAGGGCGGCATCCGCGAGCGCTTCGCGGAGCTCCGGCGCATGGGGATCAAGACGGTCATGATCGCCGACACGGGGCCCGGCATCCCGCCCGAGCAGCGCGAGCGGATCTTCGAGCGCTCCGTCCAGGGCGCCGACGGCGGCGAGGCAGGGGCCGCGGGCCTCGGCCTGGCGATCGTCCGCGACATCGTGCAGGCTCACGGCGGCCGCATCCACGTGGAGAGCGAGGTCGGGAAGGGCAGCCGGCTCACGCTCGAGCTGCCCCGCGGGTGAGCGATGGCGACGATCCTCATCGTCGACGACGAGAAGAACATCCGGACGCACCTCGCGACGTACGTCCGGGGGCGGAAGCACCGGGTCGAGGTCGCCGCCGACGCGCCCGAAGCGCTCGCGATCCTCGAGAAGACCGACATCGAGGTCGTCTTCTCGGACGTCCGCATGGCGGGCATGGACGGCCTCGCGCTCCTCCGCGAGATCCGCCAGCGGCGTCCGGAGGCGGTCGTCGTGCTCATGACCGCGTACGCGACCGTCGCCGGCGCCGTCGAGGCGATGCGCGCCGGCGCGTACGACTACCTCGTGAAGCCGTTCGCGCTCGACGAGGTCGGCCTCCTCCTCAGCGCGTCCTCGAGGTGCAGGGTCTCCGGCGCGAGAACCGCGCGCTCCGCGGCGCGATCGAGCAGCCGGCGCTCCTCGACTCGGAGCATCCCGCGATGCAGCGCGTGCTGGCGACGGCGCGCCAGGTCGCGACCTCCGACGTGACCGTGCTGCGGCTCGCGGCGGCGGCGGGTGGGACACTCTTCCTCGACGAGGTGGGCGAGCTCCCGCCCGAGCTCCAGGCGAAGCTGCTGCGCTTCCTCGAGGAGCACCGCTTCGAGCCCGTCGGCGGCGCCCAGACGGTCGAGGTCGACGCGCGCGTCGTCGCGGCGACGAACCGTGATCTCGACGCGGATGTCGCCGCGGGCCGGTTCCGCGAGGACCTCTTCTTCCGCCTGAACGTGGTCGGGCTGCGCCTGCCGCCGCTCCGCGCGCGGCGCGAGGACGTCCCGCGTCTCACCGCGCACATTCTGCAGACGCTGGGCGCCCGCCACCGGCGGGCGGGCGTCCGGCTGGCGCCGGACGCGGAGGCGGCGATCGCCGCCTATCGCTGGCCCGGCAACGTGCGCGAGCTCGTGAACGCGCTCGAGCCGCGCTCGTGCTGTCGCCCGACGGCGTGATCCGCGCCGAGAACCTGCCGGACCGCCTGCTGGCACCCGCGCCGGTGGCGCCGCCGGCGACCGAGGAGCCGCGGTCGCTCGACGAGCTCGAGCGCCGCCACGTCGAGCAGGCGCTCGCCGAAGCGGCGACGCTCGAGGAGGCGGCGGCGCGGCTCGGGATCAACGTCACGACGCTCTGGCGCAAGCGCAGGCGCTGGGGGATCGAGTGAGGTCGGCGGGCGCTCGGACCCGGACCCTAGAGCGCCGTACCGCCGTGTGGTATGGGCGCGACTGCATGGCGACGAGCACCGAGCGGCCCGGCTTCTGGTCCCGTCTCCTGCCGGCGAGCGGCGGCGGCCAGTTCTTCGACCTCTTCGAGCAGCACGCCGAGCGGACGCGCGAAGCGGCGGCGCTCCTCGCGAAGATGGTCCGCGACCCCGGGAACCTCGAGCAGCAGGCCGAGCGCGTGAAGGGCGTCGAGCACCTGGGCGACGAGATCACGCACACGGTGATCGAGCGCCTGCACCAGACCTTCATCACGCCGATGGACCGCGACGACATCCACCGGCTCATCTCGCGGATGGACGACGTGCTCGACCTCGTCTGGGCGTCGGCGGAGCGGCTCTGGCTCTATCGGCCGAAGCGGCTCGAGCCGGAGTTCGGGCAGCTCGCGGACGTGCTGCTCCGGGCGGCGGAGGAGATCTGCGCCGCGATGCGCGGGCTGCGCGACCTCCGCGACCGCAAGACGCTGATCGCGCACTGCACGGAGATCAACCGGCTCGAGAACGAGGGCGACGCGATCCTCCGCCGCGCCGTCGCGCGGCTCTTCGAGGACGGGTCCGACCCGATCCACGTCATCAAGTGCAAGGAGATCTACGACAACCTGGAGAACGCGATCGACCGCTGTGAGGACGTCGCGAACGTGATCGAGGGCGTGGCCCTCGAGTACAGCTGACGCTCCCCGCCGCGCCCGATCGCATGCTCACCCTCGTCGCCCTCATCGTCGTCGCGCTGGCGTTCGACTTCATGAACGGGTTCCACGATGCCGCGAACTCGATCGCGACCATCGTCTCGACCCGGGTCTTGACGCCGCGCGTGGCCGTCGCGTGGGCCGCCTTCTTCAACTTCGTCGCCGCGTTCGGCTTCGGCGTGGCGGTCGCGACCACGGTGGGAAAGGGGATCGTCGTCCCGTCGGTCGTCGACAACTTCGTCATCTTCGCCGCGCTCGTCTCCGCGTTCCTGTGGGACCTCATCACGTGGCACTACGGACTCCCGTCGAGCTCCTCGCACGCCCTCATCGCCGGGCTCGCGGGCGCGGGCGTCGCGAAGGGCGGCTTCGGCACGCTCGTCGCCGAGGGGCTCCTCCGCGTCGTCGTGTTCATCGTGGTGTCGCCCTTGATCGGCCTCGTCCTCAGCGCCGCCTTCATGGCGCTCGTCCTCCGCTTCGCCGCGAACGCGCACCCGGCGACCATCGACCGCGTGTTCCGGCGGCTCCAGCTCCTCTCCGCCGCCGCCTACAGCCTCGGGCACGGCACGAACGACGCGCAGAAGACGATGGGCATCATCGCCGTCCTCCTCTTCACGGCGGGCCGGCTCGGGCCGACGTTCTACGTGCCGTTCTGGGTCGTCATCCTCTGCCACGTCGCGATCGCGCTCGGCACGCTCTTCGGCGGCTGGCGCATCGTGCGGACGATGGGCATGCGGCTCACGGCGCTCCGGCCCGTCGGCGGCTTCTGCGCGGAGAGTGCCGGGGCGCTCGCGCTGCTCGGCTCGGCGACGTTCGGCATCCCGGTGAGCACGACGCACACGATCACGGGCGCGATCATCGGCGTCGGCAGCACGCGGCGGCTCTCGGCCGTCCGCTGGGGCGTCGCGGGCAACGTCGTCTGGGCGTGGATCCTGACGATCCCGTGCACGGCCGCGATCTCCGCGGCGATCTACCTGCCGATCCGGTGGCTCGCGTGAGCGCGCTGCGGATCGGCGTCATCGGGACCGGCATCATGGGCGCGCCGATGGCGCGGAACCTCCTCCGCGCCGGCCACGCGGTCACGGTGCACAACCGGACGCGCGCGCGCGCCGAGGCGCTCGTCGCCGACGGCGCGACGGTCGCGGATTCGCCGGCCGCCGTCGCGCGCGGCGTCGAGGTCGTCGTCACGATGCTGCCGGACTCGCCGGAGGTCGAGGCGGTGATGAGCGGCCCCGAGGGCGTGCTCGCCGGCGCGGCGCCCGGACTCCTCGCGATCGACATGAGCACGATCTCGCCCGCGGTCGCGCGGCGGCTCGCGGCGCGCGCGGCCGAGGCGGGCGTCGGGTTCCTCGACGCGCCCGTCTCCGGCGGCGAGCAGGGGGCGATCGCGGGGACGCTCTCGATCATGGTCGGCGGCGACCGCGAGGCGTTCGCGCGCGCGGCGCCCGTGTTCGCCGCGCTCGGCCGCCAGGTGACGTACATGGGCGGGCCGGGGCATGGCCAGATGACGAAGCTCGTGAACCAGGTGGTCGGGGCGACGACGCTCGCCGCCGTCGCGGAGGGCGTGCTCCTCGCCGAGCGGGCGGGGCTCGACCCCGAGGCGGTCGTGCAGGCGGTCGGCGCCGGCGCCGCCGCCTCGTGGATGCTCCGCGAGCAGGCGCCGCGCATGCAGCGCCGCGACTTCGCGCCCGGCTTCATGGTGCGCCTCCAGCTGAAGGACCTGCGCCTCGCGCTCGAGGCGGCGAAGCAGCTCGGCGTCCCGCTCCCGACGACGGCCGTCGTGCACCTCCTCCTGAACGCCGTCGAGGCGCAGGGCGGCGGCGCGCTCGGCACGCAGGCGATCGTGACCGCGCTCGAGGCGCTCGCGGGGCGGACGTCGGGCGGGAACGGCGACTAGCGGAGTGCGCGCCGAGCCGCGCGCGAGCGCCCGGACGAGCGCCTGCGGCACGCCGGCCCACGCCGTGCGGAACGCTCCTCGGCGAGCGTCGAGAGGCCGCCGGACGGGGCGCCGAGGTCGTCCGCGCCGAGCGCCATGGCCGTCGGGTGGAGGTCGGAGAGGACGATCCGGCCGCCCGGCCGGACGACTCCGCGCGGGCTCCCCCCGCGGCCGCGCGCGTCCCCGCGATCCGCAAACCGACCGCGGCGCGCACCGCCGGTTGACCCGGCGGAGCCGCGTCGAGTAGGTCATCGCCCATGAAGATCGACGGGGGAATCATGTCCGGCGACCTGCGCGAGGTCGGTCGCCTGGCGGCGCACGCGGAGGCGCTCGGCTACGATGGGATCTGGACGGCCGAGGCGGGGCACGATCCGTACCTCCCCTGCGCCGTCGCGGCGACGACGACGGACCACGTCGCGATCGGGACGAACATCGCCGTCGCCTTCCCGCGCAGCCCGCTGGTCCACGCCCAGATCGCCTGGGACCTCCAGAACGCGAGCCGCGGGCGCTTCCTCCTCGGCCTCGGCACCCAGGTGAAGGGGCACAACGAGCGGCGCTACTCGACGCCGTGGACGGCGCCGGGACCGCGGCTCCGCGAGATGATCCAGCTGATCCGCCACATCTGGGACGTCTGGCAGAACGGGACGAAGCCGGGCTTCCAGGGGAAGTACTACCAGTTCAGCCTGATGACCCCCTTCTTCGCGCCCGCGCCGATCGAGTGGCCCCACATCCCGATCTACATCGCCGGCGTGAATCCCTACATGTGCCGGCTCGCGGGCGAGCTGTGCGACGGCTTCCAGGTGCACCCGTTCCACTCGGTGAAGTACATCACGGAGACGGTGCTGCCGAACGTCGAGGCGGGGCTCCGCAAGGCGGGACGGAAGCGGAGCCAGATCGCGCTCGCGACGAGCGCGTTCGTGATTACGGGCCGGAACGCCGAGGAGATCGAGCGCGCGCGGGGCGCGGTCCGCCAGCAGATCAGCTTCTACGCTTCGACGCGCACCTACGCTGCCGTGCTCGAGGCGCACGGCTGGGGCGAGACCTGCTACCGCCTGAACGAGAAGGCCGCGAAGGGCGACTGGGCCGGCATGGCGTCGCTCATCACCGACGAGATGCTCGAGGTCTACGCCGTCGAGGGCACGTACGACCAGGTGCCCGGGCTGCTCAAGCGGAAGTACACGGGGCTCGTCGACCGCCTCTCCTTCTACATGCCGATCCGTCCGGGCGCGGACGACGCGCTCTGGAGCGAGCTCATCGCCGCGTGCCGGTGACCAGGCGGCCGAGCGCGGCGCGGAGGTCCGCGAGCCGCGGCACGACGGCCGGCACGCGCGCGGCGTAGCGCCTCCACTCCTCGCCGAGCGCGGCGCCGAGGACGCGCTCCTCCCGCGCGATCTTGAGCGCCATGCCGGCGAGGGCACCGCTCGCCGCGGCAGCCGTCATGACCGACGGGTGCGCGAGGAACGAGCCGGTCGCGACCAGCCCGAGTGCCGTGTAGAGCGGATGGCGGACGACGGCGTACGGGCCGGAGGCGACGACCGCCTGTCCGGCCCGGACGGCGACGACCCCCGACCAGAGCGGCCCGAGCGCGCGCCGCGCGCGCGCGTGGAGGACAACGCCCGCGGCGACCAGGACGAGCCCCGCGAGCGCGACGGCGGGCCGATGGGGCAGGCGGCCGCCCGCGCGCTCGACGGCGACGGCGGCGGCGACCGTGCCGGCGACGACGGCCGCGCGCACCGCGGCCGGCGGCCGCCACCCGCTCGCGACGACCGGCCCGAGCGCGCGGCGGGCGGTCCGCTCGCGCCACGTTCGCACCGCCGCGTCGAGCGCGAGCGCGCACCAGGCCGCCGCGAGGAGGACGTCCACGGTTCGCGGGCCGAGCGCGGCGGCGTCGAGCACGGGACGATGCTAGCGGCGCGCGCCGGGCGCGCGCAAACCGCGCTTGCGCGTCCGGATCCGATCTGCGACACGGACGATATGGCCGTCCTGAAGGTCGCCCGCCTCGGACATCCGGTGCTGCGGAAGATCGCCGAGCCCGTCCCGCCCGAGGCGATCGGCGCGCCGGAGATCCAGCGCCTCGTCGACGACATGCTCGAGACGATGGACGACCACGACGGCGCCGGCCTCGCCGCGCCGCAGGTCCACGTCTCGCGGCGCATCGTCGTCTACGGCGTCGAGGCGAACCCGCGCTATCCCGATGCGGAGCCGGTCCCGCTCACCGTCCTCGTGAACCCGAAGATCACGTTCCTCACCGAGGACGAGGAGGAGGACTGGGAGGGGTGCTTGAGCGTCCCGGACCTCCGCGGCATGGTTCCGCGGCGCACGAAGATCCGGGTCGAGGCGTACGGCCGCGACGGGAAGCCGCTCCGCTTCGTCGCGGAGGGCTTCCACGCGCGCGTCGTCCAGCACGAGTGCGATCACCTGGACGGGAAGGTCTACCTCGACCGCATGCGGTCGATGGCGACGCTCGGCTTCCTCCCCGAGTTCCAACGCTACTGGCTCGCCCGCGAGCGCTGACGGCCGCCGCCCGCCGGCGCGCCGCGTTTCTCGCCCGCGCGCGGATCCGGAGCCTCCGCCATCGGCAGGGCGACCGTGAAGGTCGTGCCCGCGCCGGGCGCGCTCGTCACGCCAATCGAGCCGCCGAGAAGGTCGACGAGGCGCTTCACGATGTAGAGCCCGAGCCCGACGCCGCCGAAGCGACGGGTCGAGGAGCCGTCCGCCTGGCGGAACATCTCGAAGATGGTCGGGAGTGCCGCGGGGTCGATGCCGATGCCCGTGTCGCGCACCTCGACGGTGAGCGTCCCGGTGCGCCAGTGCGCGGCGACGTCCACCGTGCCGCGCGGCGTGAACTTGAGCGCGTTGCCGACGAGGTTCTTCATGATCGTCTTCAGCTTCACGCGATCCGTCGCGAGGGCGGGCATGCCGCGGTCGACGCGCCAGCGGAGCCTCACGCCCGGGGTGACGAGCGCCTCGATCTCCCGGTCGAGCTCGTCGCAGAGCGCGCCGATGTCGACCCGGCCGAGGGCGACGGTCTCACGCCCCGCCTCGAGGCGCCCGACGTCGAGCGTCCCGTTCACGAGGTCGAGCAGCTCGAGCGTGCTCCGCCGCATGCGCTCGAAGGTGTCGCGCTGGCCGGGGGTGAGCGCCCCGAACGCGCCGTCGAGCAGGAGGTCGCTGTAGCCGATGATCACGTTGAGCGGCGTGCGCAGCTCGTGCGACATCGTCGACACGAAGGTCGACTTCAGCTCGCTCGCCGCCTGAAGGTCGGTGATGAGCCGCGCGTTTCCGAGCGCGACGGCCGTCGCCTGCGCGATTCCCTGCGCGAGCCGCCGGTGCTTCGGCGAGAACGGGCCCTTCCGCGTCCGCCACCCCATCGTCATGACGCCGAGGAATTCCCCGCGACGCCACATCGGCGCCCAGAGCGCGGACGCCGTCGGCCACCGTTCGATGATCGCGCGCGGGACGAACGGCTGGCGCTCCGTGTTTTCGATCTCCACGAGCGTCTCCCACGTGAGCTCCCGCGTGCCGGGGAGCGTCCGCGGGCCGAGCTCCATCTGCGCGAGCTCCGCGGCCGATTCCGCCGAGAGCCCGGCGCTCGCCGCGAGGTGGAACGTCTCGCTCGCGGCGTTCCACGCGAACGTGCAGCTGATGTCGCAGCCGATCGCCTGGAGCGCCAGCGCGTTCACGCGCTCGAGCATGTCGGGCTCGTCGAGGTGGGCATTCAGCTGCTCGGTGGCGTGGAGGAGCGCGGCGGCGATCTCCGCTTCCTGCTGCTTCACGGCCGACGTGTGCGACAGGAGGGCCGTGTGCGTGAACGCCTCGGCGCGGTAGCGGTCGAGGTAGAAGCTCCCGAGGACCGACATCGCGATCCCGGCGCCGAAGGTGATGACGGTCGCGGACACCGTGTCGCTCGCGCTCAGCTGCGTCGTGGCGACGGCGAAGGTGACGAGCTGCGCGGAGGCCACCGCGAGCTGCGTCTGCCACGTCCATGGCATGATGAGGACGAGCGCCGAGAGGAGCGCCGTCTGCGACATCGCCAGCCGCTCGAGCGGTGTTCCGGCGAGCACGGCGTAGAGCATCATCGCGACGCCGAGGAGCGCCGCCGCCGTGCCGACGATCCGCTGCTGCGAGGTGTCGGACCGGAGGCGCGACGCGACGAGCGCCGCGAGGCAGACGGCGAGCTGGGACCCGACGATCGGCAGGACGATCCCCACGCGCGCCGGGTGGTCGAGCATCTCGAAGACGACCCAGACCGTCGTGACGACGAGGAAGATCTCGATCCCGACGGTGAGCCGCTGGCGCAGGACGCGGCCCATCTCCGCGCGGTACGCGCGGGCGATCGCGTCGGCGCTCGGCTCGGGGCCCCGGTCCGTCTCGTGGGTCATGCGACGTCCCCGTTGGGCGCGGGCGGGATCGTGACCGTGAACACGGAGCCGGCGCCCGGGCGGCTGGCGACGGCGATCGTGCCGCCGAGCCGCTCGACCAGGCGCTTGACGACGTGGAGGCCGAGCCCGACGCCGCCGTACCGCCGCGTGTGCGAGCCGTCGACCTGGCGGAACATCTCGAAGATCGTCGGCAGGTCGTCGGGCGCGATGCCGATCCCCGTGTCGCGCACCTCGAGGACGAGCGGCCCGCCGCCGTCCCGCACCGTCACCTCGACCTCGCCTTCGGGCGTGAACTTGAGCGCATTCGAGACGAGGTGCTTCAGGATCGCCTTCAGCTTCGCGCAGTCGGTCCGGACGTCGCGGTCGTTGACGGCGTTCCGCCATCGCAGCGCGACGAGGGCGTCGTCGGTCGCGCCGAGGTCCTTGCGGACCTCGGCGAAGAGCGCGTCGAAGTCGACGCGCGAGACCTGGATCACCTCGCGGCCCGCGTCGAGCCGGTTCAGGTCGAGCGTCGTCTCGATGAGATCGAGCTGGTCGCGCGCGCTTCGCCGGATGCGCGCGATCGCGTCGGCCTGCGCGGGCGTGAGCGGGCCGAGCGCGCCTCCCGCCAGGATGTCCGCGTAGCCCGTGATCACGTTGAGCGGCGTGCGGAGCTCGTGCGACATCGTCGACAGGAACTCGGACTTGAGCCGCGTCGTCGCCTGGAGGCTCGCGAGGAGCCGCCCGTTCTCGAGGGCCACCGTCGCGGCGTGCGCGATCCCGAACGCCAGCCGGTGCTCCTTCGCGGAGAACGGACCGCGCCGCGCGCGGTGCGAGAAGACGAGGAAGCCGATCACCTCGTCGCGCCGGGAGAGCGGGACGGCGAGCAGTGACGCGCAGTCGAAGAGCGCCATCGTCTCGGGCGGCACGAGCGACTGCCGCGCGGCGTCGGCGATCTCGCAGAGACGCCCCGGCCGCAGCACCTCGGCGACCGGCCCGTCGCGCGAGAGCTCGAGCGCGACGGCCCGAGCGGGGATCTCCGACCGGATCCCGCTGTGGGCGCGCACCCGGAACGCGCGCCGCTTGTCGTCCCAGAGGAAGAGCCAGTCGTCGTCGCAGCCGAGGACGTCGACGGCGAGCTCGTTCACGTGCGCGACGAGGTCGTCCGCGTCGAGGTGCGCGTGCAGCGTCTGGCCGACGTGGAAGAGGGCGGTCGCGATCTCCGCCTCCGCCTCGCTGGCCGCCGACGCGTGGGCGAGGAGCGCGCTGCGGAGGAACGCCGCGTACCGGTACGCCTCCATCGACGCGGCGGCGACGACGGAGATCACCGCCCCGGCGGCGAGCCCGAGGACGCCGTAGCCCGGACGGATCGACCACGCGAGCGCGGGCGACGCGCTCCAGAACGTCGCGACGGACACGACACACATCGCGACCTGCGCGCGCCACCCGAGCGGCAGGATCGAGGCGAGGCCGCACATGAGGCAGATGTGCGCCATCAGGTGCACCTCGGCCTCCGCCCCGACCGTCCGGGCGTAGCCGCTGAGGAGGATCGCGATCACGGCCGCGAAGACGACGCTCACGACCTCGGTCGGCGCCCGCGTGAGCCGGCTGAGCCCGAGGGCCGCGGCGCACGCGGCGACGCAGCCGCCGTAGAAGACGATCGCCCAGGCCGTGCGCTCGGGATGGTACGCGCCCTCCATGACCGCCCCGATGCCGAGGAAGAAGAGGAAGAGCGCCGCGGCGAACCCGAGCCACGCGTGGAACGCGCTCGCCGTCTCCGCGCGGTACGCCGCCCGCAGCGTCGCCGGGTCGGGCGGCGGGAGGCCGGCGTCGAGGTCGGCCTGCCCGATCTCGCGCGCGCCCAGGCGGGCGAGCGCGTCTGCGTGGGCACAGCCCATCGCAACGTACATCGGCCGACGGCGGCGCGGACTTGAGCGGGGCGGGCGATGCTGCCTTGCCCCGGCCGCGCGGCCCCCGCTATTGTCCCGCGGCCCCATGCCGGCGTACGCGATCGGGATCGACATCGGTGGCACGTTCACCGACTGCTTCGTGACCGATGGGACGCGGGGCTGGCGAGGGAAGGCGCCGACCACCCCGCGCGCCCTCGTCGACGGCCTCCTCGCAGCGCTCGACGCCGCGGCCGCCGACGCGGGCGTCCCCCTCGCGCGCCTCCTCGCCGGCGCCGTCCACCTCGGGCTCGGGACGACCGCGGTCACGAACTGCCTCGCCGAGCAGGCGGGCGCGCCGACGGGCCTCCTCGCGACCGCGGGCTTCGGCGACCTCTGGCCGATGGCGCGCGGCCATCGCGTCGGCCGCGACGGCATGAGTCATCCGCTGCCGACGCTCGTGCCGCGGCGGCGGATCGCGGAGGTGCGCGAGCGCGTCGACCGCGACGGCCGCGTCGTCGTGCCGCTCGACGAGGCGGACGCGGCCGCCGCGATCGACCGCCTCGTCGGCGAGGAAGGCGTCGAGAGCCTCGCCGTCTGCTTCCTCTGGTCCTTCCGGAACCCCGCGCACGAGCGGCGCGTGCGCGACCTCGTGCGCGCGCGGCACCCGGCGCTCCACGTCTCGTGCTCGGCGGATCTGCTCCCGGTCCTCCGGGAGTACGAGCGCATGACGACGACCGTCCTCAACGCCTACACGTGGCGCGCGTTCTCGGCGTTCATGGACGCGGTCGAGGCGCGGCTCGCGGCCGCAGGCCTCGGTGTGCCGGTCGCCGTGATGCAGTCGAACGGCGGGACCTTCTCCGTCGGCGAGGCGCGCGCGAAGCCCGTCTTCCTCGCGCAGTCGGGCCCGGTCGCCGGCGTCGCGGCGGCGCAGGCGCTCGCGCACCGCACGGGGCTCGCCGACGTCGTCACCGGCGACATGGGCGGGACGAGCTTCGACGTCGCCGTCGTCCACGACGGCGAGGCCGAGCGGCGCGTGCGCGCCGAGCTCTTCGGGCTCTGGACCGGCCTCGCGATGGTCGCGGTCGACTCGATCGGCGCGGGCGGCGGGAGCGTCGCGTGGGTGGACGTCCGCGGCTGCCTGCGCGTCGGGCCGCGGAGCGTCGGCGCGGACCCGGGGCCCGCGTGCTACGGGCGCGGCGGCACGGAGCCCGCGGTCACCGACGCGCTGGTGGCGCTCGGGCACTTGGACCCGCGAAACTTCCTCGGAGGCCGCCTCCTCCTCGACGGCGAGGCGGCGGTCTCGGCGCTCGGCCGGCTCGGCGCCCGGCTCGGGCTCGACCCGGAGGCGACGGCGCGCGGGATCCACCGGCTCGCGTGCGAGCAGATGACGCTCGCCGTGAAGGCGCTCCTCGTCGAGCGCGGGCTCGACCCGCGGCGCTTCGCCTTCCTCTCCTACGGCGGCTGCGGGCCGCTCTTCGCGGCGCCGATCGCGCGCGCGCTCGGCATTCGACGGGTGCTCGTCCCGGCGCTCTCGGCCGTCTTCTCGGCGTTCGGCGCCGCGACGGCCGACGTGTGCCGCGAGGCGACGTGCACGCTCTTCCGCGCGCTGCCGGTCGACGCGGCCGAGGTCGCGGCCGCCTTCGCCGCGCTCGAGCGCGAGGTGGCGGACGCGATGGCGGCCGAGGGCGTCGACCCCGCTCGCGTCGCCCTCCGCCGCGAGTGCGACCTCCGCTTCCACCGCCAGACGTGGGAGGTGGCGGTGCCGCTCGCCGACGCGGCGCCCGCGAGCGTCGCCCGGCTCGCGGACGACTTCCGCGCCCGCTACGCCGCGCTCTACGGGACGGGGGCCCTCGCCGCGAGCTCGCGCATCGACCTCGTGAGCTGCCGGGTCGTCGCGACCGGCCGCGTGCCGCGCCCCGCGCCGACGCCGGCGCCCCTCGGGCCCGCGGACCCGGCGCCCGCCGCGGCCGGCGCGCGCGCGGCGTGGCTCCCCGGCGCCGGCGCCGAACGGACGCGCGTCCCGGTGTTCGACGGCGAGCGCCTCCTCCCCGGGATGGCGCTCGTCGGGCCGGCGCTCGTCGAGCGCCGCGACACGACGATCCTCGTGCCGGCCGGAGACCGGGCGGCGGTCGACGGCCACGGGACGCTCGTCCTCGAGGCCGCCCCATGAGCGGCCTCGACCCGATCACGCTCGAGGTGATCCGGCATCGCCTCCAGCACGCGACGCGGGAGATGTCGGCGGCGATCGTCAAGACGGCCGTCTCGCCGGTCGTGAGCGAGGCGCGCGACTTCTCGTGCATCGTCTACGATGCCGACGGGCACATCGTCGGCACCGCCTCGACCGTGCCGTTCCACTTCGGCGTGTCGGCGGCGGCGATCGCCGTCGTCCGCGAACGGTTCGGGCGGACGATCGCACCGGGCGACGTCTTCCTTGCGAACGACCCGCACGACGGCGGCGGGCTCCACCTCCAGGACGTCGTCGTCATGCGCCCCGTCTTCCGCGGCCGGCGGCGGATCGGCTGGGCGAGCGCGTCGGGCCACATGGTCGACATGGGCGGGCTCGTCCCCGGGAGCTTCGCCCCGAACGCGCGCGAGTGCTTCCAGGAGGGCGTGCGCATCCCGCCCGTCCGCATCCTCCGCGGCGGCGCGCCGGTCGCCGACGTGTGGACCCTCGTGCTGAACAACGTCCGCGAGCGGGAGACGGTCGAGATGGACCTCCGGAGCCTCGTCGCCGGCACGCACGTCGCCGCCGAGAAGCTCCTCGCCCTCGAAGCGGAGTACGGGCCGGCGGCGCTGCGCGCGGCGTTCCGCGAGATCCGCCGCCGCTCGGCGCGCGTGCTGCGCGAGCGCATCCGGCTCCTCCCCGCCGGGACGTACGTGCAGCAGGGCTGGACGGAGTTCGACGAGGAGGCGTTCCTCGTCCGCTGCACGCTCCGCGTCGGCGACCGGCTCGAGTTCGACTACACGGGCTCGGCGCCGCAGTGTCCGTACTTCTTCAACTCGAAGCCGGCGATCGTCCGCTCCGAGCTCGTCGTCCGCGTCCACCAGCTCCTCGCGGCCGACGTGCCGTTCACCGACGGCATCCTCGAGCCGGTGGCGGTCGTCGCGCCGGAGGGCTCGATCGTGAACGCGCGCCCGCCCGCGCCCGTCGCCGCGGCGCACATGCACGTCGGCCTGCTGGCGATGGAGCTCGGCGAGACCTGTCTCAAGAAGGCGCTCGCGTGCGCCGTGCCGCGCGACGGCCTCGCCGCGCTCCAGGCGCGGATCACGGCGCCCGGCGGGACGACGGGCATGGGCCTCTCCTCGTGGCACGGGACGGAGACGCTCCTCGTCATGGACGGGAACGCGGTCGGCGCCGGCGCGTGCGCGGACCGCGACGGCATCGACATGACGGGGAGCGACTACGGCGGCCCGGGGCTCGTCTACCCCGACGTCGAGACGATCGAGCAGACCCATCCCGTGCGCTGGCTCTGGAAGCGGCTCCGGCCCGACGCGGGCGGCGCGGGGCGCTTCCGGGGCGGGGCGAGCGTCGACGCGGCCTTCACGGTCCACGGCGACGCGGCGCTCGAGGGGACGACGCTCGGCATGCGGCGCGCGATCCCGCTGCCGGGCCTCTTCGGCGGGTACCCGGGCGCGTGCACGCTGTTCGAGGTCGTGCGCGGGGACGCGACGGCCGGGGTCGGCCTCAACGCCACCGGCATCCCGCTCCGCGCGGGCGAGGTCTTCCACTTCGCGAACGCGAGCGGCAGCGGGCTCGGCGATCCGCTCGACCGCGACCCCGCGCGCGTCGCCGCCGACGTCCGCGCCGGATACGCGACCGCGGCCGCCGCGCGGGCCGTGTACGGCGTCGTCGTGACGGACGGCGGCCGCACGGTCGACGCCGCGGCCACCGCGGCCGCGCGGGACGCGATCCGCGACGCGCGGCGCGCGCGCGCCCGGTTCGGCCCGCGGCCCGCCGACGCGCCGCGCGACGCGCCGGTCGTCGGCCGGCTCTCCGCCGTCGTCGAAGTCGTGCGCCGGGGGCGAACCCTCGTCGCCCGCTGCGGCGGGTGCGGCGTGGCGCTCGCCGAGGCGCCGCGCGGGTGGAAGGCCGGCGCCGGCGTCGCGGAGACGGTCCTCGGCACGCCCGAGCACGCCGCGATCGCGCCGGCGTGGGCGCCGCGGCGCGCCGCCGGCGACGTCGTGCTGCGGGAGTTCGTGTGCCCCGGCTGCGCGCGCCTCCTCGACACCGAGGTCGCGCTCGCCGGCACGCCGCCCGAGGACGACGTGCGGCCCGCGTTCTGGGTGGGCGCATGACCGACGGGCCGCTCGCGGGCGTCCGCATCGTCGATCTCACGCGCCTCGGCTACGGCGCGCAGGCGACGGCGCTCTGCGGGTGCATGGGCGCCGACGTGATCCGGATCGAGTCGCGCACGCGACCCGACCCGATCCGGCTCATGCCGCCGTACGTGCCGCTCCCCGGCGAAGCGCCGTCGCCGGAGACGCTCACCGCGACGACGGCGCTCGACAAGGGCTTCGACCGCGGCGGCATCTTCTTCAAGTACAACGCGGGCGGGAAGCGGAGCGTCGCGCTCGACCTGAAGCAGCCCGCGGGGATGGACGTGCTGCGACGGCTCGTCGCGAAGGCGGACGTGCTGACGGAGAGCTTCTCCGCCGGCACGCTCGCGCGGATGGGGCTGCCGTACGACGAGCTCCGGCGTCTCAGGCCGGACATCATCTACGTGAGCATGGCTGGGCTCGGGCAGGCCGGCCGCGACGCCGCGCACGTGACGCTCGGCCCGACGGCGCAGGCGCTCACCGGGTTGACGGCGATGATCGGGCTCCCGGGGCGTCGACCGGCCGGTTGGTCCTTCTCCTACCTCGACCACATGGGCGGCTATCTCGGCGCGTACGCGATCCTCTGCGCGCTCCACCACCGCAACCGCACGGGTGAGGGGCAGCACGTCGACGTGTCGCAGATCGAGCCCGGCGTCCCGCTCGGCGGCCCCGCCGCGCTCGACCGCCAGGCGAACGGCCGGCGCTGGCGCCGCCCCGACTGGCCGCCCGGGAACCGGAGCCCCGACCCGCTCATGGTCCCGCACGGCATCTATAGGTGTAGGGGCGAGGACCGCTGGATCGCGATCGCCTGCCGGAACGACGAGGATTGGCGCCGACTTGCGGCCGCGATGGGGAGTCCCGCGTGGGCCGCCGACCCGGCGCTCGCGACCGCGGCCGGGCGGCACGCCGTCGAGGAGGAGGTCGAGCGCCGGCTCGAGGCGTGGACCGGGGCGCAGGACGCCGCGGCGCTCGCCGACCGCCTCGCGGACGCAGGCGTGCCCGCCGCGCTCGTACAGGACGCGCGCGACCGCGTCGAGCGCGACCCGCAGCTCCGCGCGCGCGGCTACTTCGTGCCGCTCCGGCACTCCGCGACCGGCGAGTGGCCGCTCGAGCGCCCGCCCTTCCGGCTCTCCGCCTCCGACGTGCACCCGGGCGGCCGTATCCGCCGCGGGCCGCCGTGCCTGGGGGAGGACACCGCGGTGGTGCTGCGCGAGGTGCTCGGCATGACCGACGACGAGATCGCGGCGCTCGACGCTGCGGGCGTGCTCCGGTGACCGGCGCGCTCGGCGACCTCCGCGTGCTCGAGATCGCCGACGAGCGCGCCGAGTGCGCGGGCCGCCTCCTCGCCGGCATGGGCGCGGACGTCGTCGTCGTGGAGCCGCCGGGCGGGGCGCCGACGCGCGCGATCGGCCCCTTCCTCGACGACGAGCCGCACCCGGACCGGAGCCTCCACTTCTGGCACTGGAACGTCGGCAAGCGCGCGGCGGCGGTCGACCTCGACCGCCCCGAGGGCCGCGCGCTCCTCATTCGGCTCGCTGCGCGCTTCGACGTCGTGCTCGCCGCGGGCGAGCCGGCGGCGCTCGCGGCGCGGGGTCTCCTCGACGGCGGCGGGCTCCGCCGCGCGAACCCGGCGCTCGTCCTCGCGACGATCACGCCCTTCGGCCTGGACGGGCCGTGGCGCGACCGTCCGGCGACCGACCTGACGCTCATGGCGCTCGGCGGCTCCGCGGCCGTCTGCGGCTACGGCCCCGACGACCCGCCGCTCGTCGCGGCCGGCTGCCAGGCGTACCACACGGCGGGCGTCTACGCCGCGCACGGGATCCTCGGCGCCGTCCTCGTGCGCGACCGGAGCGGCCGCGGCCAGGACGTCGAGGTGTCGATCCACGAGGCCGCGACGAGCATCACCGAGTGGCACGTGCCGCAGTACCTCTTCACGGGCCGGGTGACGCCGCGCGCCGTCCTCGGGCTCCAGCTCCGGGCGCGCGACGGCGTCTGGGTGTCGACGATCGTGCCCGAGTTCTTCGGCCCGCACGTGCTGCCGCGGCTCCTGGAGCTCCTCGCCGCCGACGGGCTCGACGGGCCGCTCCGCGAGGAGGGCCTCGCGCGCCCGGAGCGCGAGCGCCGGCTCGCCGCCGCGCTCGAGGCCTACTGCGCGCGCCACGACGCCGACGAGGTGTATCGCGCCGGGCAGCGCCGCGGCTTTCCGTGGGCGCCCATCCGGACGCCGGACGAGCCGCTCGACGACGCCCACCTCCACGACCGCGGCTTCTGGGTCCGCGTCCACCACCCCGAGCTCGGCCGCGACTTCTTCTACGCCGGCGGCCCGTTCGTCGCGCACGGGACGCCGTGGCGCTTCAGGCGCCGCCCGCCGCTTCTCGGCGAGCACACGGCGGAGGTGCTGGCGGAGGCGGGTGTCGACGACGCGGAGCAGGCGGCGCTCCGGGCGGCGGGCGTGATCGGCTGATCGTGGTCGGCAGTGCGCCGGTCTTTGTGCTCGTCCCCGGCGGGGCGGTACATCGCTCGCATTGGGCCGCGATCGAATCGCACGGTGCTCCGCCGCCTCGACTGCGTGCTCGCGGATACGAAAAAGAACGTCCTCGAGCGGCAGGCCCAGCGCTGAGGTCCTCGCGCGACGGTCACGTCGGCTTTTTCTCGTATCTCTTCAAGTCGAGCGCGTACATCCAGGCGCTGCGAGCAACGTCGAACTCCATCCGCGACGGGCAGGACCTCAACTTCGAGGACTTCCGTTTGGTCAGACTGCCGTTGATGCGCGTCAGGGAACAAGAAACCATCGCCGCGTTCGTCGACCGGGAGACGGCGAAGCTCGACGCCCTCGTCGCCAAGGTCCGCGAGCCCATCGAGCGCCTGAGGGAGTACCGCACCGCCCTCATTTCCGCCGCAGTGACGGGCAAGATCGACGGTGCGAGAGGAGGCGGCCACGGTTGACCGGACGCAAGTAACGTTTTAGGCTGCTCGCGTGAATAAGCTTCCCGCGCATTCACGTCGCGAGAACAAGCCGGCCGGGTCCTGGGTGATCGTCTCGACGGCCGGAGCCGAGCGCGTTCGGGCCTTCGTGCCCGCGCCGCTGCCGCCGCGCCTCGAGTTCTCGCCGGAGCTTCGCCGCGCGCTCGACGCCGCCCTCCTGGCGCTCGGGCGGCTCGACGGGATCTCGGCCTTTCTCCCGGACCCCGACGTGTTCCTCTACACCTACGTCCGCAAGGAAGCGGTTCTCTCGTCGCAGATCGAAGGGACCCAGTCGTCGCTCTCGAACCTCCTGCTCGCCGAGCTGGATGAGGCCCCGGGCGTGCCGCTCGACGATGTGACCGAGGTGTCCAACTACGTGGCCGCGCTCGAGCACGGCCTCCGGCGCATGCGCGGCGGCTTTCCGCTCTCGAACCGCCTGCTCCGCGAGATGCACGCCATCCTGCTGCGCAGCGGCCGCGGGGTCGCGAAGCAGCGGGGGGAGTTCCGCCGCTCGCAGAACTGGATCGGCGGCACCCGGCCCGGAGACGCGGTCTTCGTTCCGCCGCCGCCCGATCGTGTCGCCGAGCTGATGGCGGCGCTCGAGCGGTTCCTTCACGGCGAGCCGGAGGACACGCCGCCGCTCGTGAAGGCCGGGCTCGCGCACGTCCAGTTCGAGAGCATTCACCCCTTTCTCGACGGCAACGGCCGCATCGGGCGGCTCCTGATCGCACTCCTGCTCGTTCACGACGGCGTGTTGCGAGAGCCGTTGCTCTATTTGAGCCTCTACTTCAAGCAACACCGCCGAATCTACTACGAGCGCTTGAACGGCGTGCGCGAGCGGAGCGGGTGGGAGGAGTGGCTCCGATT
>DASRHG010000022.1:0-4317 GCA_035650655.1 Binatia bacterium | reverse complement strand
CACGAGCGCGGTCATCGCTCCGGTCAGCATGCGTCCACCTCCACGCGCCCTTCTAACACCTCGACCGCGTCGCCCGTCATGAGGACGCGGTCGTCGGCGCGCCAGTTGATCTCGAGCTCGCCGCCGGGCAGTGCGACCACGACGCTCCGGCCCGTCCGGCCCGTCCGGGCTGCCGAAACCGCCGCGGCGCACGCGCCGGTTCCGCACGCCATCGTCTCCCCGGCGCCGCGCTCCCAGACGCGCATGCGCACCCGCTCCGGCGACAGCACCTGCACGAACTCGGTGTTCACGCGACGCGGAAAGAACGGATCGTGCTCGAAACGGGGGCCGATGTCGGCGAGCGGAAGGCGGTCGACGTCGTCGACGAAGACGACGCAGTGCGGGTTTCCCATCGACACGCAGGTGACGCGGTAGCCCTTGCCGGCGACGTCGAGCGGCCGGTCGACGACCTCGCCGTCGCTCGCGACCGGGATCGCACGCCCGCGCCACTCGGGCACGCCCATGTCGACGGTCACGCGGGCGACGCGGCCGTTCCGCACCTCGGCGTGGATCGTCCGCACGCCGGCGTCGGTCTCGACGCGGAGCGGATCGGCATGGACGAGGCCGTGATCGTGGACGAACTTCGCGAGCCCGCGGATGCCGTTGCCGCACATCTCGGGCCGGCTGCCGTCGGCGTTGTAGATCACCATCCGGCAGTCGGCGTCGTCGCTGGACGCCCGCTCGAGGAGGATCAGTCCGTCGGCGCCGATCCCGCGGCGGCGGTCGCAGAGCCGCGGCGCGAGCGCGGCGGGATCGCCCGGGAACCCTTCGCGCGCGTCGACGTAGACGAAATCGTTCGCCGTCCCGTGCAGTTTCGCGAAGCGAAGAGTCGCCATGGTCCCGTCGACCACGCTTACAATGTGGCCCGTCGCAGGGTCAATCGCGACCGGCGCACGAGCGTGCAATCGCGTCGCGGTTGCATTGCGCCGCCCGCCGATGGTTCTCTCTGCGCATGTTCCTCACCGCCGCGGAAGCCGCCCTGGTGCGCGAGCGCTTCGGCACGCCGTGCTACGTTTACGATCGCGCGACGCTCGAAGCGTCCGCGCGGAGCGCGCTCGCCTTCCCGCACGCGTTCGGTCTCACCGTCCGCTACGCGATGAAGGCGAACTCGAACCGCGCGATCCTGCGGCTCTTCCGCGACCTCGGCCTCCACATCGACGCGTCGAGCGACCACGAGGTCGAGCGCGCGCTGCGGGCCGGATTCCCCCCCGAGCAGATCGAGCTGACGTCGCAGATGCTGTCGCGTCGGCTCGAGGAGCTCGTCGGGCGCGGCGTGATCTACAACGCGTGCTCGCTCCACCAGCTCGACCGGTTCGGCGCCGCGTTTCCCAGGCGGGATGCGACGATTCGCGTGAATCCCGGGCTCGGCAGCGGCTCCACGAACCGCACCAACACGGGCGGGCCGGCGTCCAGCTTCGGCATCTGGCACGCGCACCTCGAGGACGCGAAGGCGCTCGCGGCGCGCCACGGCGTGACGATCCGCGGCCTCCACACGCACATCGGCTCCGGCAGCGACCCGGCGGTGTGGACGCGCGTCGCGCGTCTCGTCCTCGACATCGTCGCGCGGTTGCCCGACGTGACGCGCGTCAGCCTCGGGGGCGGGTTCAAGGTGGCGCGCGTTCCGGACGAGCACGCGACCGACCTCCAGGAGGTGGGCGCGGTCGTTCGCCAGGCGTTCGTCGAGTTCCGCGAGCGGACGGGGCGCGCGCTCCACATGGAGATCGAGCCCGGCACGTATCTCGTCGCGAATGCGGGCGCCGTGGTCGCGACGTGCGTCGACGTCGTCGACACGGGGACGGGGGGCTATCTCTTCGCGAAGCTCGACACGGGCATGACCGAGGTGACGCGGCCCTCGCTCTACGGCGCGCAGCATCCGATCGACGTCGTCGCCGACGGACGTCCCCCGGCGGAGGTGGTCTTCGTCGGACCGTGCTGCGAGTCGGGCGACGTGCTGACGCCGCGCCCCGCCGACCCCGAGGGGCTCGGGCCGCGCGACGTGCCGCGGCCCGAGATCGGCGACCTCGTCGTCGTCGGCGGTGCCGGCGCGTACTGCGCCGGGATGTCGACCATCAATTACAACTCGTATCCGCAGGCGCCCGAGGTGCTGCGCGAACTGGACGGCACGCTCCGCCTCGTCCGCCGGCGCCAGACGCTCGAGCAGATCCTCGGAAACGAGGTCGGCGAGTAACCGCGGTCAGCGCGCGGCGGGCACGCGCACCGCGACGGGACCCGCGGGCGCACTCCGATAGCGGTCGAGCGTGACCGCGATCACGCGGTAGAGGTAGCGCTGCCCCGGTTCGACGGTCTTGTCCGTCCATTCGAGGTGGCGCTCCTTCCGGAACCGGAGGCGGTCCTCGACCTCGAACGTACCGACCTTCAGGAACCGCGGCGACGCCTCGTCGGCGGCGGCGCGCTGGATGTCGAAGCTCCCGAGGTCGTTCATGCGCTGGCCGCCGCTGTAGCGGACCGGTCGGTCCCAGCCGAGGAGCACGCCGTCGGCGGCGACGGTCGCGGTGAGGTTGTCCGGCGCCTCGGGACGGACGGTCTCGGGCGCGACCGGCGGGGCCTTCCGGCCGCACGCGAAGACGACCAGCGCGACGAGAAGGAGGCGTCTCACCGCGCGTCCTCGCGCGTCGCGCGCGCGAGCTGCCGGCGCACCTCGGCGGGTGCGGTCCCGCCGACGACGCGCCGGCGGGCGATCGAGCGTGCGGGTGTGAGACCGCGGACGAGGTCGGGCGTCAGCTCCGGCGCGTGGCGGCGGAGAACCTCGGCATCGAGCGTGCGGAGCGACGTCCCGGTCGCGAGGCAGTGACGGACGAGCGCGCCGACGACCGCGTGCGCACGCCGGAACGGCATGCCGCGCTCGACGAGGCGGTCGGCGAGGTCCGTCGCGAGGAGAAGGCCGTCGGCCGCGTTCGCCATGCGATCCGCGCGGAAACGGAGCGCCGGGAGCATCGCGGCGAGGACGTCGAGCGATTGGGCGAGCGTATCCGCGGCGTCGAAGAGGGCGGGCTTGTCCTCCTGGAGGTCGCGGTTGTAGGCGAGCGGCAGTCCCTTGAGCGTCGTGAGCAGCGCGACGAGCGCGCCGACGACGCGTCCCGTCTTCCCGCGCACCAGCTCGGCGACATCCGGGTTCTTCTTCTGCGGCATCATCGAGCTGCCGGTTGCAAACGCGTCGGGCAGCTCGACGAAGCCGAACTCGTCGCTCGCCCAGAGGACGATCTCTTCGGCGAGCCGCGAGAGATGGACGGCGGCGATCGCGGCGGCGGCGAGGAACTCCGCGGCGCCGTCGCGGTCGGCGACGGCGTCGATGCTGTTCGCGGTCACGCGCGCGAAGCCGAGGCGGCGCGCGACGAGGCGGCGGTCGAGCGCGAAGCCCGCGCCGGCGAGCGCGCCGGCGCCGAGCGGGAGCTCGTCGGCGCGGGCGCGGCAGTCGCGGAAGCGCGAGCGGTCGCGCGCCAGCATCTCGCGGTAGGCGAGCAGGTGATGGGCCAGGAGGATCGGCTGCGCGCGCTGGAGGTGCGTGTAGCCGGGCATGATCGCATCGGCGTGACGGCGGGCGACGGTGCCGAGCGCGCGCTGCACGCCGCCGAGCGCGCCGTCCAGGCGCTCGCACTCGGCGCGGAGCCAGAGGCGCAGGTCGAGCGCCACCTGGTCGTTCCGGCTGCGGCCGGTGTGGAGCTTGCCGCCGACCGGCCCGACGAGCTCCGTGAGACGGCGCTCGATCGCCATGTGGATGTCCTCGTCGGTGCGAAGGAAGAGGAAGCGACCCGCGTCGAGCTCGCGCCGCACCGTCTCGAGGCCGCGCGTCAGACGCGCGCCCTCGCGCGACGTCAGGAGCTTCGCGCGGACGAGCGCCTGGACGTGGGCGAGGCTGCCGGCGACGTCGTGTGGCCAGAGGCGGCGATCGACGGGGAGGGACGTCGTGAACGTCTCGACGACCCGCGCCGTCGGTGCGGCGAACCGTCCGGCCCACGCCTTCACCGCCCGCGCCTTCGCGCGGCGGCGTGCCTTCATTTCGCGCCGCGCTCGACGAGCGCGCGGATGCGGAGACGGAGCCCCGCGAGCCGGATGAACCCGCCCGCGTCCTCCTGCCGGTAGCCGCCGCCTTCCTCGAAGCTCGCGATGCGTGGATCGTAGAGCGAGCGCGGTGCCTTCCGGCCGACGATGCGGACGCTCCCCCGGTAGAGACGGAGCCGTGCGGTGCCGGTCACGGCACGCGCCGCCTCGTCGATCGCCGTCTGGAGCATCACGCGCTCGGGCGCGAACCAGTAGCCG
>DASRHG010000021.1:0-32492 GCA_035650655.1 Binatia bacterium | reverse complement strand
TGCGAGCGCCGGAAACACTTCGGGCCGACGTTCATCCGTGCGGCGCGCGGCATCTATCGCGGGAACGACCGCCGCGCCCTGCTCAAGCGGCGCATCAACGAGGTCTGTCGGTCCGTGCTGGTCGAGGAGAAGTCCTACGCCGCCTACGACTAGGGGCGTCGCGTCCCCGACGCGTGGCTCCGCGCCGAGCCACTGGCGGCACGTGCGGCGGCTGCTCGCCATCCGCCTCGACAACATCGGTGACGTCATCATGCTGGCGCCGGCCCTCCGCGCGCTCCGGCACGCCCTCCCTGCGGCACGCCTCACGCTGCTCGCCTCGCCCGCCGGGAGCCGGGCGGCGCCGCTCCTGCCCTGGATCGACGACGTCATCGCGTGGACGAGCGTCTGGCAGGATGCCGGCGGGACCATGCCGATCGATCCCGCGCGCGAAGCGACGATCGTCGATGCGCTCCGGACACGGCGCTTCGACGCCGCGATCGTCTTCACGAGCTTCGCGCAGTCGCCCTATCCGCCCGCGTACGTCTGCTGGCTCGCCGGCGTCCCGATCCGCGTCGGGCAGTCGAAGGAGTTCGGCGGCAGCATCCTCTCGCAGTGGGTCCACCCGCCGCCAGACGGCGGGCACCAGGTGGAGCGGAACCTCTTCCTGCTCGAGGCGGCGGGCTTCTCGATCCCCGATCGCCGCCCGGTCATCCACGTCCCGCCGGCCGCCCGGGCCGGCGCGACGCGCCTGCTCGCGAGCGTCGGGGTCCGGGCGGACGCGCCCTTCGTCCTTCTCGCCCCCGGCGCGACGTGCGCAGCGCGCCGGTACGCACCGGAGCGGTTCGGCGGCGTCGCGCGCGGCCTCGCGCGCGAAACCGGGCTCCCCGTCGTCGCCGTCGGAAGCCCGAGGGACGCCGACGTCGCGGCGGCGGTCCTCGAAAGCGCGGACGACCCGCGCGTCGTCTCGCTCGTCGGCCGCGACACGATTCCCGAGCTCGCGGCGCTCGTCGAGCGGGCGGCGCTCGTCGTGGCCAACAACTCGGCGCCGATGCACCTGGCCGACGCGCTCCGGCGGCCCATGGTGATCCTCTTCTCGGGGACCGAGGACGAAGGCCAGTTCCGGCCGCGGAGCGCTGCGGCGCGGCTGCTCCGGCGGCCGACGCCCTGCACGCCGTGTCGCGCGTTCCGGTGCTCGTTCGGGATGGAGTGCCTCGACATCCCGCCCGACGAGGTCGTCGCCGAGGCGGTCTCGTTGCTCGCCGCACGCGGCGTCGGTCAGCGCGCGGTCGCGACGTCGGCGACGTGCGCGACCGCGGCGACGGCCCGCGTCGCGGACACGTCGGGCTCTCGGTAGAACACGAGAATCGCCCCGATCAGGAGCATCGCGACCAGGCTCCCGACGCCGGCGAGTCGGCCGCCGGCGGGCGCGAGACGCAGCTCGAGGAGCCGGCCCCCGGCGACGAGGAGCGCCAGGAGGCCCATCCCGGTGTGCGAGATCTCGATCAGGTAGTCGCTCTTCACCTCGAACGCGCTGTGCGAGTGCGTGAGCAGGAGCACGCCGCCGACGAAGCTGAGGAGAGGGAAGACGAACGGCAGCCGCCCCTGCGGCGGCTGGGCGATTCGCGCCCGCCACTCGAGGATGCCGAGCGCCGACGCGAGCAGCACGGCGAGGCGATGTTGGAGGATGCCGCCGTCACGGAGGCTCGTCCAGAACCCCTCGTGCCCGAGCGGCCACGCTTCGGGGTCGTTCCGGAAGAGGAGGAAGACGGCGAGCGCGACGAAGCCGAGCGGCCAGTGCCGCGCGAGGGGGACGTTGCAGCGCGCGGCGCACGCGAGCAGCGCGATCGCGACGACGACGAGCCCCGCGACGTTGTGGTTGAACTCGGCCCATGCGTCGCCGGGGCTCGGCGTGCCCGGCGCCGCGAGCGCATCGGGCCGCTCGCGCTGCACCTCGGCGACGGGTGGCGTCTCGAGGCGCGGGCGCTTCGGCGCGAACACCTGCACGACTTCGCGCCAGCTCGCCGCGTAGTCCCCCATGTCGATGGCCGGCGGCTGCGCCGAGAGCGCCTGCGCGGCGAGGAGCAACGCGAGAAGCGCCAGCGCCTCGGTCTCGACGTGGTACGGCGCCCGCGTCCGCAGCTCGGGGCCCGCGACGCCGCGCACGGCGCGCCGGGCGACGAGGAAGTTGAGCGCGCCGAGCGCGAGCGCGCACGCGAACAGCACGGCCTTCGTCACGACGAGCGCGCCGTACGGGGTCCCGGCGAGGCCGTTCCACGTCCGGACGTAGACCCAGCCGAGCGCGGCGCCCGTGCCAGCGACGAGGGCGGTCGCCGGAAGCGCCACGAACGAGAATCGGCGGAGCACGACGGGCCAGAGCGCCGCGACGTCGGGACGGCGCCGCGCGAGCCGCCAGAGCGCGACGAGCTGCGCGAGCCCCCCGCCCCAGGCGCCGGCCCCGAGCGCGTGCAGCGCCGTCACCGTCATGAGCGCGCCCCGGTGCTCGAGGCGGCTCGCCCCGTGCACGAGCCAGGCCGTGTTGGCGACGAGCGCCGCCGTCGCGAGGGCGAGCGCCGCCCACCGCGCGCGCGAGCCCGGCCGGCGGCGCACGAGGACGTCGGCCGCGAGAACGGCCACGGCGACCATCGCCTGCACGAGGTGCGCCAGGAAGAACGGCGTGGACGCGAACTCGGGAAAGGCCGACCGCCCGAGCGCCGCGGCGAGGAGGCGGGCCTTGATCGTCACCTGGGCGCTCCCCGCGACGACGACGCCCGCGGCGCCCGCGCCGACGAGGCGGAGGCACCGGGCCAGCGCCTCGCGCGCGGGCGTGGGGAGCGGCCGCCACGCGCCCAGCACCGCGAGGGCCCAGACGACGCCGCCGACGACGAGCGACCATGCGACGACGCCGCAGCCGCCGATCAGGTCGTCGAGAAAATCGCCGAGGACGACCACGCGCTCAGCGCGCCGCCGCGATGGTGAAGCGGACCGTACCGTCGGTCAGGTGCCCGTCGGCCGCCATGACGCGGTACTTGAGGCCGTACGACCCCGGGCCGAGCGCCGGCACCTGCACGACCATCTCGCCGGCCTGCGCGCCGGGTCCGACGGCGAGCGGCTGCTCCGCATGCCGCGCGTTCAGCAGGACGACGCGCGAGAGCTTCACCTCGATGCCCGCGTTGAAGCGCAGCGTGACGGCCGTCGGGACGTCGGGCCGAACGGGCGCGTCGGCGAGCGACGAGCGGACGAGGATCGCGTGAGCCGCGGCGGAGCCGGCGCAGGCGGCGACGGCGAGCGTGACGAGCCGAGCGATGAGCGACGATCGACGCATTCTCCGGAGTCCCCCCGCGCCGGGAGCGCGACGCTCTCTACCGTGCGGGGTCGCACCCGGGCAAGGGCTCGGAGCGTCCAGGCCGCGGGCTCGCGCGCCGTCCGACGGGCGGCGCGGCGGCGGGACGAGTGGCCCGCTGGAACGCCCGCGCCCTTTCCACTATAAGGCGCGCGGGCCCCCGAAGAGCGGAGGGAGGAAGGGATGTACGAGCGGTTCTTCGGGCTCGTCGACGCGCCGTTCCGGCTCACCCCGGATCCGCGCTACCTCTTCCTCTCCCGCAAGCACGCGGAGGCGCTCGCGCACCTCCAGCTCGGGCTCTCGGAGTCGAGCGGCTTCGTCTGCATCACGGGCGACGTCGGCACCGGCAAGACGACGCTCCTCCGCTCGTTCCTGGCCGACCTCGGGCCCGAGGTGGCGACCGCGTACATCTTCAACCCCGCCGTGTCGGCCCTCGAGCTGATCCAGCGCATCGACCGGGAGCTCGGCATCGAGGCGGCCGGCACGAGCCACATGGAACTGGTCGACGCGCTCAACGCGCACCTCCTCGCGCAGCGGAAGGCGGGCGGGCTGTCGGTCGTCGTCATCGACGAGGCGCAGGCGTTCTCGATCGAGCTGCTCGAGCACCTCCGCCTCCTCTCGAACCTCGAGACGACGACGGAGAAGCTCCTGCGCGTCATCCTCGTCGGCCAGCCGCAGCTGCGCGGGCTGCTGCTCGACCCGTCGCTCACGCAGCTGAATCAACGGATCACGCTCCGCTGCCACATCGGACCCCTCTCCGCCCGCGAGACGACCGAGTACGTGCGCCATCGGCTCGCCGTCGCGAGCCACGGCAAGGCCGTGCGCGCGTTCACGCGCCCGGCCCTCGCGCTCGTCCATCGGCTCTCGGGCGGCGTCCCCCGGCTCGTCAACATGATCGCGCACCGCGCGATGCTGGCGGCGTTCGTCGCCCGTCGCCGGCGCGTGACGGCCCGATGCGTCCTCCAGGCGTATCGGGAGATCGGGGCCGTGCCGCTGTCCCGGCGGTCACGCGCGGGGCGGCCGGCGGCCGTCGCGGCCGGCGTGGCGGCGATCGCGGTCGGGATGGCGACGCTCGGCGTGCCGCGCGTCGGAGACCGTCTCGACGCGCTCCCCGCGCCCGCGGGCGCGGTGCGCGCGGATGCGCCGTCGGCGCCGGACGTCTCGCCGCGGGCGCCGGCGACGGCATCGGCGGGGAGCGGAGCGACGGCGGCGCCCGCGACGTCGCGCGCCGTGCCCTTCTCGACGGTCGACTTCGAGCGTCGTCTCGCCGACCTCGACGCCCAGCCGAGCGCCGTCGCGGCGGTCTCCTCCGTCCTCGCCGCGTGGCGCGCGCGGCCGCTCGAGGGCGACGAGGCGAGCACCCTGCCCGGGGAGATCGAGCGCGTCGCGTGGCGCCGCGGCCTCGAAGACCTGCGGCTCACCGGGAACCGCAGCATGCTCCGCCTCCTCGACCTGCCCGCCGTCCTCGAGCTTCGCGTGCCCGGGGCCATCGGGCCGCGTTGGGCGGCGCTCGTCGGCCTGACCGACACGACGGCGACGGTGGCGGTCGACGGTGCGGCTGTCACGCTCGACCTCGACGCGCTCGACCGCGTGTGGTTCGGGCAGGCCCACGTGCTCTGGCGCGACTTCGAAGCGCTCGGGCCGACGTTCGGTGCGAACCGCAAGGGGCTGCACGTCGACCGGCTCCAAATGATGCTCCGCCGCGCCGGCGCGGACGACCTTCCGGTCACCGGCGAGTACGACGAGGCGACCGCGAAGGCCGTCCTCGACTTCCAGCGCTCCCGCCTCCTCGCGGCCGACGGACAGGTCGGCCGGCTGACACGCATCGTCCTCTACGCGGCCGCCGGCGGCTACCCCCGTCCGACGCTCGCCGCCGCGTCCGGGGGCGCGTCGTGAGCTCGATCCTCGAGGCACTCCGCGAGATCGAGAACGCGGGCCCCCTCGCCCGCGGGGCCGGGGCGTGGCGCGGCGACCCGCGGCGGCCGCGCCGCCGCTGGGCGCCCGCCGCCCTCGTCCTCGGCGCGGCGCTCGCCGCGGCGGTGCTCACGCGCGGCCGACCCAGCCCCGCGCCCCCGGCGCCGATCGACGCGTCCGCCGACGCGGCGGTCCTCCCGCCCGCGGCCCCCGCGCCGCCCCTGGCGATCTCGCGCGCGAACGAGCCGCCGCCGCGGGCGCGCGTGGCCGCCAGCGCCCTCGCCGTCGCCGCGGTTCCGCCGGCTCCCCCGCGCGCGTCGCGCCCCCACGCGGCCGACGTCGAGGAGCCCGAGAGCTCGGGCGAAGCGCCCGCCCCGCCGCCCGGCGAGCCGCACGTCCGGCTGCGCTCGCTCGTCTACGCCGCGGATCCCGACGAGCGCGTCGTCACGCTCTCGATCAACCACGGGAGTCCGGTCACGCTCCACGAGGGCGAGGGCGCGGGCGGCGTCGAGGTGGGCCTCATCATGCGCGATGCGGTGTACCTCCGCCACCGCGGGAACATCTTCGCGGTCCACCTGCGGCGCTAGCGACGACGACGGCGGTCGTCCCTACCGCGCCTCGCCGTGGAGCCAGGGGGAGCGGCGCGGCACCGTCGTCGGCGGGGACGCAGGCGCCGGCGCGGGAGTCGGCTCGGGAGCAGCGGCCGTCGTCCCCGTTGCAGGGGCGGACGCGGGACGGCCGGGTCTGACGATGGTGATCGGCGGCTCGTACTCGTACACGGGGCGGGGCCGGCTGCGACAGCCGCCGGCCACGAGCACGATGAGCCCTCCGACGATCACTCCCCGCATTCCGCCGCCCTCCGCGCGCGCTGCACGCGTGATACCGCGGGTGCGGCGCGCCGGCAAGCGCGCCGGCGGCGGAGGACGGCCGTGACCGGGCAGCCCACGTATTGGCTCACGCGCTTCGCGATCCTGCGCCTCCTCGGCGCCGTGTACCTGGTGGCGTTCCTCGCCCTCGCCCGGCAGGTGCTCCCCCTCCTCGGCAGCGACGGCCTCCTGCCCGTCGTCCAGTTCCTGCCCCGCGTCCAGGCACACTTCGGCTCGCCCGCCGCAGCCGCCCGCGCGCTCCCGACGCTCTTCTGGCTCGGCGCGCCGGACGGCGCGCTCGTCGCCGGCGCCTGGTTCGGCGTCGGGCTCGCGGGGCTGGTCGTCGTCGGCTTCGGGAACGCGATCCTCTTCGCGACGCTCTGGGTGCTCTACCTCTCGTACGTCCACGTCGGTCAGGACTGGTACGGGTACGGCTGGGAGATCCAGCTGCTCGAGACCGGCTTCCTCGCGATCTTCCTCTGCCCGCTCCTCGACCCGCGTCCCTTCCCCAGCCGGCCGCCGCCGACCGCCGTCGTCTGGCTGCTCCGCTGGCTCGTCTTCCGGATCATGCTCGGCGCCGGCCTGATCAAGGTGCGGGGCGACCCGTGCTGGCGCGACCTCACCTGCCTCTACTGGCACTACGAGACGCAGCCGATCCCGAATCCGGTGAGCCCGCTGCTCCACTTCATGCCGCCCTGGTTCCATCGCGCGGGCGCCGCGTTCAACCACGTGGCGGAGCTCGCCGCCCCGTGGTTCGTCTTCGGCCCGCGCCGCGCGCGGACGATCGCGGGCATGCTTCTCCTCGCGTTTCAGCTCTTCCTGATCGTGAGCGGGAACCTGTCCTTCCTCAACTGGCTCACGATCGTCCCGATCCTCGCCTGCTTCGACGATGCGGCCCTCGCACGGGTCCTGCCTCGGCGCCTCGTCGCGGCGGCGGCGGCCGCGCACGCCCGCGCGCGACCGTCGCCGCTCGCGCGCGCAGCGACGGCGGCGCTCGTCGTCCTCGTCGCCGTGCTGAGCATCCGGCCCGTCGCGAACCTCGTCTCGCCCGGCCAGGTGATGAACACGGCGTTCGATCCCCTCGACCTGGTGAACACGTACGGTGCGTTCGGCACGGTCGGGCGGGAGCGGGACGAGATCGTCTTCGAGGGGACGCGCGGCGAGACGCTCGGCGACGACGCGCGCTGGCTCGAGTACGAGTTTCCGTGCAAGCCGGGCGACCCGCACCGGCGGCCGTGCCTCGCGGCCCCATACCAGTACCGGATGGCGTGGCAGCTCTGGTTCGCCGCGATGTCGACGCCCGCACGGTATCCCTGGACGCTCCACCTCGTGTGGAAGCTCCTCCAGGGGGACGACACGGTGCGCGCCCTCCTCGAGCGCGACCCGTTCCCCGACGCCCCGCCGCGATACGTGCGCGCCCTCCTCTACCGCTACACCTTCGCACGCCCCGGGAACGCCGATGGCGTCTGGTGGGAGCGCACGCTCGTCGGCACGTGGCTCCCGCCGCTCGCCACGGACGACCCGCGCTTGCGGAGCTTCCTCGCGGCCCACGGGTGGCTCCCGGACGGGAACCGGGCCCCGTAGGGTCGGCCTACGACCGACGCCGATCCTCGACCCGTCGGTGCCGCGGAGCCCCCGGGCGGTTGACACGCGACCCTTGCCTGTCAGAAGGGGCGCGGAGGATCGCATGCGTCGAATGCTCGTCGTTGCCACCGTCACCGCCGCGCTCGCCGGCCCGCCGCTCGCCGCCCGCGGGGCGGACGCGCCCGCGACGCCGGCGCCGGCCACGCGCGAAGCCGTGGCCGCGCCGAACGTCGAGGCGGGCGGCTGCATGCCGGGTGGCGGCTGCTGCGGGACGTGCGGGAACGCCGAGGCAGACGCGCGGCAGCGCCGGCACGGCGCCGCGCAGGACACGAAGACGGCGCCCGGCGGGTGCTCCTGCATGAAGCAGAAGCCCCTCGAGTGACGCGGGCGGGCCGGCGAGCTTCGATCAGATCCACGAGGGCCGCGCGGCACCGCGGCTCGCCGGCCGCACCCCTCGCCGCCGTACCGTCCACCCCGCAAGCCGCGCAGGCGGGGCTGCGATCACGTGGTCCTCGGTCCAACCACGCGCCGGGGGGCGGTTTCGTGGGCGAGGCCGAGCGCGGCACGGAACATCCCATCCGCGGCGGCGCCGTCGCCACGTGCCGCGTGTGGGGGATTCCGGCCTCGGTCTCTCCGCATGCACCCTGCACCTTCGCAGATCGACCGGAAGAGAGGAGAAATTCGCATGCGAGTCCTCGTCGACGTCGTTGACTGGCGGACGGTTGCGCGAAACTGGTGGGTGGTCCTGCTGCGCGGCCTCGCGGGCCTCCTCTTCGGCATCGTCACGGTCATCGCCCCGGGAATCTCGCTCGCCGCGCTCGTGCTCGTGTGGGGCGCGTACGCCCTCGCGGACGGCATCCTCGCGCTCGGGACGGCGATCCGCGGGCGCGGACCGGACCCGTGGTGGGTGCTCGTCCTGCAGGGAATCGCCGGGATCGCGGCCGGCATCCTCACGTTCGCGTGGCCGGGCATCACCGCGTTCGTGCTCCTCTACCTGATCGCGGCCTGGGCGATCGTCACGGGCGCGTTCGAGGTGGGCGCCGCCATCCGGCTCCGGAAAGTCATCGAGGACGAATGGCTGCTCGGCCTGAGCGGCGCGGCCTCGGTGATCCTCGGCATCCTGCTGTTCCTCTTCCCGGGCGCGGGCGCTCTCGCCGTCGTGCTGTGGATCGGCGCCTATGGGTTCGTGTCGGGGACGCTCCTCGTCGCGCTGAGCCTCCGTCTGCACTCCCTCGCGAAGGGGGGGGAAGCCGAGGCGCGCGCGGGGCATCCCGTCTCCATCGAGACGCGCGCGCCGCACGACCGGACCTTGGCAGGCTGACGCAGCCGACGGACCTCGAAAGGCGGCGACGCTCCGGTCGGGGACCAGCCGTCACTCAGCGGGCTTCGACCGCGGATCCGAGGGCGGAGCGGGCGGACTGACGGCGGGGCTCAGTTCCCGCCGCTCGCGCGGCGGAGGCCGCCGGTCTCGCCCTCGACCGTCTCGGGCACGCCTGCGGGCTCACGACGAGCCGGCTCCGCGCCCGCACGCCCCCGCACCGCCGTCTTCCACCGCCGAAGTCCGCCGCGCAGGTACTCGGGATCGATCCCGAGCATGTCGCAGATGCTCTCGAACGAGAAGACGTACTGGCGGTCGTGCGCCTCGATCCACTCCTCGGCCTCGGTGAAAAGCCGCGCCTGGTGCGGATCCTCGGCTGCCGCCTGCTTCATGTAGACGTTGACCGCGTCCTCGAGGATGGCGACCATGAGGTGCCACTCGCCACGCCGCTCGCGGCCGCGCAGGCGATCGAAGAACTGCGACGCGAGCATCGTGTCGGGCTCGAAGCCGCTCGGCGTCCGGTCCTCCTTGTCTTCGACCAGTTCCGTCATCGTCCTCCTTTTCATAAGCACGATTCACGAGCCGCGCAGGTGGTTCCCGCGGCGTTCCGACGAGAGTGCGACGGCGCGCCCCGCGGGTTGACACTGCGCTCCCGCGACTTACCTTCGCGCGCCGGCATGGAACGTGACCGCCTGCGGCTGATCGCGCTCGAGGACACGGTCGTCTTCCCGACCATGACCGTGACCCTCCCCATCGACGTCGGGGAGGAATCGCGCGTCTTCCTCGTCCCCCGCCACGGCACCAGCTACGCCCGCGTGGGCGTCGTCGCCGACGTGGTCGAGCGCGTGCGCATGCCCGGCGGCGGAACCGCCGTCGTGCTCGCGGGTCTCCACCGCGGGCGCGCGGGGGCCGCGCGCGCCGACGAGGCGGGCCACCTCCGCGTCGACGTCACTCCGCACCCCGACGAGAACCCGCCGCCCGCCCGGACCCGCGCCCTGGAGGAGGAATACCGCGCGGTGGTGCTCGAGATCCTCGAGCTCCGCGGCGACGACGGCCGGCTCGCGAGCTTCGTTCGCTCCTTCACGACCGCGGGCACGCTCGCGGACACCGCGGGGTACTCCCCCGATCTGAGCTTCGAGCAGAAGGTGCGCCTCCTCGAGACGGTCGACGTGCTCGAGCGCCTGAAGCTCGCGCTCGGCTACCAGCGCGACCGCCTCGCCGAGCTCCAGGTCCGCAAGCGGATCCGGGAGGACGTCGAGTCGGGCGCGCAGAAGCAGCAGCGCGAGTACTTCCTCCGCCGCCAGATGGACTCGATCCGCAAGGAGCTCGGCGAGGACGACGCGTCGGTCACGAACGAGTACCGGAAGAAGATCGCCGAGGCCGGTATGCCGGAGGCGGTCCGGACGCAGGCCGAGCGCGAGCTCGGGCGGCTCCAGCGCATGGGCGAGCAGAGCCCCGAGGCGTCGATGATCCGCTCCTACCTCGACTGGCTCCTCGCGGTGCCGTGGTCGAAGCGATCGGAGGAGCGCCTCGATCCTGCGCACGCCCGGACGGTCCTCGACGCCGACCACGCGGGCCTCGACGACGTGAAGAAGCGCATCGTCGAGTACCTCGCCGTGCGGAAGCTCCGCGCCGAGCGCGGCGTCCCGGACGACCGGCGTTCGGGCGTCATCCTCACGCTGATCGGCCCGCCGGGGACCGGCAAGACGTCGATCGGCGAGTCGATCGCGCGCGCGACGGGCCGCAAGTTCGTCCGCATGTCGCTCGGCGGCGTGCGCGACGAGGCGGAGATCCGCGGCCATCGCCGGACGTACATCGGCGCGCTGCCCGGGCGGCTCGTCCGCGCGCTCCGTGACGCCGGGACGATGAATCCCGTCATCATGCTCGACGAGGTGGACAAGCTCGGCGCCGACTGGCGCGGCGACCCCTCGTCGGCCCTCCTCGAGGTGCTCGACCCGGCGCAGAACCACGCCTTCCGCGACCACTACCTCGACGTCGAGCTCGACCTCTCGCACGTGCTCTTCGTCGCGACGGCGAACGTCGCCGACACGATCCCGGGCCCGCTCCTCGACCGCATGGAAGTGATCCGGTTCGACGGCTACACCGTCGAGGAGAAGCTCCAGATCGCGCGCGGCTTCCTCTGGCCCCGGCAAGTGGAGCGGAACGGGCTGCGCGCAGAAGAGGTCGTCGTGGACGACGCCGTCCTGCGGACCGTGATCGCCGACTACACGCGGGAGGCGGGTGTCCGGCAGCTCGAGCGCGAGCTCGGCACCGTGCTGCGGAAGACGGCCACGCGGATCGCGTCCGGCGACGCCACGCCGCCCGTCACGATCGGCGTCCCCACGCTCCGCGAGGCGCTCGGGCGCCCGAAGTTCTTCCAGGAGGCCGCGGCCCGCACCGCCGTGCCCGGGGTCGCGACGGGCCTCGCGGTCACGCCGACGGGCGGCGACGTTCTCTTCGTCGAGGCGGCCGCGATGCCGAACGGCGACGGGCTCGTCCTGACCGGGCAGCTCGGCGACGTCATGAAGGAGTCGGCGCGGATCGCCCTCACGTACGTGCGCAGCCACGCGAAGGAGCTCGGCATCGACGAGCAGGCCTTCCGTCGCCGCGAGTTCCACGTCCACGTCCCCGCCGGGGCGATCCCGAAGGACGGCCCGAGCGCGGGCGTCACGATGGTGACGGCGCTCGCGTCGCTCTTGACGGGGCGCCCGGTGAAGCACTCGGTCGGCATGACAGGCGAGGTGACGCTCCAGGGCCGCGTGCTCCCGATCGGCGGCGTCAAGCAGAAGATCCTCGCCGCGCACGCCGCCGGCCTTCGCGAGGTGATTCTGCCCGAGCGCAACCGGGCGGATCTGGAGGACGTCCCGGCGGACGTGCGAAGCGAGCTGCGCTTCCATCCCGTCGAGACGGTCGACCAGGTGCTGCGGCTCGCGCTCGCGCCCGCGGCCGACGCGCTCGCCGCATAGCCGCCGCTACGCGGCCGCAGCCCGCGGCGCGCCGCGCGCCGCCAGCTCCTCGGCGTAGCCGCGCGCGCAGGTTCCGAACACGCCGTCCCACAGCGTGAGGTATCCGGCGTAGTTGCCGCGCACGCGCGCGTGGTGGACGTCGCGGTGCATGGCGCCGTCGTTGCCCGGGAGCCAGTGCGTCGGCGTCCACGGAAGGTCGTAACCCGAGTGCCCCTCGGCGGGCTCCCACTGCCGGACGACGAACCAGAGCCAGACGGTGACGACGTGTGCGCCCACGAGGAGCGGCCCGACGACGGCGACCGCGCCCGTGAGCCCGTACTCGAGCGGGTGCATGTAGTGGTCCGTCACCGCCCACGGCGTCACGATGCGGTGATGCCGGCCGTGAATGCGCCTGTAGAGCCACGGGGCGTGCATGGCGCGGTGGAACCAGTAGTAGAGGAAGTCGTCGAGGTAGACGAAGAAGAGGAGCTGGAGCGCGATCGTCCACCACGACGGGAGCGGCCCGCCGTGGATTCCCGACCGGGCGAGGAGCGGCCAGGCGAGGAAGTTCCCGGCGAGCGCCCAGAGGTTGTTCGTGGCCCAGCTCCGGAGGGACGGCCCGACGAGCTGCTGCGCGCGCGGCGGGCGCTTCTGAATGCGCCAGCGTCGGAGCGTGGGGGCGTCGACGGCGGCGAGCCAGGTGAGCGGCCCGGCAAAAAGCGCGAACGCCGCCATGCTTACGAGCGGCGCACCGACGCCGAAGGAAAGGAAGAGCGGTGCGCGGTAGGGGGCGAGGAGCGCGTTGAGCACCCGAGGACCTTTTCGTCCGGCGCGCGATCTGTCAAGGACGGCCGTCGCCGTCCGCCCCCGGCGCCGCGGGCAGCCGCACGAAGAAGCGAGCCCCGGCGCCCGCCGCCGACTCGACCCACACCGTTCCGCCGTGCGCCTCGACGATGCGCTTCACGATCGAGAGCCCGACGCCCGTACCGTCGACGGCCTGCCCGTCGACGACGGCGCGCTGACCCGGCACCCGGCCGAACAGCTCGAAGATCGCCTTCTGGTAGTGCGCCGGGATGCCGATGCCGTTGTCGGCGACGCAGACGACGACCGAGCCGTCCTCGGCCACGCCACGCACCTCGATCCGCCCCCGGCCGCGCTCCACGTACTTGACGGCGTTCCCGAGCAGGTTCGCGACCACGTGGCGCAGCTTCCCGGCCTGACCCCACACGCTCGGGAGGGGCGCGACCTCGACCTCGATCGCCTTGCGCGCGATCTCGGAGCTGAGCGTGTCGAGCGCGTGGCCGACGAGCGCGTCGAGGTCGACCCAGCCCGGCTCCTCGGGCTCGGAGGTGATCTGGAAGAGCCCGAGGAGGTCCTGGATCATCGCCTCGCCGTGCGCCGCCATGCGCGCGACGCGCACGAGCTCCTCGCGGCCCGCCGCCGTGAGCGTCACCCCCTCGCGGTCGAGCACGATGTCGGCCCCGAGCAGGATGTTCGTGAGCGGGCTCTTCAAATCGTGCGTCACGGCGTAGATAAAGGCCTTCAGGTCCTCCTGCCGCTCCTCGAGCGCGCGCGCCTTTTCGGCGAGCGCGTGGTTCGCGTGCGCGAGCGACCGCGTCCGCTCCGCGACGCGCTCCTCGAGCTCGTTCTGCTTCCGCTCGAGGGCGCGGTTCTTCTCCGCGAGTGCCGCGTTCGCGCGCTCGACCTGCTTCGCGGTCTCCGCGAACGTGCGGGACACGGCGTCGCAGACGGACGCGATCACGTTGAGCTCGAGGAAGAGGCCGAGCGCCAACCCGACGTAGGTGAGCGTCGGCGGCCTGCCGAACCCGAACACCGTCCGGAACGGCAGGACCTCGAAGTACTCGAGCGCGAGGAGCGCCGCCCAGAGCGTCGCGGCGACGTTCGCCGTGAGGAAGATCTGGCGCCGGCTGCGGGTGACGGAATGGTAGACGATCGGGATGACGTAGAAGATCGCGGCGAGCCCCGCCTCCGAGCCGCCCCAGACCCAGAGCGTCGCCGTGACGAGCAGGCACTTCAGGAACGCGTCGAGGAAGAGAAAGCGCTCCTCGTTCCGCACGCGGACGAACAGGCGCTGGAGGACGGCGTGCGTGCCGAAAGCGACGACGAGGATCGTCGTGAAGACCCGCAGGTCGATGCGATAGACGCCGAGCCAGGTGAAGAGCCAGGCGAAGACGAGGACCGACGCGACGACCCGGCGGCTCCAGCCGAAGGCGCGCTGGAGATGCTCGCGGACGTAGGGCCGGACGTCGTACCGGGTGTCGCTGCTCGCGGGCGCCACGTGAGCGCTCATACTATGGGTGGGGGGCGTTTCGGCACCCCAGGCGGGGACCTCGCACCCCACACGGCTTCCGCGGGGCTCAGGCGGCGCGGTCGGGAAGCCGGATCGGGTAGAGCCGCCCCCAGTTGTCCCAGAGGATCTTGCGCTGGGAGCGCTCGCCCAGCGGGAGCCGGAGGAACGCCTCCACCGCGTGCGGGTACTTCGAGTCGGCGTGGGGATAGTCCGTCGAGAAGACGAGGTTGTCGTCGCCGAACCACTCGACGTACTGCCGGACGGGCGCCTCGTCGGCCTCGACCGCGAGGAAGCAGCTCGCGCGGAAGTACTCCGACGGCTTCCGCCTGCAGTCGGGCACCTCGTACCGGCCGACCCATTCCCAGTGCTCGTCGAGGCGGTGGAAGAGCCAGGGCGCCCACGCGCAGTTCCCTTCGAGGAGCCCGACGCGGAGCCGCGGAAAGCGCTCGAGCACGCCGCCGGCACAGAGGCTCACGGCGACGGTCATGACGCCGAGCGGCTGGTTCATGGTGTGCCACATCGCGAGCTTGTCGAGCACCTCGAGCGAGAAGTCCGGGCGGAGGAACGTCTGGCCGCCGCCGTGGAACGTTATCGGCACGCCGAGACGCTCGCACTCGGCCCAGAGCGGATCGTAGTACGGGTCGTGCCACGGGCGGCGATTCACGCAGCCGGGAGCCAGGAAGACGGCCTTCATGCCGAGCGTCTCGACGGCGCGACGCGCCTCCTTCGCCGCCGAGGCGACGTCGTGCGGCGCCACCATCGCCGCGCCGAAGAAGCGGTCGGGCGCCGCCTTGCAGAAATCGGCGAGCCAGTCGTTGTAGGCTCGGGCGATGGCCGCGGCGAAGTCCGGCTCGAGACCGTCGACGCCCATCGCCTCCGGCGCGTCGAGCCCGAGGACGAAGAGGCCGCGGCTCGGGAAGAGAACCGCCACGTCGAGCCCCTCGGCCTCCATGGCCTCGCGCTGCGACGTCGGATCCCAGCCGCGCTCCTCGGCCCGCGCGTACACGCGGTCCTGCTCGGCGCTCCACGCCGCGCCCGGGCTCGCCGCCCGCACGCGTCCGATCCGCAGCACGACGTGCGACTTCACCTTGACGCGCATGTCGCGGCGAAGCTCCGTCAAGCCGACCGGCGCCGCGTGACGCCACGCGGGATCGATCCAGCGCTGCCACAGGTCCGGCGGCTCGAGCACGTGCATGTCGCTGTCGGCGACGCGGAAGCCGTGCTTCATGCGGGCAGATGGCCACAGCGCGCGGCGCCCGGTCAAGCGACGGCGCCGGCCGGCAGGCGCGGTCGCTTGACACGCCGCGCGCGGGCGAGGCACCGTCCCGCCGCGCCGGTGCGCCATGACGCCGACCGACCGCTTCGTCACCGCGAACCGGCTCCGCCACCACCTGCTCGATTGGGGCGGCGGCCGCTCCGTCGTGCTCCTCCTGCACGGATTCCTCGAGCACGCGCACGCGTGGGACTTCGTCGCCCCCCGGCTCGCCGCCGCGGGCCACCGCGTCCTCGCGCTCGACTGGCGCGGGCACGGCGACTCGGAGTGGATCGGCGCCGGCGGCTACTACCATTTCGCCGACTACACCGCGGACCTGGCCTTCCTCGTGCGCGCGCTCGGTGGACGGGTGGCGCTCGTCGGGCACTCGATGGGGGCGAGCGCGGCGCTCGTCTACGCCGGCACGGAGCCCGAGCGCGTCGCGGCGCTCGTCGCCGTCGACGCGCTCGGCCCCCCGGACGCAGGGCCCGAGACGGCGCCGGCGCGGTTCGCCGCCTGGCTCGCCGGCCTCGAGCGCGTCGGACGCGGCGCCCGCGTGGCGTTCGCCGGCGACGACCCGGCGGCGCGTCTCCGCGAGCGGTTCCCGCGCTTCTCGGCCGACGTGGCCGCGCACATGGCGCGGCACGGGACGCGCGAGCACGACGGGCGGCGCGCCTGGAAGTTCGACCCGCTCCACCGGACGACGACGCCCCAGCCGTACTCGCGGGCCCAGGCGGCCGCCTTCTGGCGCCGCATCGCGTGTCCGGTCCTCTACGTCGAGGGGGCGGAGAGCGCGCTTCGCCTGGACGCCTCCGACGTCGCGGACCGCCTCCGGGTCCTGCGGGCCCGCCGGGTGACGCTCCCGGGCTCCGGCCACCATCCCCACCTCGAGGTCCCGGACGCGCTCGCCGGGGTCCTGGTCGAGTTTCTCGCCGCGGGCCGCTGGACGAACGGGCGCCGATCATCGTAGCGTCCGGCATGCCCGACGAGCTCGCGCGCCTCGACGCGACCGCGCAGGCCGACCTCGTCCGCCGGCGGAAGGCGAGCCCGCGCGAGCTGGTCGACGCCGCCATCGCGCGCATCGAGCGGGTGAACCCGCGGCTGAACGCCGTCATCACGCCGCTCTTCGAGAAGGCGCGCGCCGCCGCCGACTCGCCCGCGCTGCCCGACGGCCCGTTCCGCGGCGTGCCGTTCCTCTTGAAGGACCTCGTCTGCCACTCGGCCGGCGACCCGTATCACGCCGGCATGCGGCTCCTCCGCGATCTCCGCTGGACCGAGCCGCACGATACCTACCTCGCGGCGAAATTCCGCGCGGCGGGGCTCGTGACGCTCGGCAAGACGAACGTCCCCGAGCTCGGCCCGGTGCCGACGACGGAGCCCGAGGCGTACGGGCCGACGCGGAACCCCTGGAAACCCGATCACTCGCCCGGCGGATCGAGCGGCGGGTCCGCGGCCGCGGTCGCCGCCGGCATGGTGCCCGTCGCGCACGCGAACGACGGCGGCGGGTCGATCCGCATCCCCGCGAGCGCGTGCGGGCTCGTCGGGTTGAAGCCGTCGCGCGGCCGGACGTCGCTCGGCCCCGACCTCGGCGAGTCGTGGGCGGGCATGGCGGTCGAGCACGTCGTCACGCGGAGCGTGCGCGACACCGCCGCGATGCTCGACGCGGTCGCCGGCTACGTACCGGGCGACCCGTACGTGGCGCCGCCGCCCGCGCGCCCATACCGCGACGAGGTGGGCACGGCCCCGGGACGGCTCCGCGTCGGGTGCATGCGGCGGGTGCCCGTCGGCGGGACGCTCGACCCCGAGTGCGTCGCGGTCGTCGACCGCACCGCGCGGCTCCTCGAGTCGCTCGGCCACCGGGTCGAGGAGGCGCATCCGGCGGCGCTCGACGAGGCGGAGCTCTCGCAGGCGTCGCTCACGATCGTCGCCGCCGGCACGGCGCGCGACCTCGCCTTCTGGAGCGAGCGGACGGGGCGGACGATCGGCCCGCGGGATGTCGAGCCGATGATCTGGGCGGTCGCGGAGCTGGGACGCCCGGTGACGGCGGTGCACTACGTCCGGACGGTCGAGTACCTCCACGCCTTCACGCGGCGGATGGCGGCATGGTGGGCGGACGGGTTCGACCTTCTCCTCACGCCGACGCTTCCTGCCCCGCCGCCACGCCTGGGCGAGCTCGTCGCCACCGGCGACGACGCGCTCGCGGCCTTCATGCGCGCCGGGGCGCTCGTCACCTTCACGCTCCCCTTCAACGTGACGGGCCAGCCCGCCATCTCCCTCCCGCTCCACTGGAGCGCAGACGGCCTCCCCCTCGGCGCACAGCTCGTCGCCGCCTACGGCCGCGAGGACCTGCTCCTCCGCGTCGCGGCCGCGCTCGAGGCGGCCGCGCCGTGGCGCGACCGCTGGCCGCCGATCCACGCCTGACCGGCCGCGCGCGCACTCGGGCTACGCCGCGCCCTTGTGTGCCGCCTTCCGCAGTCGGATCTCCGGCTCGACCGCGACGCCCTCGCGATAGATGAGCTCCCAGCCGAACCAGCCGGAGACGAGAAGCAGGCCAACGCCCACCGCGGAGAGCACGATCGGGAGGGTCGCCATCCCGCCGCGGCCCATCGAGCGGAGGACGAGGTTCGCGATGAAGAGCCCCACGATCGCGACGTTCAGCGTCAGGTGGATGGTGGCGATGCGGACGGCGCGCGCCTCGGTGAGCGCGAAGTAGTCGATCAGCCCGGGGATCGCCGCGAGGAGCGCGCCGACGGTGCCGCCGAGCATCGTCCAGTACGCGATCCCGAGCCACGCCGCATCACCGCTCACGCGCGCCGCGATGTCCGCGGCGAGCGAGAAGACCCAGAGCCCGATCGGAAAGGGGATCAGCATCGGGTGGATCGGATGGCCCGCAATCCGTGCACGCGTTTCCATGTCGAGCCTCCTCCTCGCAACTTAGCGCGCCCGCGACCGCGGGAAATCCCCTTCCCGGGCGAGGGCGGCGCGTCGCCCTCGCCGCCAGCGAGCGAAGCCGCTATGGTCCGGCGCCATGGCGCACCCGCTCCTCGACACGACGCTCACCGAGCTCACGGCGACGCTCCGGCGGCGCGAAGCCTCTCCGACGGAGCTCATGGAGGCCGTCCTCGACCGGATCGACGCGACGCACGCCGACTTGAACGCGGTCGTCGCGCTCCACGACCGGGACGCGCTTCTCGACGACGCCCGCGCGGCCGAGGCGCGCATCGCGCGCGGCGAAGCGCGCCCGCTCGAGGGCGTGCCCTTCGGCGTGAAGGACCTCGAAGACGCCGCCGGCCTCGTGACGTCGGAAGGGTCCGTGCCCTTCCGGACGAACGTCGCGACGCGCGACTCGACGCAGGTCGCGCGCCTGAAGGCGGCCGGTGCGATCGTCGTCGGCAAGACGAACACGCCCGAGTTCGGCTACACCGCGATCACGAAGAACCTGCTCTTCGGCGTCACGCGGTCGCCGTGGGACCTCGAGCGGAGCCCCGGCGGCTCGAGCGGCGGCTCGGCGGCGGCGCTCGCCGGCGGCGTCCTTCCGCTCGTCACGGCGAGCGACGGCGGCGGGTCCATCCGCATCCCGGCGAGCTTCACCGGGGCGTTCGGCCTGAAGCCGTCCTACGGCCGCATCCCGCGCGGCCCGTTCGAGCGCTGGTGGTACGGCGACACGTCCGTGGTCGGCCCCCTCACGAAGACGGTCGAGGACGCCGCGCTCTTCCTCGACCAGGTGGTCGGCCCGTCACCCGACGACCCGAAGAGCCTTCCGCATCCCGGGCTCTCGTACGCCGCTGCGCTCGCCGAGCCGCTGCCGCGCGGGCTCTACGTCGGCTGGTCGCCCGACCTCGGATACGCGGTCGTGCAGTCCGACGTCGCGGCCGTCGTCGAGGACGCGGTGCGCGTCTTCGAGCGCCTCGGCCACCGCATCGTCCCGATCGCCGGCGGGCCGCCATCGCTCGGACGCGAGTGGGGGCTGATCGGCGCCTTCGAGCTGGCGGGGCGTCTCACCCCTCTCCTCCCGGCGCGCGAGGCGGAGTTCGGGCGCGCGTTCATCGCGGGCGTGAAGGCGGCGTCGCGCGTGACGTCCGAGTGGTGGGGACGGTTCGCGGAGGCCCGCGCACGCCTCTCGGAGTGGTGCGCGGACGTCTTCGCGCAGGTGGACCTTCTCCTGACGCCGACCGTGCCCTTCGACCCGCCGCCCGCGCGCGGCCCTTTTCCGACGGAGATCGAGGGCCGCGCGCTGCCGCCCGCCGGCGTCGCCGCCTTCACGATCCCCTTCAACCTCTCCTGGCACCCCGCGGCGAGCGTCCGCGCGGGCTTCTCGCGCGCGGGTCTGCCCGTCGGCCTCCAGATCGTCGGCCCGCGCCACCGCGACGACGTGGTCCTCCGCGCCGCCCGCGCCTTCGAGCGCGAGCGGCCCTGGCACCCGCACTGGCCGACGTCGTGGCCGCGCACGTGAGCGCGAGCCTCTGCGCGATCGGGCGCATTCGGGACGCGCGAGCGCGCCCGAGGAAGCGCCGGCACGCGCGAAGCCTCGTCCCCGCCCGCGTCGCGGTCGCCTCCGCCACGTCGCGCTGCGTTCTCGTCGTCAGCGCGAGCAGCTGAACCGCGACAGGTCCCCGTCGGAGGCGGTCGCCGCCGGCTGGCGGTGGACGCCCGCCACGGAGCTCGCGCACGAGCCGGCCGCGCACGCCGCCGGGCAGGAGGCGCTCGCATGAAGTCGACCCACATGGGCCACAACCGCACCGGCATCGCCGCGTCACCGCGGGACGGCAAGGAGATGATCTCCGGCGCGAGCGAGATCAGGTGCTGCTCGCGAGGCCGCCCGCCCTCGGCGAGCGGCCCGAGGGCCCGACGCGCGCGAAGCTCGAGACGCTCCTGCGCGAGGAGGCGAGCCACCTGGCGATGCTCGCCCGCGCCTTCGCACGGCTCGGCGCCGACCCGACGGCGCAGACGCCGGCGGCCGATGTCGCGGCCGTGGAGAGCTCGGGCGTCCTCAAGGTGATCGATCCGCGGACGGACCTCGCGCAGTCGCTCGACGCGCTCCTCGTCGCCGAGCTCACGGACAACGACGGCTGGTGGCTCCTGATCGACCTCGCGCGCACCCTCGGGCACGACGAGCTCGCGAACGAGTTCGGCCGCGCGCTCGCCGAGGAGGAGCGCCACCTGGCGCAGGTGCGGGGCCGGGTCGCCGCGACGACGCTCGCCGAGGCGCGGGCGTCCGCCGGCTAGGCCCCCGGCTAGGCCCGATTCGTCGCGCGGCGCGCCGGCATCGGCCCGCGCGCGTTGACTCGGCGCGTGGGGTGTGGCCGATGGCGGCATGGCGGTGCGCGACGAGGTGTTCCGGCTCTACGCGAGCGAGGTGTCGTACTTCTCGGCGAAGGTGCGCCCGGCGTTCCGGTACAAGCGGGTGCCCCACGTCGAGCTGCTCGCGACGGCTGCGGCGTACCGGAGCGTGATCGTCCCGCGGACCGGGCTCGCAATGATCCCGGTCGTCGTCACGCCGGAGGGCGACACGTGGCAGGACTCGAGCGACATCCTGGACGCGCTCGAGCGGCGGTTTCCGGAGCCTCCGCTCTACCCGCGCTCGCCGGTGCAGCGGTTGGCGAGCTATCTCGTCGAGATCTGGGTGGACGAGTTCCTCGTCCTGCCGGCGCTGCACTTCCGGTGGAGCTTTCCCGAGAGCGAGGCGAAGGCGCGCGCGGACTTCGCGGCGACGACCGGCGACGGCGGGCGTGCGCAGCGGTTCGCGGACGCGGTCAAGGGCTTCGTCCGGCTGACCGGCGTCGCCGCCTCGACGGCGCCCGCGATCGAGGCGCACACGCACGACCTGCTCGCGATCCTCGAGGCGCATCTCGGCGAGCATCCCTACCTCCTCGGGGGCCGGCCCTCGCTCGCCGACTGCGCGCTCATGGGGCCGCTCTACGCGCACCTCTACCTCGACGCGGTCCCCGGCCGTCTCCTCCGCGAGCGCGCGCCGCGCGTCTGCCACTGGATCGAGCGGATGAACCATCCGGATCCCGACGCGTCCGGCGCCTGGCTCGCGGACGACGCGCTCGCGCCGACGCTCCTCCGGCTCCTCGGGCTCGTCGGCGCCGACGCGGTGCCGCCGATCCTCGCGTGCGCCCGTGCCGTCGACGACTGGGCGGACGGCGCACGCCCCGGCGAAGAGCCGCCGCGGGGCGTCGGGACGCACCGCACGCGGCTCCGCGGCGTCGAGGTCGAGCGGCTCACGACGTCCTACACGCTCTGGATGGTCCAGCGCGTGCTCGACGTCTGGACGGGGCTCGACGCCGGTGCCCGGCGGGCGGTCGACCGCGCGCTCGCGGGGACGGGATGCGAGGCGCTGCTCGCGCACCGCCCGCGCCACCGCGTCGAGCGGCGGCCGTTCAAGCTCGTGCTCGCCCGCTAGGACGGCCGAGCCGCGATGCACCTCGGGTCGGCTTGCTCACGCGGCGCCTCGACGCAGCGGTTCACCATCGTCCCGAGCCCTTCGATCGTGCTCGTCACGACCTCGCCGGCGCAGAGGTAGCGGCGCGGCGTCCGCGTCGAGCCGACGCCGGCCGGGGTGCCGGTGAAAACGAGATCGCCGGGCTCGAGCGTGCAGTGCGCGGAGAGGTACGCGACGAGAGCCGGCACGGGGAAGATCATGTCGCTCGTGCGCGCGTCCTGCATCCGCTCGCGCCCGACGTCGCAGCTGAGCGCGAGGTCGTTCGGGTCGCGGACGGCGTCGAGCGAGACGACGGCGGGGCCCGTCGGCCCGAAGGTGTCGATCGACTTGCCGAGGGAGAACTGCGCGGGCTGGTCGCTGAACTGGAGGCGGCGATCGGAAACGTCCTGTCCCACCATGTAGCCGGCCACGTGCTCGAGCGCGCGCGCCTCCGGGATGCGGCGGCCGCCGCGTCCGACGACGACGACGAGCTCCACCTCCCAGTCGCAGTACGCGGACGAGAGGACGACGTCCGCGCGCGGCCCGACGAGGCAGCTCGGGAACTTCGTGAAGACCATCGGCTGCTTCGGCAGCTCGAGGTGCGCCTCGCGGGCGTGCTCGCGGTAGTTGAGGCCGATCGCGAACACCTTCGCCGGCCGCGGGACGGGCGGGCCGAGCGCGCGCTCGTCGAGCGCCGCGTCGGCGTCGCCGGCGCGCCGGCCGCGCGCCCACTCCGCCAGCGCATCCCAGGCCCGCAGGGCTGCGCTGGGATCGGCGGGGAGACGGCCGCCCGACGCTCGCTCCACGTCGACCGTTCCCCCGTCGACGAGGACCACCGCCCGGCCGTTCCGATTCGCGAGACGCACGCCCGTCATGGCGGCCGTTATCGCAGAGAACGCCGCGGGACGGAAAGGGCCCGGCCGTCCGCGGACGGCGCGGCCGGACGCGGGGGCGAAGGTTGCACCGGCGGCGGGATCGGTGGAAGGTGCCGGCGCGAAGAGGAAAGGGGCAACCGGCTGGACGGCGAGCTTCCGGGATGGCGCGCTTCTTCTTCATGCACCTCGGCACGCTTCTAGGCGTCGTCGCGTACGTCGCGCTCGCGGGCGCCGGCGTCCGGTGGGCGGTCGGCGCGGCGCTCGCCGTCCACGTCGGCTACATGGCGCTGGCGCGAAGCCGCGGCGAGCTCAAGCAATTCGACTGGGCGCTCCTCGCGCTGTTCGCGCTCGGGACGGCGGCGGCCGTCGCCCGCCTCGCGCCGGTCGTGCGGCTCTTCCGGCTCCAGTTCGGCGCGCTCTTCTGGACGGCGTTCGCGCTCACCGCGCTCGTGCCGCCGGCGCTCGGCCGCGAGCCCTTCACCTATTACTACGCGCGCCGGCAGGTCCCCGCCTGGCAGCAGCGGCTTCCCGCCTTCCACGCGCTCAACCGGATCGCCGCGGCGCTCTGGCTCGCGATCTTCGTGACGAACGCGGTCCTCTCGGCCGCAGCGCCGCTCGACCCGCGGTTCACGCTCCTCTATCCGAATCTCCTCGTCTTCCTGGTCGGTGTCCCCGCGCCGCTCTGGCTCACGCCCCTCTACTTCCGTCTGGTCCCCGGGAGCCTCCCGGCGACCGCCGAAGCGCTCGTCCTCGGGATGCCGTTCGCCTTCGACCGGCGGGCCGCCGGGGGCGCGCGCGCGACGATCCAGTTCTGCCTCGACGGCGCCGCGCCGAGCGAGTACTGGGTGCGGGTCGCGGGGGGGCGATGCGAGGCGTTCGAGGGCCGGGCGGCGGCCCCGGATCTCACCATTCACGCGCCCGACGCGGTGTGGGCGGCGATCGCGCGGGGCGAGCTCGACGGCGCACGCGCCCTTCTCGAGGGCCGCTACCGGGTCGAAGGCGACCCGGACGTCCTCGCCCGGCTCGAGGCCTGGTTCCCTCGGCGGCGCTGAACGCCGCCTCCTCCGGGCGTCGGCAAGCGCGACAGCGCGCCGCCCGACCCGTCGCGAGCGGGTGCGACGATCGGGCGGCGAGGACGCACGCGCCGCACGGCGCGGCGGCACGCGCCTTGCGTACCGCCCGGGGGTCCCCGCCGTGCACCTTCGCTCCGTCCTCGTCGCGCTCGCCGTCCTCGCGTGCACCGCCGCACCCGCCGCCGGGGTGCGCTACCGCATCGACGTCTTCGCCGGCGGCGGCGTCGCCGCGGATCCCGCCGCGACGGGCGACGGGCGGCCGGCGCCCGAGGCCGTGCTCGCCGCGCCCACCGGGCTCGCCCGCGACCGGCACGGGAGCGTCTACGTCGCCGACCACAACCACGGCCGCGTGCGACGCATCGCGCGCCGCGGGCGGAACCGGGTGATCACGACCGTCGCCGGCACCGGCGCTCGCGGCTCGAGCGGGGACGGCGGCCCCGCGGCGGCGGCGACCTTCGTCCGCCCGACCGGCGTGACGGTCATGCCGAACGGCGACCTCCTCGTGACGGACGCCGGGGACGCCCGCGGAGGGTGCACGGTCCGTCGCATCGACAGGAAGGGCATCGTGCACGCGTTCGCGGGCGTCGGCGACGCTCCACCGGGCGACGCCGGGACCGGCGGCCCCGCCCGCGCCGCGCAGCTCGGCACACCGCTCCGAACGGTCGTCGCGCCGAACGGCGACGTGTACATCGTCGAGCTGAACGCGAACCGCATCCGCGTCGTCCGCGCCGCCACGGGGACGATCGAGGCGTTCGCCGGCACGGGCGAGCCGGGCGACGACGGGGACGAGGGGCCCGCCGTCGCGGCGAGGCTCCGCAATCCCGCGGGCCTCGTCCTCGGCCGCCACGGCACGCTCTACGTGAGCGACTTCGGCAACAACCGGATCCGCGTCGTCACGCCCGACGGGATCATCCACGCGCTCGCCGGCACGGGCATGCAGACGGGCGCGATCGACGGCCCGGGCGGCGATCCCGCCGACGACCTGAACGACGGCTTCGCCAGCGCGGCGACCTTCTACAAGCCGACCGGCCTCGCGCTCGACGCGCACGGCGCGCTCCTCGTCGCCGACCAGGGCAACAGCGCGATTCGCCGGATCGCGCGCGACGTGCGCGGACGGCTCTCCCCCGACTCCCTGGTCACCACGATCATCGGGAGCGGCGAGCCGGGCTACGGCGGCGAGGGCGGCGACGCGCTCGCGGCGCGCTTCACGATCCCGACCGACGTGCTCCCGCTCCCAGGCGGACGGCTGCTCGTCGCCGACCGCGGGAACGAGCGCGTCCGCATCGCGGTACCCGTCCGCGGCTCGCTCTGCAGCATCGCGTGCAGCGACGGCGACGCGTGCACGCGCGACCGCTGCACGTCCGGCGTCGGCTGCTCGCACGTGCCGACCGGCGCGACGTCGGCGCTCTGCGCCGCGCCCTGAGGCGCGGCTTGCGCGCCGGCCCCGGGCCGTGCGGTAGTCGGCGCGTGGCCGTGATCCTGCACGCCGACATGGATGCGTTCTACGCGTCCGTCGAGCAGCGGGACCGGCCCGAGCTGCGCGGCCGGCCCGTCGTCGTCGGCGGCACGTCGGCGCGCGGCGTCGTCACGGCGGCGTCGTACGAGGCGCGCCCGTTCGGCATCCGCTCCGCGATGCCGACGGCGGAGGCGCGGGCGCGCTGCCCGCACGCCGTCTTCCTCCCGGGCGACATGGCGAAGTACCGCCGCGTCGCGGGGGAGCTGCGCCGCGTCTTCGCGACCGTGAGCCCCGCCGTCGAGCCGCTCTCCCTGGACGAGGCGTTCATCGACGTGACCGGGTCGACGCGGCTCCTCGGCCCACCCCTCGCGATCGGCCGGCTGCTGAAGGCCCGCGTGCGCGCGGCGACGGGGCTCGCGGTGTCCGTCGGCATCGGCCCGACGAAGATGGTCGCGAAGATCGCGAGCGATCTCTCGAAGCCCGACGGCCTCCTCGAGGTGCCCCCGGACGCCGTCGCGGCGTTCCTGCGCCCGCTCCCCGTCGGGCGGCTGTGGGGCGTCGGCCCCGTCACGCGGGCCGCGCTGGAACGGGCGGGCGTCGCGACGATCGGCGCGCTCGCGGACGCCGCGCCGGCGACGCTCGCGGCGGCCGTCGGCCCGGCGGCGGAGCCCCTCGTCCGTCTCGCCCGGGGCGAGGACCCGCGCGCCGTCGCGCCGGACCGGGACGCGCGATCCTACGGCGAGGAAGGGACGTTCGAGGCCGACGTGCGGGACGACACGCGCGTGCGGGCGGCGATCATCGCACACGCGGAGGCCGTCGCGCGCCGGCTCCGGCACGACGGCGTCCGCGCCCGCGTCGTCGTCCTCAAGCTGAAGCTCGCCGTCCGCCTGGGCGGCGGGAGGTTTCCGCTCCTCACGCGCCGCACGACGCTCCCCGAGCCGACCGACGACGGGCATGCGCTCGCCGCGGCGGCGCTCCGGCTCTGGACGAGGCACCGGCCCGCGCGCCCGGTGCGCCTCGTCGGCGTCGCCGCCGCCGGGATCGCGGCGGCGGATGCGACGCAGCTCGCGCTCTTCGCCGCCGACGACCCACGCCGGCGCGCCGCGCTGAACGCGGCGCTCGACCGCATCGTCGCCCGCTTCGGCCGGGGCAGCATCGCGCGCGGCCACGTGCGGGTCGCGAAGGGCCTCGCGACGCGCCTCGAGCGGGGCGAGTAAACCCGGCCCGGGGCGGTGAGGAGCCCTTCGTCCCGAGCTCGTGCTCGCGGATGAACGCGGCGGATCTCGCGGCGCGCGCTCCGCTCGCTCGCTTCCGCCCGCCGGCGGCACGCTCGGCCCGCGCGTCGTCGTCGCATCCCTCGCCGTCGTCGGCTCGACGACGGGCTACGCGCTCGCCCCCCTCGTCGTGCTCGTCATGCCGATGCTCGCGATCGTCCAGGTGCTGAGCGCGCGGCCCGGCGCGGTGCACGAGCGCGGGCTCGTGCCGGCCATGGCCGTCGCGGGTGCGCTGCCGATGCCCGTCGGCACGTGGGAGCGCGTGGAGCGCGTGCTCGTCGCCGTGCCGCTCCTCTTCCTCGGCTTCGGGGCCGCGGCGGTGCTCGCGCATCCGCCGTGGCGCGACGTGCTGGTCGCGTCCGTCGTGCCGCAGGTCGAGTGGTCGGCGCCGTTCGTCGACGGCGCGGTCGCGCTGCTCGGGACCACACTCACGGCGTACGCGTACGTCTGGGAGAGCATCACCGTCGCGAAGGGGCGCCCAGCTCTCGAGCGCCTCGGCTCCGTGCAGGCGGACGCCGTGCTCGGCACGGTCGTCGCGGACGTGTCGTTCTGGTTCATCCTCGTCGCGTCCGCCGCGACGCTCGGTGCGCGCCACGAACCCGTCGCGACCGCCGCCGACGCCGCGCGGGCGCTCGCGCCGGTCGCCGGACGGTGGGCGCCCGTCGTCGGCGCGATCGCGCCCCTCGGCTCGGCGCTCCTCGCCCTGCCCGTGCTCGCCGCCGGGGCCACGATCGGCCTCGCGGGCGTCTCACCGATCCGCCTTCTCTTCGACGGCTCGATCGCCGGCGGGATCGCGACGCCGGTGACCCTCGTCTTCATGATGCTCGCCGCCACGGACCGGACCACGCGCGAGGTCGCCCCGGTGCCGGCCCCGCTCGTCGCCGCGGGCTGGGCCGTCACCGGGGTCGTCACCGCCGCAGCGGCGGCGTTCCTGGTCCGCGCGCTGGCGGGAGGATGCGTGCGCCCACCGACCTCCCGAGCCACGGCGAACCTTCCCCTCCCCCGCCGACGGCGCTACAACCCGGGCGCCATGGCCGACGACCCCGTTCCCGCCCTCGTCCGGCGCGCGGCCGTGCTGCGCCGCCATGTCGTGACCGTGGCGGCGGCGCAGTTCGCTCACCTGGGCGGCGCGATGTCGTGCGCGGACCTGATGGCCGCGCTCTTCTTCCACTGGCTGCGGCTCGACGAGAGCGCGGGACCCCGCGACCACTTCATCCTGAGCAAGGGGCACGCGGTCCACGCGCTCCACGCCTGCCTCGTCGAGCGCGGCGTCCTCGACGCCGCGGAGCTGCCGACGTCCGGCATGCCGGGGAGCCGGCTCGCGGGGCACCCGACGCGCCGGGCGCCGGGTGTCGAGTTCGCGACGGGCTCGCTCGGGCACGGGCTCTCCGTCGGCATCGGGATCGCGCTCGCGGAGCGGCTCCGGAAGACCGGGGCGCGGACGGCCGTGCTCCTCGGGGACGGCGAGTGCCAGGAAGGCACGGTGTGGGAAGCCGCGCTCTCGGCGCCGCGCTTCGGCCTCGAGCGGCTCGTCGCGATCGTCGACTCCAACGGCTTCCAGGCGGGCGGCGCCGTGGACGACGTGATGCCGCTCGAGCCGCTCGGCGCGAAGTGGCGCGCCTTCGGGTGGAACGTGCACGAGATCGACGGCCACGACATGCGCGCGATCGTCGCCGCGCTCGCCGCCGTTCCCGCCGCGAAGGGGCCGACCGCGATCGTCGCGCGCACGGTGAAGGGGAAGGGCGTGCCCGGCGTCGAGGGAACCTCGCGCGCGCACTACACGTCCCTCTCCGAGGACGAGGCGCGGGCGACGCTCGCGGCGCTCGAGGCGGCGCGATGAGCGGCTACTTCACGGCGCTCTCGTCCGCCGAGGTCCTCGCGGAGCTCGCCGACGCGGATCCCGACGTCGTCCTCCTCACGCAGGACTTCGGGCCGATCGGCGCCTTCACGGCGCGCTTCCCCGACCGCCACTTCGACCTCGGCATCAGCGAGGAGAACCTGGTCGGGGTCGCCGCCGGCATGGCGCACGCGGGGATGCTGCCGTTCGTGATCGCGATGGCGCCCTTCCTCTCCATGCGGGGGTTCGAGCAGATCCGCGACGACTGCGCCTACAACCGCAACCGCGTGAAGTTCCTGGCGCCGTTCGCGGGCCTCGAGGCCGGCGCGTGGGGCGCGACGCACCACGCGATGGAGGACCTGGCTCTCCTCCGCACGATCCCCGGCATGACGGTCCTCTCGCCCGCCGACCCGGGCGAGGCCCTCCGATGCGTCCGCGCCGCCGCGGCGATCGACGGCCCCGTCTACGTCCGGCTCGGCTTCCTCGCGCCGATCGAGGGCTACGACGCGCCCTTCCGCGTCGGCGAGGCGGTCACGATGCGCGAGGGGGCGGACCTCGCGATCCTCGCCACCGGGAGCACCGTCGCGACGGCCCTCGCGGTCGCAGGGACGCTCGCCGCCGAGGGAGTCGAGGCGCGCGTCCTGAACGTCCACACCGTGAAGCCCCTCGACCGCGGCGCGGTCGAGCGGGCGGCGCGGGAGACTGGACGGCTCCTCACCGTCGAGGAGCACTCGATCGCGGGCGGCCTGGGGGGCGCCGTCGCCGAAGTGCTCGCTGAGCTCGGAAGGGGACGGCTCGCCCGGGTCGGCATCCGGGACGTCTTCTGTACCGAGGTCGCGCCCTACCCGGAGCTCCTCCGCATCCACGGCCTCGACGTCGAGGGGGTCGCCGCCGCGGCGCGAAACCTCGCCCGGGCCTGACCTCCGTCTGCTCCCGATCCACGGGACCGGGTGATAGCATCGTCGCCATGGCGGACACGTTCTTCCACGGCGACATGCAGCTCTTCATCGATCACCGCTTCGACTGGGCGCGATACTTCCGCCTGCGCGGCCTGGACGTGAAGCCGGCCGAGGAGGTCGAGACGTACAAGAGCGTCCTCTCGACCGCGGGCGAGATCTGCCGGGAGATCGCCGAGGCGGCGCGCCCCCACTGGCACGAGGAGGTCCGGCTCGAGGACGGCGAGGTCGTCGTGCCGCCGCACATCGCCGCGGGCTACGAGAAGCTCCGCCAGGCGGGTCTCCTCTGTCTCATGCTGTCGCCCGACTACGGCGGCTACGGCCTTCCCGCGCTCGTCAACTCGGCCCTCCTCGAGATGGTGGCGCGCGCCGACCCGAGCCTCATGACGATCATCGGGCTCCAGGCCGGCACGGCGCTCGACCTCGAGAAGTACGGGAGCGAAGAGCTGAAGCGCCGCTACCTTCCCCGCTTCGTCTCGGGCGAGCTCCAGGGCTCGATGGACCTCACCGAGCCGCAGGCCGGCTCGGATCTGGGCGGCATCCTCACGCGCGTCACGGAAGAGAGCGGCCGCTACTTCATCGACGGCGAGAAGATCTTCATCACGAACGGCGGCGCGCCCGTCCACCTCGTCCTCGCGCGCGACGCCGCGACCTTCGACCAGTCGAAGGGCACGACGCACGGGCTCTCCCTGATGCTCTGCCCGCGGACGCTGCCGGACGGCACGCGCAACGGCGTCCGGATCGCGCGCGTCGAGAAGAAGATGGGGATCCACGGGTCGCCGACGTGCGTCGTCGAGTTCGAGCACGCCGAGGCGTTCCTCCTCGGCACGCAGGGGGCGGGCTTCCGCGCGATGCTCGACCTCATGAACAACGCGCGGCTCGGCGTCGCGGCGCAGGCGCTCGGCATCGCCGAGGCCGCATACCGCGACGCGCGCCGCTACGCGGGCGAGCGCGTGCAGTTCGGCGCGCCGATCATCGAGCAGCCGCTCGTGAAGTCGATGCTGACGCTCATGGCGATCAACATCCAGGCCGCGCGCGCCCTCCTCTACCGGACCTGCGCCCTGATCGACATGACGGAGGCGATCCGCCGGCATCTCGACGCCGGGAGCAACGGCGCCGACCGGACGGCGCTCCAGGAGGAGCTCGAGCGCAACACGCAGCTCATCCGCTTCTTCACGCCGCTCTGCAAGTACTACGCGACCGAGACGAGCAACCACGTGACGCGCCAGGGGATCCAGATCCACGGCGGCATCGGCTACATGGCGGAGTCGCCGGCCGGCCACTACCACTCCGACTCGATCATCACGACGATCTACGAGGGCACCTCGGAGATCCAGGCGAGCTTCGCTTTGAAGGAGATGAGCAAGGGGGCGCTGTTCGCGACGCTCGAAGCGATCCGGACCGACCTCCAGTCCGTCGCCGACCGCCATCCCGACCTCGTGCGCCAGGTGTGCGCCGGGATCGACTGGATCACGACCTCCACGCAGGCGCTCCTCGGCGACCCGCAGTACGCCCTCCTGAACGCGAAGCGCGTGTCGGAGATGGTGATCGACGTGGTCGTGAGCGCCGAGCTCGTCCACCAGGCCGACGTCGGCGAGGGGAAGCTCGAGCTGGCGGCGAGCTACATCCACCGCCACATGATGGCGGTCGAGATGAACGCGCGGCGGATCTCGACCGGGGACGCGACGCGGATCAAGCGCTACGACCGGATCCTCGGCCTCTAGGGCCGCACCGCGGCGTCACTCGACCACCTGCGCGACCCAGCGCTCGAGCTCGCGGTGGTCGGCGAGCCCGGGCTGCTGAAGCACGGTCCGCCCGTGCCGCAGGAGGACGAAGCTCGGAATTCCCTGCACCCCGAAGCGGGCCGCGAGGTCGGGGTGGCGCTCGGTGTCGACCTTCAGCACGATCGCCCGTCCCGCCATGTCGGCCGCCGCCCTCGCGACCTCCGGGGCCACCTGCCGGCACGGTGCGCACCACCCCGCCCAGAAGTCGACGAGGACGGGCACGCGCGCGTCGCGCACGATCTCCTCGAAGAGCCTCGCGTCCGCGTCGAGCGGCTCGGCGAGCGGCGCGAGATTCGCCCCGCACCGGCCGCAGCGGCCGCGATCGGCGAGATGGATCGCGGGCACGCGGTTGAGCGTCCCGCACTGCACGCACCGTCGCGTCACCCGAGCCGACCCTCGCGGTGAGTATCGCGCGCGGCGGGCAGCCCGGCATGCCGGAAAGGCGCGAGCGCGGGAACGCTCCCGTCACCCGCCGGCGAGGAGGCTCCGGGCGATCTGCGACACCTGGATCTCGTCGGTGCCCGCGTAGATCTGGAGCACCTTCGCGTCGCGGCAAAGCTGCTCCACCTGGAACTCCGCCATGTAGCCGTTGCCGCCGAAGAGCTGCACCGCCTCGAGCGCCACCTCCATGGCGGCCTGCGCCGCGTAGAGCTTGCAGGCCGACGCCTCGGCGAGCGTCATCGACCGGCCGGCGGCCGCCATCTCGATCTGCCGGAACACGATGTTCTGGAGGTTCATGCGCGCGACCTCCATCTTGGCGAGCTTCAGCTGGATCAGCTGGAACTCGCCGATCGGGCGGCCGAACGCGATCCGCGTCCGGGCGTAGTCCACCGACCGCGCGAGGCACTGCTCGACGATCCCGAGCGCCATCGACGCGACGCCCGTCCGCTCCATCGAGAAGGTCGCCTTGGCGCCGGAGCGGGCGGCGGAGTCCTCGCTCCCGCCGAGGAGGCGGTCCCGTCCGACGCGCACCTCGTCGAGGAACAGCTCGCCGGTCGGCGAGGAATGGAGACCCATCTTCCGCATCGGCTTCGACTGCGTGAGGCCGGGCATGCCGCGGTCGAGGATGAAGGACAGGACCTTGCGCGTCTTCGGGTCGCCGCCGTCGTCGAGCTTGCAGATGAACACGATCGTGTCGGCATAGGGACCGTTCGTGATGAACGTCTTGCTGCCGTTGAGCACCCAGCCGTCGCCGTCGCGACGCGCCGTCGACGTCATCCCGCCGAACGCGTCGGACCCCGACCCCGGCTCGGTGATCGCCCACGCCCCGATCTTCTCGAGCGTCGCGAGCGGGAGGCCCCAGC
>DASRHG010000020.1:0-9186 GCA_035650655.1 Binatia bacterium | reverse complement strand
GAACGACGGCCCGCCGCAGCTCGTCGACCCGACGGTCGTCGTGAAGGACAGCTTCGTGAACGGGAGGGGCGGCAGCGTCGTCGTGGTGGTCGTCGGGCAGTCGCCGACGCGCTTCACGCACGAGAAGTTGAGGGTGTCCTCGTCTTTGACCGGCTTGCTGCTCGCGGAGAGCGCGGTCACCATTACCTTCAACGCCCCCTTCTTGGTCTTCTTCTTTCCCTTGAGCCTCACGGGGATGTCCGTGTAGTCGCCGCACACGGCCCCGGTGAACGACGGCACCGTGAGCAGCTTCTTCGTCACCTTCGGCGCCCGCTTGAGCGCCGTCGAGCTGCACGTGGCGATGTCCGACTGATTGACGCACATGCGCGCTCGGAACGTGCAGACGCCGTCGCACTTCCCGTCCGCGTCGCAGGGATCGCCGTCCATGCAGCGCATCTTGTTGCTCGGACCCGCGCCCTGCACGTCGAACTCGGCGTAGCAGTCGGACTTCGCCTTCCCGCCGCCGGGAACCCGGTCCGCCCAGACGACGCCCGGCGAACCGAGCAAGGCAAGGAGCATGGCGACTTGCCAGCAAACCTTCATTCGATGCATCACGGACCCTCCCCCTCGCGCGACCGCGCGTGTGGCGGGACGATTAACAGCACTCGCCGGAAGCGGTCAACGGCCTCTCCGCGGGATCTCGCGACTGCATCCGCCGAACGGAGGCGACGCGCGCGCGGCGCAGGACGGGAGGAGGCGGCGAGGACGGGCCGTCGCCCGCCCTCGCCGCCGTCGGGACTACTGGAGGAGCTGCGCGTTCCCGCTGAGGCCGATCGCGCCGGGACCCGGGAGGCCGCCGACCGAGTTGATGGCCGCGGAGGCGCTCGCCGGGATGCAGAACGTCGCCGCCAGCACCGACGGATGGCTCGCGCCGTCGGTCAGGTCCCCGGCCGGCGACCCCGTCTCCTTGATCGTCGTGGCGCCGGTCAGGTGGAGCGCGCCCGGCGTCGTCTGCCCCTGGCAGAACGTGCCCCCCGGCCCGTCGAGCATCGTCGCCCCGGTCGAGAGCGGGTTCAGACGAACGGGCAGCGCGCCCTGGAAGTCGCCGAGCGGCACGCCGCACGCGAGGCTCGTGCCCTGGGTCCCCGTCGGCGTGCACGCCGCGCCCGCGTCGGGGCTCGGGTTGCCGCCGCCGTCCCGCCAGCTCGAATCGCACGTGCCGCCCACGCACTTCGGGCACGGGGACGTCCCGTTCGCCGTCAGGTACACCATCGACGAGAGCGGGATGTCGACGGTCGACTCGCCCGTCGCGAGGGTGGCCGTGCCGCTCGCGTCGGTCTGGATCACGTTCAGGACGCAGACCGGCAGCGAGCCGCCGATCGGCAGCGGCGGGCCGAAGTTGCAGTTCGCGTCGAGCGCGCACGATCCGGCCGTCCCGCCGCACTGCGCGTCCGCGGTGCACGAGATCGGCCCGCCGCTCCCGCCGACGCAGTGCTTGCCCGGCCCGGCCCCCTTCGTGCAGTTCTCGCGTCCCGTGCCGTTCCCCGCGACGAGCGGCACCGTGCCGCCCGACGGCGTCCCGACGTCGAACAGGGACTGCGAGGCGTCGGGAATGAGGTTCGCGGGCGTCGCCCCGTTCCCGCCGCCCACGTAGAGGCAGCCGAGCCCGAGGTCGCCGAGCTTCCCGGCCGCGCCGTCGACCTCGCCCGAGAACGGGCCGGCCGGCGGGTCGAAGCCCGCGAACGACGGCCCGCCGCAGCTCGTCGAGCCGACCGTCGTCGTGAACGAGAGCCGCATGCCGCCCGGCGGGCCGCCCATCGTCGTCGTCGTCACCCCCGTGCCGCAGGTGCAGTCCACGTTGCAGCTCGCGCCGGCCGGGCAGCCGGTCGGGTTCGCGGAGGGATCGCACTGCTCGCCGGTGTCGATCGTGCCGTTGCCGCAGCTCGCTCCGCCGCCCGTGCACGTGCAGCTCCCGCTGCACGTCTGCCCCGCGGCGCAGCCCGTCGGGCTGGCCGCCGGGTCGCACTGCTCGCCCGTGTCCACGCTCCCGTTCCCGCACATGCCGGTCCCGCCCGTCGAGCACGTGCACTGGTTCGCGCCGCCTCGCGGATTGCAGGTCTGGCCCGCCGAGCAGCCCGTCGGGTTGGCGGACGGATCGCACTGCTCGCCCCACTCGATGAGTCCGTTGCCGCAGTTCGAGGGCGGGGCGCCGCACGTGCAGGCCATGGCTCCGCTCGCGAGGCAGACCTCGCCCGGGTCGCACGTGTTCGGCAACGCGGGATCGCAGCTCTCGCCCGGGTCGAGCATGCCGTTGCCGCAGGCCTGGCCCGGTTGACCCGCCGTGCACGTACACTGGGTCGCCGTCCCGGGCGCGCCGCAGATCATGCCCGCCGCGCACCCGCTCGGGTTCGCCAGCGGATCGCACTGCTCCCCCGCGTCGCGCGTCCCGTTGCCGCACGCCCCGGTCGGCGCACCGGCGCATTCACACCGGCACGTCTGTCCGGCCCCGCACGCCGGCGTGCACGTGCCCTGGCACGTCGCGCTCTGGCTCTCGCACGCGCAGGACGCGGAGCAGTTCATGCCCGCCGGACAGCCCGTCGGCTGCGCCGCCGGATCGCACTGCTCGCCGGTGTCGACCGTGCCGTCGCCGCAGGTCCCGGCGCCGGCCTCGATGCAGGTGCACTCGTCCGGCGTCCCGGCCGCGACGCACGTCTCCCCCGTGGCGCAGCCGGAGGGCGACGCGACGGGATCGCAGTCCTCGTCGACGTCGATCACGCCGTCGCCGCAGCTCGAGGTCCCGAGGGGGAACTGGATGCTGACGAGCGCCTGCACGGCCTGGCGGTGGGTATGCGCGATGCACGAGTTCAGGTCGGCGCGCGTGAAGGCGCCCCCGTCGTTGACGTCGCTGCACGCCGCCTGGAAGCCCATGTCGGCGAGCATCCCGTCCGTGCACGGGGAGGTGCCCTTCGCGAGCCGCGCCGTCGCGTGCGCGAGCGCCTGATCGAGCTTCGGGCTCCCGATCGACTCCGCCATCAGGCTGCACGCGGTCGCGGGCAGCTTGTTCGCCTGCCGCAGGACGACGCAGCGCTGCGCGCTCTTGAACGCGGCGCCGACGAACTTCGCGCTCGCTTTCGCGAGCGCGCGCTCGCACCGAATCGGCGTCGCGGCGGTGGCCGCCGGCGGGACGAAGGCGAGCCCGAGCGCAGCGATGCAACCGGCAAGGATCCGACGAGCGGTCTGTGTACGCATGATGGCTCCCCTCATGGTCGCACCGTTCCGTCTAGAGGACGCCGCCGTCGGAGGCCTCGAGGAAGGCGCCCGACGGAGACGACGAGCAGCTGCACTGACAGGTCTGCCCCGGGCTGCACGTGCCGGTCACGGCCTGCGCACGCGCGCTCACGTCGGGGAACTCGACCGCGAGCATGGCGCCCACACGGTCGAGGTGGGAATCGCGCAGGCACGAGAGGAGCTCGGCGAGCGTGAGCGGCGGCCCCGTCGGGTCCGCGCAGCGCCGCGCGAACGCCGAGAGGTCGGAGCGCGCACACGCGTCGCTCATGTCCGCGGCGAGCCGCCTCGCCGCACGCCCGATCGCCGCGTCGAGCGCCGGGTTGCCGGTCGGCCGCGCCGCGCGCGGGCGGCAGGTCGGCGCGCCTCCGGTCCGGATCGCGCAGCGCTGGCCCAGCTTGAGGACGACCTTCGCGAACTTCGCGCCCGCGCGTGCGACGGCGCGCTGACATGCGGGCGTCGGGGCGGCGGCCCGTACCGCACCGGGCGCGAGAACGACGGCGAGAAGCGCCAGGATCCGAAAGCCGGTTCGCATGAGGCCATCCTCCTTGCGCGTTTGCTTGTCGATTTGCTGCGCGAGTTGTCCGTCCGCGCGACAATTCACCAGCCGTGGTGCGTGCGGACAATCACCCGCGGGCGGGATGCGCGCTGCGGCCGCGGCCGTGAGCGCGCGGAGCGCCGTCGCACACGCGCCCGCTCCCGGACGATGCGATTGCTTCAGCCCGCGGTGCGCGCGAGCCCCACGCGCGCGTCCTCGAAGCCCGGCCAGAGGCGGAGCGCCGCTTCGAAGTCCCGCCGCGCGGCGGCTACGCCGTCGCGCCCGAGGAGGTAGAGGAGCGCGCGACCGCGCTGGTAGTGGCTCACGGCCTCCTCGAAGGGGGGACCGAGGCGCGCGGCGCGGCGGGCCGCGCCTCCAGAGCGCTCGTCGCCGGTCGCGCCGACGGCGACGCCGCCCCGCTCCCCGTCGGCGAGGAGGACGACGGCCCCGGCGTCGACGTACGCGAGGCGCCACCCGGGGAGCCTCGCGATCGCGCGCGCCAGCTCGAGCCGCCCCGGCGCCGGATGATAGAGCACGGCCGCCCCGACGCCCCAGCGCGCGACGAGCGCCGCGAAGGTGCTCGGATCCTCGAGCGTGCGCTCGTACTCCGCATAGAGCGAGGCCGGGTACACCTGGAACCGCCCATCGATGAAGACGCGCCGGGCGGAGCGGCTTCGCCAGAGGAGGTACCCGCCGAGCACGTCGTCGTTGAAGACCCGCGCCTCGGGCGCCTGCGCGTCGAGGAAGTCGACGGCCCCCGGTGGGAAAAGGAGCGCCGACTGCCCGAGCCCGACCGTGCGCGTGAGCCGCGCCGCCTGGTAGTACCATCCCGTCGCGATCCACGCCGACCCGCTCCCGAGCGCGGCCACGAGCGCGGCGAGCGCCGCGAGTGCGAGCCGCGGCCGGGCCGCGAGTCTCAGGCCGACGGCCGCCGCGGCCGGCGCGAGCCCGTCCGCGACGAGCGGCAGCACGCCCGGGCCGACGAGCGCGACGTTGCGCCGCGCCGCGAGCGCGAGCGCGGCGAAGGCGACGGCGCGCACCAGGTACGAGAGCCGGACGCGTCGCACCGAGGCGACCGCCACGACCGCGAGCGCGACGAGCACGACGAGCGCCGCCGCCGCCGGCGGCGCGAGCGCGCCGAGCGCCGTCGCGCGATGCTCGATCACGGGCGCCGAGGTGACCTCGCCGCCCGTGATGACGCGCACGAGACGGAGCGGGAACAGCGCGCCGCCGACGCCGAACGGCGTCGCGGCCTCCGCGAGCGCGCACCCGGCGGTGGCGAGCCCGAGCGGCCCCAGGTCCTCGCGCGCGCTCGCGGCCCGCCAGCCCGCCGGAAGCGGCAGCCAGCGGGCGGCGGCGGCGCTCCCGAGCTCCGTCGCGACGACGACCAGACCGAGCACGGAGAGGGCGTGCGCGTTCGCCCACAGGACCTGGAGCGCGACGAGCCCCGCGAGGCACGCCGGCGGGAGCCGGCGGTCGTCGAGGACGAGGACGTAGACCGCGAGGAGGCAGAACGTGAGCGCCTCGGGGCGCACCGCGAACCGCTCGACGGCGGCCTGGGCCGCGACGACGACCAGGACGGCGGCGGCGGACGCGCCGAGGCGGCGGCGGACGAGCGCCCAGAGCGCGACGAACGCGCCGGCGAAGAGGACACCGCTCCCGAGGACGAGGGCCGCCGCCCCCCCGAGCCGCCAGGCGGCAAACGCGCCCAGGTCGAAGAGCCACTGCCGGTTCACCCACGGCGCGCCCGGCGCGGTGTACGAGAACGGGTCGGCCCGGGGAACCGCCCCGGTCCGGGCGATCAGGCGGCCGTCCGCGAGGTGCCACCACGTGTCGCCGTCGTCGAGCGTGTGCAGCTGGAGGAGGAGCACGACGACGAGGGCGGCGAGGACGACGAGCCGTTCGCCGGCGCGCGTCGCGCGGCCGAAGTCTCGCGCGGCCGTGCGGTCGCTCGCGGCTTGACCCTTCCGGGAACCGCTGTTACACGCGCTGCCCGATGCCGCGTCGGGCTTGCGTCCTCGTCTCTTCCGCACTGCTCTTCGCGTCCTTCCGGTGCGCGACGGCCGCCGACCCGGCCCCCGCGCCGACGCCCCCGGTACAACAAACCGTCGTGCATGGCACGCTCCCGGACCTCGCCGGGCGCTGGCTCGCGGTCGGATGGATCGACCTCCCGGGCGGGCGCGTGAGCACGACGACCGGGCTCTGGGAGATCGCGACGGCGGACGGCAAGCCGACGCTCACCCATCGGTTCGTCGACCTGCCGGCCGAGCAGAAGGCCGCGCTCGAGAAGGCGAACGCGGAGAGCTGGCGGTGGGCCCCGTCCCCGGAGGGGCTCGCCGCCCTCGCCCGCGCGTGGGACGAGCTTCCCGCGAGCGACTCGAAGGTGGCGAACGTGGAGAGCCAGCTCGCCGGGCACGACGGCTTCGAGGAGGCGTTCACGCAGGACGAGCGCACGAAGGACGCGCGCTTCCTGATCACCCAGCGCTTCGACATGAGCCCCGCCGGCGCGCCCGTCGTCCGGCAGGTGCTCATCTACGCCGTCACGACCGGGAGCGGCGACGGCGACGGCTACGGCGGGAACTTCGACACCGCGACGATCGCCGCGGCGCCCTTTCCGATCCCGATCCACGTGAGCGGCGCCTTCTGGATGTACCCGATCTCGGCGCCGCCGAAGGGGTTCTTCGCCCGCGTCCTCGACGCCTTCGCCGGCTGCGGCCGCCGCTGACGCGCCCGCGGGCTCAGGCCGACGGCGGCACGAGCGGCTGCCCGCGCGTGGGGTCGATGGCGAGCGCGCCGAGGAGCCGGTCGCGCACCATCGCCATCGCGCGCTCGCGCGCCGCCGGGTCGTCGCCGACGTGGATCCGCCCGCCCGCGATCATGTCGTGCCCGCCGGCCGACTTGCTCCCGAGGACGCGCTGGAGGAGCTCGCCCGCGTTCACGTCGCGTTCCGTCGTGCGGACGGAGCAGTGGAGGCAGCCCTGGAAGGTCCCGATCGCCGCCGCCCACTCGACCTGGTCGAGCCGGAGGAGGAAGTCCGCCACCTCCGCGACCATGTCCGGGTACTGCACCTCGCCGAGGACCGAGACGACGGCGCGGTCGTAGAGCACCGCCCGCTCGATCCCCTCCCGGAAGCCGCGGAAGTACGCCCGCGGCACGCGTGCGTTCTCGATCTTCGCGAGCCGGCGCTTGTTCGTATACGGATAGAGGAAGTGGCTCGCGTCGATGTCGGCGGGGGTCGCCTCGCGCCCGAGGTCCTGGGTCTCGGCGGAGATGCCGTAGAAGAGCGCGGTCGCGATCTTCGGCTCGAGCGCGAGCTTCGAGTCGCGGAGGTATTCGGTGAGGATCGTCGACGTCGCGCCGTATTGATCCCGCAGGTCGAGGAACGCGACGCCCTCGTACCGGCCGTACGCCGGGTGATGGTCGATGACCGCGCGCGGCACGATGCCTTCGGGCAGCGAGTTGTTCGGCCGCTTCGGCTGCGTGTCGACGAGCGTCACGAGCGAATCCGGTCCGAACGCGACGTCGCAGACCGGCACGAGCTGGATGTTGAGATACGTGAGCATCGCGCGGTTCTCCGCGCGGCCGACGATGCCGCCGAGGAGGATGTGCGACTCCTTCTTCAACAGCGACGACACGAGGTACTGGACGGCGGCCGCGCTCGCGAGCGCGTCGGGGTCCGGGTTGTCGTGCGGCAGGATGAGGAGCGGTCCCGGAGCGTCGAGCGCTTGGAGCAGGCCCGTCAGGAGGCTGCGAGTGGCGGCGATGGCCATTGAGCAGTCTCGCGCGGCGTACGGAAGCCCGGCGCAAGCCGGCCGAGTATGGCACCCGGCCTGCCGGGTGTCCATGATCCCGACAGGCCGGCCCGTGCCGGCACGCACCTACCCGCCCGACTCCCGTCGCGCCGCCCGCACCGCGACCTCTGCCGCGCGAAGCCCGGCGAGAACGCCGTCCTCGTAGTTGAACTCCGCGCTCTCCATCAGCGGGGCGAAATCGTGCGGATTGCGGAGATCCTCCGGCGTCAGGTGCGGGACGATGCGACGTGCGAGCGCCAGCACCTTCGCGTCCTGCATGGCGACCATCTCGGCGAGCAGCCGCTCCACCCGGGCCCAGCTCATCGCGCGGTGGATGGTAGCGCCGACGGAATCGCTCTGCTAGCGTGACGCGAATGCCCGAGACGAGCCCGGAGCGCTTCTTCGCCGACCGCTTCCAGCTGTCGCCGGGTGCGCTCGAGCGCGTGCTCGGCACGGCGATCGTGCGCGGCGCCGACTGGGCGGATCTGTACTTCGAGTTCCGGACGGCCGACACCGCCTCGCTCGAGGACGGCGTCGTGAAGAAGGCGACGCGCACGGTGAGCCAGGGCGTCGGCGTCCGCGTCCTCGCGGGCGCGAAGAGCGGCTACGCGTACTCCGACGAGGTCTCGCTCGAGCGGCTCGAGATCGCCGCGCGCGCCGCGCGCTGCATCGCCGACGACCGGGGCGGACGGACGTCGGTCGCGCCCGCCCGTCCCGCTCGCGCCGCGCACGACCTCTACCCCGTCGACCGTGCGCCGATCGAGACGCCGCTCCCCGACGAGGTGGCGCTCCTCGCGCGGATCGACGCCGCGGCCCGCGCGGTCGACCCGGCCATCGTGAGCGTGCTCGCGGGGATCGGGATCGAGCACCGCATCGTCTGGGTCGTCACCTCGGGCGGGACGTTCGTCGGGGACGTGCGGCCGCTCGTCCACCTCTCGGTCACGTGCATCGCGGAGCGCGGCGGCGTCCGCCAGCAGGGCACGTACGGGGGCGGCGGGCGGTTCGCGTTCGACGTCGTGACGGACGGCCGCGCCGAGCGGTTCGCGCGCGAGGCGGCGCGCCAGGCGCTTCTCAACCTCGACGCCGTCGACGCGCCGGCCGGCACGATGACCGTCGTGCTCGGGCCGGGCTGGCCGGGCATCCTCCTCCACGAGGCGGTCGGGCACGGCCTCGAGGGGGACTTCAATCGCAGGCGCACGTCCGCGTTCACCGACCGGATCGGCACGCGCGTCGCCTCGGAGCTCTGCACCGTCGTCGACGACGGCACGATCCCGAGCCGGCGGGGTTCGCTCAACGTCGACGACGAGGGGACCCCGACGAGCCGCACGGTCCTCATCGAAAAGGGCATCCTCCGCGGCTATCTCCAGGACCGCCTGAACGCGACGCTCATGGGCATGCCGCTCACCGGGAACGGGCGGCGCGAGAGCTTCGCGCACCTCCCCATGCCGCGCATGACGAACACGTTCATGCTGGCGGGCGAGGACGCCCCCGAAGACATCATCCGCTCCGTCGGCCGCGGCCTCTACGCGGTCTCCTTCGGCGGCGGGCAGGTCGACATCACGAGCGGCAAGTTCGTCTTCTCGGCGAGCGAGG
>DASRHG010000019.1:0-2848 GCA_035650655.1 Binatia bacterium | reverse complement strand
AGCGTCGGAGCCCGACGCCGATCGACGCGATCTTCCGCTCCTCGACCCAGACCCCGGTGTAGCCGGCGCGGCGTCCGGCGGCGATGCGGACGTCGCCGAGCGTCGCGATCAGCACCTCCTCGAGCTGGCGGAGGTACCAGTGGACGTCGGTCCGGAAGGCGCCGAGCCAGAGGATCGGATACCCGACCAGCTGCCCGGGCCCGTGATAGGTCACCTGCCCGCCCCGGCCGACGCGCTCGACGGGAACCCGTCCCCCCGCCGCGGCGCCGAGGTGTCGCGGGTCCGCGCCGCGTCCGAGCGTGTACACCGGGGGATGCTCGAGGAGGAGCAGCGTATCCGGGCCGCCCGCGAGCCGCCGCTCGACGAGCGCATCCTGCCACGCCAGCGCGCGCCGGTAGTCGACACGCCCCGGGGTCGCCACCTCGAGCACCATCCGTCCTCCGCCATGCATGACGGGCTTCGCCGTCCGCGGCAAGCTCAGACGACGAGCGCGACCGGCCGCTCGAGGAGCGTCTTCAGCTCGCGCAGGAACCGCGCCGCCAGGACGCCGTCGATGATCCGATGGTCCGACGACAGGGTCACGGTCATCATGCGTCCGGGGACGACGCGCCCGTCGTCGACCACCGGGACGTCGCGGATCGCGCCGACGGCGAGGATGGCCGCCTGCGGTTGGTTGACGACCGCGGCGAACTCCGACACCGGAAACATGCCGAGGTTCGAGATCGTGAACGTGGCGCCGGAGAGGTCGTCGCCCTGGAAGCGGCCCGCCTTCGCGCGCTCGACGAGCTCGCGGACGCGCTTCACGATGGCCGCGAGCGGCAAGCGCGCGGCGTCGTGGACGACGGGGACGAGGAGCCCCTCGTCGACGGCCGTCGCGACGCCGACGTTCGCGCGCTCGTGGAGGACGATCGCGTCGCCGTCGTAGGCGGCGTTCACCTCGGGAACGCGCGTCAGCGCGATCGCTGCCGCCTTGACGAGGAGATGCGTGTACGTGGCACCGGCGAAGTCGCCGCCCAGGGCGACGAGCGACTCCTTCAGCCGGACGGCCTCGTCCATCCGGACGTCGGCGGAGACGTAGAAGTGCGGGACCTCCCGCTTCGCCTCGCCCATCCGCTTGGCCGTCGTGCGTCGGATGCGCGAGAGCTCGACCCGCCCCTCGGCCGTCGGCCCGGGCGCCGGACGCTGCGGCTCCGGCGCCGGCTGCCGCCCGGGCTCGGCGGCGGTTCCGCCACCCTTCTCCCCCGGCGCCGCTTCGCCGCCGCGCGCCAGCGCGGCTTCGACGTCCTTCTCGACGATCCGTCCCTCGGGGCCGCTGCCCGCGATGGTCCCGAGGTCGAGCCCGTGGTCGGCCGCGATCCGCCGGGCGAGGGGCGACGCCTTCACCCGGCGGCCGCTCGCCGGCGCCGCGGGCTCCGGCCGTCGCGCGACGACCGTCGGCCGCCACGGCTCCCCGCGCGGCGGCTCGGCGCGCGGCACCCCGCGCTCGGGCTCGCCGCGCGCGGCCCCCGGGTCGGGATCGGGCCGGGTGGCCTTCGCCGGCTCGCGCGCGCCCCCGGGGGGCGCGTCCGAGCGCGCGTGCTCGCGATCGCCGGCCGACGGCGCCGCTGCGCGCGCAGCCGGTGCGGCGGCCTGCGCCTCGCCGGGTGCGCGCAGGACGGCGATCACCGAGCCGACGGGCACGCTGTCGCCCTCCCGGACCTTCACCTCGGAGAGGACGCCCTCGTCGTACGCCTCGAGCTCCATCGTCGCCTTGTCGGTCTCGACCTCGGCGATGATGTCGCCGATCGCGATCGTGTCGCCGGGGTGCTTCAGCCACTGCAGCACCTTGCCCTCCTCCATCGTGTCGGAGAGCTTCGGCATCGTCACGTCGATCGGCATGGCGGTGTGTGCGTCAGCGCCGGCGCGCGGCCACGGCGGGTCGCGGCGGCGCGGTCTCGCGCCCGAGGACGCGGTGCACGACGCCGACGACGCGCTCGACGGTCGGCAGCACGCCGGACTCGAGCCCCCAGGCGTACGGCATCGGGACGTCGAGGTTGGTGACGCGCTCGGGCGGCGCGTCGAGCTCGTCGAACGCCTCGCGGACGACGAACGCGACGATCTCCGCCCCGACGCCGGCGAACGGCCAGCCCTCCTGCACGACGAGGAGGCGGTGCGTCTTCCGCACCGAGTCGAGCAGCGCGCGCTGATCGAACGGGCGGATCGTCCGGAGATCCAGCACCTCCGCCTCGACGCCGTCCTGCGCCAGGGCCTCGGCGGCCTGCAGCGACGTGTGGACCATCCTCGCCCAGGTGACGAGCGTGACGTCGCGGCCGGGACGCTTCACCTCGGCCACGCCGAGCGGGACGACGTGCTCGCCGGCGGGGACCTCGCCCTTGAGCGCGTACATGATCTCGCTCTCGATGAAGACGACGGGATTGTCGTCGCGGATCGACGCCTTGAGGAGCCCCTTCGCGTCGGCCGGCGTCGCGGGCAGCACGACCTTCAGCCCCGGGATGTGCGCGTAGAGCGACTCGAGGGCCTGCGAGTGCTGCGCCGCGAGCGCGTGCGCCGCGCCGCCCGGGCCGCGGAAGACGATCGGCAGGGTGAACTGGCCGTTCGACATGTAGCGGAGCTTGGCCGCGTTGTTCACCAGCTGATCGTACGCCGTGAGCGAGAAGTTCCACGTCATGAACTCGATGATCGGCCGGAGCCCGATCATCGCGGCCCCGATCCCGACGCCGGCGAATCCGGTCTCGGCGATCGGCGTGTCGATGACGCGCCTCTCGCCGAAGCGGGCGAGCATGCCCTCGGAGACCTTGTACGCGCCGTTGTAGTGGCCGACCTCCTCGCCCATGAGGAAGACGTTCTG
>DASRHG010000018.1:0-7655 GCA_035650655.1 Binatia bacterium | reverse complement strand
ACTCCATCGTGCCCGTCCGGAAGTTCTCGATGAGCACGTCGGCCCGCTCGACCAGCCGGCGCATGATCGCGACGCCGTCGGGAGACTTCAAGTCGAGCGCGATGCCGCGCTTGTTGCGATTGTTCACGAGGTACGCCGCGGCCTCGCCGTCCTTGTGCGGCGGCCACGTGCGCGACTCGTCGCCCGCGCGCGTGTCCTCCACCTTGATGACGTCGGCGCCCATGTCGCCGAGGAGCGCGCCGCAGAACGGGCCGGCGAGGACGCGGGAGAGGTCGAGGACGCGGATGCCCTCGAGGGCGAGACGGTTCGTCATGCCGGGAGGCCCCGGCGGGAGCTGCGGGTCATGTACGCCATCCTGGGTGCTAGGTCTGGGGAGCGACGACGGCGTTGTACCTGTAATGGGCGCGGTCGTCGAACGGGAACGGATGGAACGCCCGCAGATGGGCGGCGAGCTCCTCGAAGAGCTGCGCCGTCTCTCCGCGCGCGCGGGCGCCCGCGGCCGCCTGCGCGCGGAGCCGGTCCTCGACGGCGGCGAGGTCGAAGCCGCGGTGCCGGCCGGCGTGGTAGACGACGCGCCCGCCGATCACGACCGTCTCGACGTCGCGCGCGCTCCCCGCGTGCAGGAGCACGTCGAGCGCGGGCAGGTCCGGCGCCGTCCACGGCGCGGTGAGCCGCGCGTCGCGCAGCAGGACGACGTCGCCCGCCGCGCCGGGGACGAGCCGGCCGACCGTGTCGCCGAAGCGGGCGGCGACGGCACCGTGCACGGTCGCCATGGTGAGGACCTCGGCCGCCCCGAGCGTGTCGCCCTCGAAGCCGGGCTGGCGGTGGAGGCTCGCGCAGAGCCGCATCTCGGCGAGGAAGTCCTCCTCGCCGCCCAGGATCGAGTTGTCGCCGCCGAGCGCGACGTGCACGCCGCGCCGGCGCATCCGCAGCACGGGCGCGATGCCGCTCTTCAGCCGCAGGTTCGAGCTGGGGTTGTGGCAGACCGTGACGCCCGCGTCGGCGAGCCGCGCGACATCGTCGTCGTCGACCCACACCGCGTGCGCGACCGACAGGCGCGGCCCGAGGACGCCGAGCCGGTCGAGATGCGCGATCCACGACTCGCCGTGCGCGCGGAACGCCGCGACGCGCTGGTAGACCGTCTCGAGCACGTGCGTGTGGACGCCGCCGTCGAGCGCGTCGGCCTCGCGGCCGCAGCGCGCGAGCTCCCCGTCCCCCACCCACTGCGGCGCGACGGGACCGTGCAGGATCCGGACGCCGGAGTGGCCGTGGAAACGGCCGGCGAGCGCGCGCACGCGCGCGAAGAAGCCCTCCACGTCGGGCGGCGCCGTCGCGCCGAGGACGCGGTCCACCCGCGCGCGCAGTGCCGGCGGAAGCCGGGCGAGGAAGGCGGCGTCGTCGTAGGCGAAGGCGTTCCGCGTGGAGAGGTCGACGGCGAACCCGACGCGCAGGCCCGTGTCCGTGTACGCGCGGAGCGTCGCTTCGAGCTCGTCCGGGTCGGACGGGTCGCGCGGGTAGTGGCTGTGGAGCGCGGTCGTCACGCCGGCGCGGATCAGGCGGAGGTTCTGGTAGACCGTGTCGAGGTAGGGGTCGAGCGGCGGCTGTCCGGCGAGCGCGTAGATCCACGGCTCGAGCGCGTCGTCCAGGGCTCCCAGGCGGAACCAGCCGATCCCGCGCCCGTGGGTGTGCGCGTCGACGAGGCCGGGCAGGAGCCAATGGTCGGCTCCGCCGATCTCGACGGCCGCCGGATCTCGGGTCGCCGGGTCGGCGGCCGGGCCCGCGGCGGCGACACGGCCGTCGCGGATGAGAACCGCGGCGTCGGCCACCTCGCCGGCATCCGGCCGCGAGGGGTCGAGGAAGGCGCGTGCGCCTCGGATCCGGAGACCGGGGACGTCCGGCCGCTGGAGCAGCTCGAGCGCCGTCATGCCTCAGACGTGCGGCGCGACCTTCTCCATCAGGATGCGCATCGACTTCTTCACGAGCTCGGTCGGGAGCCCGACGAACTGGATGTGCGCGACGAAGTGCGTGATCCCGGCGTCCTTGAACTCCCGCAGCTTCTCGATCACGGTTTCCGGGCCGCCGACGACGAAGCGGTCCTTCACGAGGTAGTCGAGCATGTCGGTGCGGTCGGGTGTCAGGAGGTTGCCCTCGTCGTCGACCAGGTGCGTCCAGGAGAGGTACTTCGCGAACTCCTCGTGCATCGGCTTTCCGGCCTCCTCCCACGCCTTCTCGTCCGAGTCGGAGACGTAGAGCTCGCGCCAGATGCCGATCTCGGCCCGCTTCGGGTCGCGGCCGCTCTGGCGATACTCCTCGTGGAAGGCGGCGATGTTCTTCTTCACGATGTTGATGTGCTGCTTCGGGTCCGCGAACCACCCGTCGCCGACCTCGCCGGCGAGCCGGACGGCCCCTTCCCACTCGCCAGAGATCCAGATCGGCGGGTTCGGCTTCTGGAGCGGCTTCGGCCGGAGCGAGACGTCCTTCAGCTTCCAGAACTGCCCGTCGTGGCTCACGTGGTCCTCGGTCCAGAGCTTCCGGATGACGGTCGCGCCCTCGCGCACGCGCGGGCCGCGCTCCTTGCGGCTCACGCCGAAGCCGGCGAACTCCTCCTTGCGAAAGCCGCGCCCCATCGCGAAGTTGAGCCGGCCGTCGGACAGCACGTCGAACACCGCGCCGTCCTCCGCGACGTGGATCGGATGGTAGGCGAGGGGAAAGAGGAGGATCCCCGGGCCCAGGCGGATCCGCTTCGTCTGCGCGGCGATGAACGAGCAGGCGACGAAGGGGGACGGCAGGATGTCGTTCTCCTCGAAGTGCTGCGAGGAGATCATCATGTCGTCGAAGCCGAGCTCGTCCGCGAGCCGGATCTCGTCGACCGCGGCCGCGAACCCCTGCCGCATCGGCCGTCCCGGCTCCGAGCCCACCGTGTACGCGACGCCGAATTTCATGCCGGCTCCTTTCCGACGCCCCCCGCGAGCGCGTACTGCCTGACGCGCTCGGGAGTGAGGGGATAACGCCCGATCGGAACGCCGCCGCACGCGTCGGAGACGGCGTTCACGATGCATCCCGGAGACCCGATGACCCCGCCCTCGCCCATGCCCTTGAACCCGCCGGGCACCATCGGCGACGGGGTCTCGACGTGCCCGACGACCATGTTCGGAACCTCGGCCGCCGTCGGCACGAGGTAGTCCATGAACGAGGTCGCGAGCGGCTGGCCGTGCTCGTCGTACGGGATCTCCTCCAGCAGCACCGCGCCGAGGCCTTGCGCGACGGCACCGTGGATCTGTCCGTCGACGAGCATCGGATTGATCATCCGCCCGCAGTCCTCGACGACGACGTACTTGAGGATCTCGAGCGCACCCGTCGCCGGGTCGATCTCGACCTCCGAGACGTGGGTCGCGTTCGAGTAGGTGAGGAGCGGCGGGTCGTACGTCGCCGTGAGCTCGAGGCCCGCGTCGGCACCCTCCGGGAGGAGGCCCGCCTTGTTGTAGACGGCCGCGCGGGCGATCTCCTTGAGCGTCATCCGCCTCGACGGCACGCCCTTCACGGTGACGACGCCGTCCACGTACTCCACGTCGGACGCCGCCACCTCCATCAGCTGGGCGGCGACCGTCTTGAGGCGCTCCTTCAGGCGCTCGCAGCCGATCATGAGCGCCCCGCCGCCCGTCACGGTCGAGCGGCTTCCCCACGTGCCCCACCCGAAGGGCGTCTTGCTCGTGTCGCCGAGCACGATCTGGACGTCCTCGAGCGGGATCCCGAGCTGCTCGGCGACGACCTGCGCGAACGCGGTGTGCTGCCCCTGGCCGTGCGAGTGCGTCCCGAGCGCGACGGTCACCTGACCGCCGGGGTCCATGCGGAAGTGCGCCGACTCGTACGACGACATGTCGACGCCGATCGAGTTCCAGAAGCGGGACCCGTAGCCCGTCTGCTCGGTGTAGTTGCAGATGCCGATGCCGCGATGGACCCCCTGCTGCCGCAGCTCGGCGTGCCGCTTCCGGGTCCCCTCGTAGTCGAAGAGCTCGAGGGCCTTTTCATACGCTTCGACGTATCCGCCGGGCTCGTAGTACATCCCCGACGCGGACGTGTACGGGAACTGCTCCTTCTTGATGAGGTTCGCCCGGAAGAGCTCCGCCGGGTCCTTGCCGAGCCTTCGCGCCGCGAGCGTGAGCAGGTGATCGGCGACGAGCGCTGCGCACTCGCCGCCGACGCCACGGTAGACCGCCAGCGTCGCCTTGTTGGTGGCGATCGCCCAGCAGTCGTAGGCGTAGTTCGTGACGTGGTAGGGGCCGGGGATCATCTCCGCGACCTGGACCGGCTCGAAGGACGACGGGAACGGGTAGGGGCAGTACGCGCCCGCGTCGCCGATGATCTTCGCCTTCAGGCCGAGGATCTTCCCGTCCTGGTCGACGGCCATCTCGCCCTCGACGATCTCGTTCTTCGCGTGGAAGGACGCGACGAACGCCTCCTGCCGGTCCTCGATCCAGCGGGCGGGCCGGCCGAGCGCCATCGACACGAAGCAGACGACCGCCTCCTCGGGAAAGATGTGGCACTTGAGCCCGAACCCGCCTCCCACGTCGGGCGCGATCACGGTGAGCTTGTGGTCGGGGAAGCGGAGGAGCCCGCAGAGCTGCGTCCGCACGAGGTGCGGCACCTGGCTCGAGGTCCAGTACTGAAGCGTTCTCGTCGCCGGGTCGTAGTCCGCGAGGCCGCCCCGCGTCTCGAGCGGCAGTGCCTGGTGCCGGCCGGTGTAGAAGCGCTCCTTCACGACCACCGCCGCGCGCGCGAACGCTCCGGCGACGTCGCCCGCCGTGTGCTCGACGTGCTCCATGACGTTGTCGCCCCACTCGTCATGGACCAGGGGTGCGCCGGGCTTCATCGCCTCCTCGGGGTCCGTGACGGCGGGAAGCTCCTCGTAGTCGACGTCGATCAGCTCGACCGCGTCCTCGGCGACGTACCGGCTCTCGGCCGCGACGACGCCGATGATGTCGCCCACGAAGCGGACCTTGTCCCAGGTCATCGGATACCAGGCGCATGCCTTGAAGCGGGGCACCACCGCGGGGATGATCGCCGGCCGAATCGGCTCGAAGCGATCTTTCAGGTCCTTCCCGATCCAGATGCCGACCACCCCCGGGAGCGTTCGCGCCCGGGCGACGTCGACGCCGCGGATGCGCGCGTGCGCGTGGCGGCTCCGGACGAAGGCCAGCTCGACCTGGCGGGGAAGGACCATCCCCCCGACGTACTGCCCCTTGCCGCAGATGAACTTGGGATCCTCGACGCGCTGAACCCGCGCGCCGATGTACCTCCCGGCCGGCATGGTGAGCCTCCAGTCTTCGTGTCTGGGATGCAAGGCCAGCAGCGGGCGTGCCAGGCGCGCCGGCCTACGCACGGTCGCGGCTCGCGCGCGTGCGCGACCAGGGCGCACGAAATCGCGTGAGCCGGCTCACGACCGGACGTTCAGAGCACGTCCGCGCGGCGGATGCCGAGGCGCGCCATCAGGCTGCGAAGCGTATTCGCATGCAGCCCGAGGATCGCCGCCGCGCCGCGCGGTCCGGCGATCCGCCCTCGCGTCGTCCTGAGCACCCGGGTGATGTGCCGCCGCTCGAGCTCCGCGAGCGGCAGCAGCCCGGCGTCACCATCGGGGGCCGCGAGCGCGGCCGCCGCACCGAGCGTGTGCGTGTGCGTATCCCGTGCGGCGGCGATGTCCGCCGCGTCGCCGAGCACGACCCAGCGCTCGATCACGTTCTCGAGCTCCCGGACGTTCCCGGGCCACGGATAGCGGGCGAACGTCTCGAGCGCGGCGGGCGGGATGGGCCGGGGGCGGCAGCCGATCCGCGCGCTGCACTTCCGAACGAAGTACTCCGCCAGTGGGCCGATGTCGGCTCGACGCTCGCGCAAGGGAGCGAGGTCGAACCGGAGGACGTCGAGCCGGTAGAGCAGGTCGCGGCGGAAGCGTCCCGCCCGAACGTCGGCATGGAGGTCGCGGTTGGTCGCGGCGACGACCCGAACGTCGACGTCGACCGGTGACGCGCCGCCCACGCGGACGAGCTGGCGGTCCTGGAGCACGCCCAGGAGCTTCGCCTGAAGCTCGAGCGGCAGCTCGCCGACCTCGTCGAGGAAGAGCGTGCCGCCGTGCGCGCGTTCGAAGCAGCCGACGCGCCGCCCCTGCGCGCCGGTGAAGGCGCCGCGCTCGTGACCGAAGAGCTCGGTTTCGACCAGGGTCGGCGCGAGGGCGGCGCAGTCGCACTTGACGAACGGACCGGCCGACCGCCGGCCGAGCTCGTGGAGCGCGCGGGCGACGAGCCCCTTGCCGGTCCCGGTCTCGCCGGTGACGAGCACGGTCGCGTCCGTGGCCGCCATGGTGACGAGCCGTGCGAGCTGGCCGCGGAGGGACGGGCACTCGGCGAGGATGTCGCTCGCCCGATCCGGAAGGGACGCGCCCGCGCGGCGCCGAGCGTACGCCGCGCCGTCGGCGAAGGAGCCGAGCGTGCCGAAGCTCGCGACGGCGCCGGCGATGTGGCTCGCGACCTCGACGAGGCACTCGATCTCCTCGGTCGTTCGCTCGTGGACGTCGCGCGTGTCGGTGTTGAGCGTGCCGATGCGCTCCCCGTCGGCGACGAGCGGCACGACCGCGGCGCTCTGCATGCCTTCTTCGAAGAGCGGACGGTCCTCGTAGAGGACGAGCCCCGAGCCGTGCACCTTGATGAAGGGCCTGCCCGAATCGAAGACGTGCCCGACCTGGCTGCCGCGATGCGGGATCGTCCAGCCCTTTCCGAGCCGGCTTCCCTCGTGGAGCGCGAGGGCGACGATCTCGAACTCGTCGCGCTCGGGAACGTAGATGGCGAGGCTCGCGCGATCGGCGATCAGGAGCTCGCGGAGGCCTTCCGCCATCGCCTGGAAGAGCAGCTCGGGGTCGACGCGCGCCGCGAGCAGGCGCGCGAGCTGTCGGAGCACCCCCTCGGGCGACGCGCGACGGCGGAGGCGGGCGCCCGTCGGGGTCGGCGCTGCGGTTCGTCCGCTCTCCGCGGTGGGCGCTGTCATCGTCGATCATCGCCGGGTCGTGGGGAAGCGCACCCCGGCGCGCGCTGCACCACGGACGGCCGACGTCGGCGGCTCCGGACGCATGCAGCAGCTCGGCCTCTAATCCGAGGGCCGCGCGGCCGTCAAGGGCAGTCGCCGCGCGTCCCGTGGCGCGGTCTTTGCTTGAGCAGTTTCGCCATGACGGTTCCCATCCACGCCGACAGCCTTGCCCGCATCTCGAGCCTCGTCCGGCGGCGAGACCTTTCCCCCGTCGAGGTGACCGACGCGGTCCTCGCGCAGATCGACCGCGTCGATGGGCGGCTGAACGCCTTCATCACGCTCACGCGCGACGAGGCGCGCTCGGCGGCGCGCGAGGCGGAGGCCGAGATCGCGGCCGGGCGGTGGCGCGGGCCGCTGCACGGCATCCCGGTCTCGGTGAAGGACCTCTTCCACATGCGCGGCGTCCGCACGACGGCCGCCTCGCGCTTCTTCGCCGACCTCGTGAGCGCCGAAGATTCCGCCGTCGTCGAACGGCTGCGGGCGGCGGGCGCCGTCCTCCTCGGCAAGGTGAACCTGCACGAGTTCGCCTACGGCACGACGAGCCAGACGTCGCACTTCGGTCCCGTCCGCAACCCGTGGGATCC
>DASRHG010000017.1:0-34762 GCA_035650655.1 Binatia bacterium | reverse complement strand
CCCGGGCTCTCCACCTCGACCGTCCCGCCGTGCAGCTCGACCAGGTGGCGGACGATCGCGAGGCCGAGCCCGAGCCCGCCCTCCGCGCGCGTGGTCGACGAATCGGCCTGTCGGAAGCGCTCGAAGACGTGGGGCAGGAACTCCGGCTCGATGCCGCGCCCGCTGTCGCTCACGCGGATGCGGGCCTGCGAGCCCGCCTCGCCGAGCGACACCCGGACGCGGCCGCCTTTCGGCGTGAACTTGACGGCGTTCGAGAGCAGGTTCCAGACCACCTGCTGCAACCGGCCCGCGTCGCCCAGCACCGGCCCGATCCCCGCGTCGACGAGCGCCTCGAGGGCGACGCCCTTCGCCTCGGCGGCGGGGCGGACGGCCTCGAGCGGGTCCTCGACGACGCGGACGAGGTCGACGAGCGCCACGTCGAGCCGCATCTTCCCCGAGATGATGCGCGAGACGTCGAGCAGGTCGTCGATCAGCTTCGCCTGGAGCCGCGTGTTGCGCTCGATCGTGTCGAGCGCACGGGCCTTCCGCTCCTCGTCGAGCCCGCTGCCACGGAGAAGCGTCACCCAGGTGAGGATCGCCGTCAGCGGGGAGCGCAGCTCGTGCGAGAGCGCGGCCAGGAACTCGTCCTTCGTCCGATTCGCCGCCTCGGCCGCCTCGCGCGCGGCCTGCTCGCGCGCGAGCGCGTCGCGCAGCGCGTCCTCGGCCTGGCGCGCGCGCAGGAGCGCCTTCACCGTCGCCACCAGGACGGGCCCCTCGATGGGCTCGGTGAGGCAGGCATCGGCCCCGCCCTCGAGCGCGCGCACGGTGTCCTCCTCGCGAACGTACGTGGCGGAGACCTGGAGCACGAGCACGGAGGCGGTCGCCGGGTCGGCCTTGATCCGGCGGCAGATCTCCCAACCGTCGATGTCGGGGAGGTTGACGTCGAGGACGACGAGGCGCGGCGGACGCGCCGCGACGGAGCGCATCGCCTCCTCGCCGGTCGCCGCCTCGCTCACGTCGAAGCCGGCGCGACGGAGGATGCGGCTCTTCCCGTAGCGGGCCAGCTCGTTGTCGTCGACGACGAGGACGGCCTGCGGCTCCGGCGTCGCCATCTCAAGCCGCGCGCCCGGCGGACCGGATCGCCTCGTCGAGCGCCGCGGCCGCACCCTCCCGCGACACCGCCTCCTTCGGAAGGACCGCCGCGGCGAGCTCGAGGAGCGGCCGGCGTTCGCTCTCGTCGAGGACCTTCGACGTCACGACGACGACCGGGATGTCGTGGGTGATCGGGTCCGCCTTCAGCCGGCGTAGCACCTCGAGCCCGTCGAGGTCCGGCATCATGAGATCGAGACAGATCAGATGCGGCCGCTCGGCGCGGGCGAGGCGGAGCCCCTCCACCCCGGTCGCGGCCTCCGAGACGACGCGATCGGGCTTCACGAGGTGCTGGCGGAGCACGTAGCGGGAGATCTCCTCGTCGTCGACGACGAGGATGCGCTTCATGCGCTCCGGCGCGACGAGGCCCGTGAGCGTGTGCAGGAGCTTCTGGCGGTCGATCGGCTTGACGCAGTACGCGTCCGCGCCGAGGGCGAGCCCCTTCGCCGAATCGTCCACGATGCTCGCGACGGCGACCGGGATGTCGCGGGTGCCCGGCGCCCGCTTGAGCTCGGTGAGGAAGCTCCACGCGTCCTCCCCCCGCAGGACCACGTCGAGGACGATCGCCGCCGGGCGGAACGTCGCGAGGGCGCCGCGCGCCTCGCGGAGTGTGCGTGCCGGGATCGCCTGGTACCCGCTGCCGCCGAGCATCCGCTCGTAGACGAGGATCATCTCCGAGCTGTCCTCCACGACCAGCACCGGCACCCGCGCGGGATCGATGTCCCAGGCCGGCGGCGCCGCCATCGCGCGCTCGTAGACGACGGGCACGGTCGCCGTGAAGACGGATCCGACGCCCGGGGTGCTCGCGATCGTCACTCGGCCGCCGAGAAGCTCGGCGAGCTTGCGGCAGAGCGGGAGCCCGAGCCCCGTGCCCTGGACGCGACGCTGGATCGGGCTGTCGATCTGGGTGAACTCGTGGAAGATCCGCTCCTGGTCGTCGGCCGCGATCCCGATGCCCGTGTCGGCGACGGTGAACGCGATCGCCCCCTCGTCGGCGAGCAGGTGGGCGCCGACGCGGACCTCGCCGCGCTCGGTGAACTTGAGCGCGTTCGAGACGAAGTTGCGCAGGATCTGCGACACCTTCGCCTCGTCGGTGTGGAGCGTGATCGGCACGTCGGGCTCCGCGAAGACGAGCGCGACGGACTCGTTCACGAGCAGCGGGCGCAGCATGCCGCGCAGGGCGCCGAACAGGTGCTCGACGTCGAAGTCGGTCGGGCGCACGTCGATCTTCCCGGCTTCGACCTTCGCGAGGTCGAGCAGGTCGCCGACGAGCTCGGCGAGCGCATCGGCGGCCTTGCGGATGAAGTGCACCTGCCGCTCCTGCTCCGCCGTCAGCTCGCCGTCCGTGCGTTCGAGCAGCATGCGGGCGAGCGCCTGGATCGAATTCACCGGCGTCCGGAACTCGTGGCTCATGTTCGAGAGGAAGCGCGACTTGAGCTCGTCGGCGCGCCGCAGGTGGTCGGCCTTCTCGTCGAGCTCGGCGTAGAGCGCGACCACGCCGCGGTTCGTGTCCTCGAGCTCGCGGTTGAGCGCCGCGAGCTCGTCCTGGCGCCTGGAGAGCTCCTGGAGCGCACGCAGGAGCTCCTGGTTCTGCCGCTGCAGCTCCTCGAGCGGGTCCGTCGGCGGCTGGCGCACGAGGTCCTCGGCGAGCCGCGCGACCGCGGGGCCGTCGAGGAGGCGGCTCCGCCGCGGCAGGAGCTTCTTGAGCACGACCGTCGTCCCCTCCCCGAACGCCGAGCCGATCTCGAAGTGGTCCACCAGTCGGCGCGCGCCGAGGATGCCGAGCCCCATGCCGGTCGGCGACTGGTAGCGGCCCTCGAGGACGGCGGGCAGGTCGGCGATGCCCGGGCCGCGGTCGGTCACGCGGACGGCGAGCATCTGCGGCACGCTCGTCCCCTCCAGGCGGAACTCGACGCGCCCGTCGCGGCCGTACCTGAAGGCGTTGCGGGCGATCTCGGACACCGCCGTCGCGAGGCGCGTCTGGTCCTGCGTGTCGAAGCCGAGGAGCGCCGCGACCTGACGCGTCCGCTGGCGGGCGAGCACGACGTCGCGCTCCCGGCGGACGAGGAGCGAGAGGAGCGCGGGCGTCACGCCGCCTCCCGCGCGACGACGACGGTCGCGTCGTCGCGGCCGCGCCGGAAGTCCCGGTAGAGGATGCCGGCGAGGAGCATCGGGGGCTTGCGGAGAAGGCCCGGGTAGCGGGCGAGCGTCCAGTCCGACACGAGGCCGTCCGAGTGGGCGACGAACACCGCGTCGTCGGGCCAGGGATACGTGAACTCCCGGATCGACGGCCTCCCGTGCCCCGCCGTGCCGTGCTGGGAGACGAGGCGTCGGGTCGCGCCGTCGGCGAGGATCGCCGCGCCGATGTTCCCGATGCCCGCGAAGCGGACGAGGCGCCGGCGCGGGTCGACCTCCGCGACCGCCACCGCCGCGCCCCGCGTCGCCTGGAGGCCCGCATGGATGCGAGCCACGAGCGCCGCCGGGGACTCGTCCGCATGCGCGCCGAAGAGTCCGACCGCCGCGCGCGCGGCCTCGGCCGCCGGCGCGCCGTGGCCCAGCCCGTCGGCGACGAGGACGGCGGTCCGGCCGTCGCGCTCGCTCGCCGACCACGCGTCGCCGGACACGTCCTCGCCGGGGCACGGGACGGCGAGCCCGCCGACGGCGAGCCCGCGCTCCTCGGCGGCCGCAGGCGGCGCGATTCGGGCGAACACCGCCGCGCCGCCGCCGGGCGTCGAGTAGACGTCCCACGCGGTCGAGAGCCGGGCGATGGCGCCGAGCCCGTGTCCGGCCGTCCCGGCGCTCGAGAAGCCGTCGCGCAACGCCGCGCCGACGTTCGCGATGCCGGGACCGCGATCGAGCGCGAGCATCGCGACGCCGCCCGTCCCGCGGTATTCGAGGCGCCGCAGGAAGAGATCGCCCCGGCCGGCGTGCTTGACGAGATTCGTCGCCGCCTCGGTCACGACGATCGCGACGCGGCCGCGGTCGGCCTCTGCGAGGCCGGCGCGGCGCGCGAGGTCGGCCGCGACGCGCCGTGCCTTCCCGACGGCGCTCGGGTCGCCCACCGCCACGTGCGCCTGCTCCGTCACTTCCATCGCGTGATCGTGACCCGGGTCCCCTTGCCCGGCTCCGACTCGATCCTGAACTCGTTCACGAGCCGGCGCGCGCCGCCGAGCCCGAGGCCGAGGCCGCTCCCGGTCGTGAAGCCGTCCCGCAGCGCCTGCTCGACGTCCGCGATCCCGGGGCCGTCGTCCTCGAAGACGAGCCGCAGCCCCCGGCGCGGGCCGTTGAGGGCCTCCAGCCGGACGACGCCGCCGCCGCCGTACTGCACGACGTTGCGGGCGAGCTCGCTCGCCGCGGTCACGACCTTCGTCTGGTCGACGAGGCCGAACCCGACGCCGATCGCCCACTCGCGCACGGCCTGACGGACCGCCACCACGTCCTCCCCGGACCGGATGAGGAGTACCTCATCCTTCACTACGGCCATCCGCCCCGTGGAGAGCCGCGCCGATCAGGGCCATGCCCTTCTCGATGTTGAGCGCCGTGCTCACGCCGGGAAGCGAGAGTCCGAGCTCGACCAACGTGATCGCGACCGCGGGCCGCATGCCGACGACGACCGTCCGGGCGTCGAGCACGCGCGCCATCGCCGCGATGTTCCCCAGCATGCGGCCGATGAACGAATCGACGACCTCGAGCGCCGAGATGTCGATCAGCACGCCGCGCGCCCGCGTCTCGGCGATCCGCGCCGTGAGATCGTCCTGCAGCGTCATCGCGAGCCGGTCGTGCATGTCGACCTGGATGCTCACGAGGAGCGAGTCACCCATCTCGAGGATCGGGATGCGCTCCATCGCGCCTCAGGCGGAGCGGCGCGCGACGGCGAGCCCGAGGCGGGCGAGCGCGATCTCCAACGCGTCGGCCAGCGTCGCCTTCGTGATGACCGTCGCGAGATCGACGCCCAGATGGACGATCGTCTGCGCGATCTGCGGCCGGATGCCGCTGATGATGCACTCGGCGCCCATGAGCCGCGCCGCGGCCACCGTCTTCAAGAGGTGCTGCGCGACGAGCGTGTCCACGGTCGCTACCCCGGTGATGTCGATGATCGCGATCCCCGCGCCCGTGGCCACGATCTTCTCGAGCAGGCTCTCCATGACGACCTGCGTGCGTGCGCTGTCGAGCGTGCCGATGAGCGGCAGCGCCAGGATGTCCTCCCACAGCTCGACGACCGGCGTCGACAGCTCGAGCATCTCCTGCTGCTGGCGCGCAATCACCTCCTCGCACCCCCGCTGGTGCACCTCGGTCGTGAAGAGGCCGAGCTTGTCGAGGAGGGCGGAGCTCCGCCACAGCTCGACGGCGAGCGCGTCGGGGTCGCGCGCCATCTCCTTCCGCAAGAGCTCGAAGAGCGGCCGCTTCAGCGAGAACACGAACGTCGCGGTCTCCGACGGCGAGAAGCCGACGCGTGCCCGCGCGCGCGCGATCTCCTGGAGCACTTCCCGCGCTTCGGCCCACCCGGGACCGCTCACGTCGTCGCCGTGGCCGTTCTCGAGGGTCTTCCGGAAGACCTCGAGAAACCGCCGCGACTGCGCGCGCAGCTCGTCCTCCCGCAGGAGGTCCGCGCGATACGTCGCGGACTCGAGCTGCTGCTCCATCCAGTCCGGAAGGAGCTCGCGCTCGTACTTCGCGACGAGCTCCGGGATCCGCGACCCCGATCGTTCCGTCATTTCGCCCCTCGAGGACCGGAGCGGCGCGGGATCGCACGGGGCGTGCACTCACGCGCTCCCCGCATTATCCGGCAGCACCCCGAAGATGCCGCCTCCCCTCACCTCACCGCCGCATCGCCGTACCGGACACGCGGTGAGGCGTCAACGGGGGTCCGACGGGCTCAGCCCTTGCGGTACATCGTCACGACGCACGCGCCCCCCAGCCCGACGTTGTGCTGGAGCGCGATGCGCGCGCCCTCGACCTGGCGCTTCTCCGCCATCCCGTTCAGCTGCCAGACGAGCTCCGCGCACTGCGCGAGGCCGGTCGCACCGAGCGGATGTCCCTTGGAGAGGAGGCCGCCCGACGGGTTCACCACCCACTTCCCGCCGTACGTCACCTGGTCCTCGTCGATGAGCCGGCCGCCCTCGCCCTCCGGACAGAGCCCGAGGGACTCGTACGTGATGAGCTCGTTCGTCGAGAAGCAGTCGTGCAGCTCGATGACGTCGACGTCCTCGGGCCCGATCCCGGTCTGCTCGTAGACCATGCGAGCCGCGCGCCGCGACATCCCCACGCCGATCCAGCCGAGCGCGCCCATCGCGAAGTCCTCGAGCCGGTCCGTCTGCATCGCCTGGCCGACGATCTTCACCGGGTTCGAGATGCCGCGCCGCTTCGCGAACTCCTCCGAGCAGAGGACCGCGGCGCCGGCGCCGTCGGACGTCGGGCAGCACTGGAGGATCGTGAGCGGGTCGTACACCATGCGCGATGCGAGCACCTCTGCGAGCGTGCAGGCCTCGCGATACTGGGAGCGCGGGTTGTGCACGGAGTGCCGGTGGTTCTTCACGCTCACCTTCGCGAACTGCTCCTTCGTCGTCCCGTACAGCTCCATGTGCTGGCGCCCGCCGTCGCCGAACATGCGCGCCGCGACGGGCGGCGCGCCCTTGTCGGTCTCCTTGGCGATCGCCTCGAGGCCCGTGAGCTGCTTCTCGAGCGGGCCCTTCTGCATCTTCTCGAAGCCGAAGGCGAGGACGCACTCGTTCATGCCCGATGCGACCGCCTGCCAGCCGAGGTGCAGCGCCGTCGAGCCCGTCGAGCAGTAGTTGTTCACGTTGTAGACCGGAAGCCCGCCGATCCCCATGCCGTAGAGCGCGCGCTGGCCCTGGGTCGACATGCCGTTCACGTAGCCTGCGAACGCCTGCTCGAGGACGGCGGGCTCGACGCCCGCCATCGCGAGCGCGTCGCCGACCGCCTCGTGGACGAGCTCGGTGAAGTCGCGCTCGCAGCGCTCGAACTTCGTCATGCCGACCCCGATGACGCAGACGTCCCGCTTGGCCATGGCCGCTACCCTAGCGAAGGCCGCCGCGCGCCGGCAAGCCGCGCCGAGGGGGTCCAGGCGCGCGCCGTCACGATCCACGTCGCCCCGTCCAGGCGGACCCCCGCGGGGGTGGCGAACGGGGCGAGCGCGTGGCGGACCGCGACCCGAACGCGGTCGCGCACGGCGGGCTCCGCGTCCCGGAGCGCCGCGCTCGCCGGCCCGACACCCTCGACGAGGAAGCGGACCGCGGCGTCGAGATCGCCGCCGCCGCCGACCGTGAGCGGGGCGCGCAAGGGCTCGACCGCGACGCCGGCGAAGCCGGCTCCGCCGAGCACGGCCCGGATGCGGGCCGGGTCGGCGAGCGCGAACGGGCCCGGCGCGTCGGGCGGCGGGGGCGGCGGGAGGGCGAGGTGCGGCGCCGCCGCGGCGAGCGGCACGCCCAGCCACGGGTTCTCGGCGAGCGCCTGCCAGCAGACGAAGGCGAGTCGCCCGCCGGGGCGCAGCGCCGACCGCAGGTTCGTGAAGGCCGCACCCGACGTCGACGACGCGGTCGCCCAACCCGAGCATGGCGGCATCCATGGCGCGCTCGCCGACGGGTGCGATCTGGGCATCGATCATCGCCTCGAGCGCGACCCACTTCGGACCGACGGTCTCGTCCCAGTAGCGGACCTGCTCGGCGTTCGGACCGATCGCGTCGGCTTCCCTCATGGCGGGTACTCAAACGCCTCCGGGGCCGCAATCGCAACCCGTCGCGGCCGGCGGGCGCGGGGCCGCCGCTCGCCGCTCGGCCCGCAATGGTGCTAGACGGCGCGCGATGGACTTCTCGGACTCGCCGGAGGACGCGGGCTTCCGCCGGGAGGTCCGCGCCTGGCTCGCGGCGAACCGGCCGGCGCGGGCGGAGCGCGTGCCCCACGACGAGGCGTCGCTCGCCGACGAGGTGGCGTTTCTCCGCGACTGGCAGCAGCGGCTCTTCGCGGCCGGCCTCGTCGGGCTCCTCTGGCCGCGCGAGTACGGCGGGCGCGGCGCGCGGCCGACGCAGCAGGCGATCCTGAACCAGGAGCTGGCCCGCGCGCGCGCGCCGCAGCTCCTGAACCGCGTCGGCGTGAACAACACCGGCCCCACCCTCATCGCGCACGGCACCGAGGCGCAGAAGCGGCGCTTCCTCCCGAAGATCCTCTCCGCCGAGGAGCTCTGGTGCCAGCTCTTCAGCGAGCCGGGCGCCGGCAGCGACCTCGCCGCCCTCCGGACGCGCGCCGAGCCCGACGGCGACGAGTTCGCCGTCACCGGGCAGAAGGTGTGGACGAGCTACGCGCAGTTCTCGCGGTGGGGGATCCTCCTCGCCCGCACGAGCCCGTCGCTCCCCAAGCACCGCGGGCTCACGTACTTCATCCTCGACATGACGTCGCCCGGCATCACCATCCGGCCGCTGCGCCAGCTCACCGGCTCGACCGAGTTCAGCGAGGTCTTCCTCGAGGGCGTGCGCGTGCCGCGCGCGCACGTCGTCGGAGCCGTCGACCACGGCTGGGAGATCGCCATGACGACGCTCGCGCACGAGCGCGGCACGGGCTTCGCGTTCAAGGAACAGGTGCTCCAACGGATCGCGGTCGAGGAGCTCGTCGCCCTCGCCCGCGCGAGCGGGCGCGCGCGCGATCCCGCGGTGCGCCAGGAGATCGCGCGCGGCTGGATCGAGGTCGAGATCATGAAGCTCCTCAACTGCCGGACGCTCACGCGCCTCGAGCGCGGCGAGGAGCCCGGACCCGAGTCGTCTCTCGTGAAGCTCTTCTGGGCGAGCCTGACGCAGCGGCTCCACGAGCTCGCGCTCGTGCTCGAGGGCCCCTACGCGACGCTCTCGGGCGGCGCCCACGCCGTCGCCGGCGGCCGCTGGCAGCAGGCGTTCCTCTGGTCGCGCGTCGGGGCGATCGCCGGCGGCACGTCGGAGGTGCAGGCGAACATCGTGGCGCAGCGGATCCTCGGCCTGCCGCGCTGACGACGCGCGGCGCGGCGGCTACGCCGAGGCGCGCGCTGCCGACGCGACGCGCGCGGCCGCGTCGAGGAGCGCGCGCTCGGTCGTCTCCCAGTCGATGCAGCCGTCGGTGACGGACACGCCGTAGGCGAGCCCCTCGCGGCCGTTCCGGAGCGGCTGGCTGCCGGCCCTCAGGTGGCTCTCCAGCATGAAGCCCATGATCGCGCGCTCGCCGCCCTCCACCTGTCCCACGAGGTCCGCGAGCACGGCGGGCTGCCGCGTGTAGTCCTTCCGCGTCTGGCCGTGGCTGCAGTCGACCATGAGGCGCGCCGGGAGCGCCGCCTTCCGGAGGAGCGCCTCGGCGCTCCGGATCGTCCCCGAGTCGTAGTTCGGGGTGTGGCGCCCGCCGCGGAGGATCATGTGGACGTCGGGATTCCCCTCCGTGTGGATGATCGACGTCTTCCCGTCCTGGTCGATGCCGAGGAAGGTGTGCGGGTGGCGCGCCGACTCCATTGCGTCGACCGCGATCTGGAGGTTCCCGTCGGTCGAGTTCTTGAAGCCGACGGGCATCGAGAGCCCGCTCGCCATCTCGCGGTGCGTCTGGCTCTCGGTCGTCCGTGCGCCGATCGCCGTCCACGAGATCAGGTCGGCCAGGTACTGCGGCGTGATCGGGTCGAGCAGCTCGGTCCCGGCGGGAAGCCCGAGCGCGTTGATGTCGAGGAGGAGCTTGCGCGCGAGGCGGAGCCCGAGCTGCATGTCGTGCGTGCCGTTCAGATGCGGGTCGTTGATGAGGCCCTTCCAGCCGATCGTCGTGCGCGGCTTCTCGAAGTAGACGCGCATCATCACGGCGACGTGCCCGGCGATGCGCTCGCGGAGGCCCGCGAGCCGGTGCGCGTACTCGAGCGCGGCCTCCGGGTCGTGGATGGAGCACGGGCCGACGACGGCGAGGAGCCGCCGGTCGCGGCCCGTGATCACGTCGCGGACCGTCGCCCGCGCGCGGACGACCACCTCGTAGATCGCGTCGGAGGCCGGCAGCTCGGCCTTCAGCACCGCGGGCGGGACGAGCGGCTCCGTCTTGACGACGTGGAGGTTCTGGGTCCGGAGCATCCAGGGAACGAGAGTCTAGGCCGCGCTCCGTTCCCGTCAAGTCAGCCGGCGCGGTGTCCTCAGGCGGCGCGGGACCGATGCCCTGCGCGAGCCGCGGCGACGCCGATCGCGGCCACCGCCCCGACGCCGGCTCGCGAGCGCCGCGATCTGCCAGCCGCCGGCGAGTCCCGTCGCCGCACCGACGACGCCGCCGAGCGCCGCGCCGATCCCCGGCCGCTCGCCCTCGTCGCTCGGGACGGCGTCGAGCGCGACGTTCGAGACGCCGGCGTCAGCACGTTGATGCGATGTCCGGCACGCCGGCGGCGCGCACCCCCCTCGGTCCCGCGCTCGCGGCGGCGCGGGTGGCGAAGACGCCCACGGTGGACCTCATGGGTACGATCGACGCTCATCCACGCTGCGCGCGGCGCGGGCAACCGCGGCCCGAAGGGAGGCGTCAGTGGGCGAGCGGATCCGCTCGCCCCCGCCCGGCGGTCTCCACGACGAACGGCACGAGCGCGAGACCGAGGAGCGGCACGACGGCGACCCAACGAATCGCGGCCATCGGCGTCGGTGCGGCGCCGAGCGCGTGCCCGACGAGGAACGGACCGAGGGCGGCGGCGTAGCGTCCCGTGTTGAAGCAGAAGCCCGCGCCCGTCGCGCGGAGCCGCGTCGGGAAGAGCTCCGGCAGGTAGAAGCAGTAGCTCGCGTTCACGCCGAAGACGGTGAGGCCGTCGAGGAAGAGGAGCCGCATGCGCGTCGTCGGGTCCCACGCGAGGGCGAAGGTGACGGCGATCGAGAGCGCGGCCCCCGCGAAGTAGAGCGCGAAGAGCGGACGGCGCCCGAGCCGCGCGAGCGGAATCGTCGCGACGGCGCCGACGAGCCCGCCCAGGTTGAACGCGGCGGTCGCGTACGTCGTCGTCCCGGCGACCGTCGCGGCGTCCGCCCCGGGACCGGCGAGGAAGGCCGCGACGAAGGGCAGGAAGGCGTTCGTCCCCCACCACGTGACGAGCGTCACGAGGCAGAGTCCGAAGCCGCCGAGCGTCGCCCGCCGGAGCGACGGCGCGAAGAGCTCGCCGAGCCGCGGGGGCGCGCCGCGCCCGGTCTCCCAGACGGCCGGCTCGCGGATGCCGCGCCGGATCCACACGGCGAGGGCCGCGGGGACGAGCCCCGCGAGGAAGACGAGGCGCCACGCGACGTCGGAGGATGCGCCGAGGCCCACGGCCCACGACGTGACCACGTCGTTCACGGCGGCGGCGAGGAACACGGCGAGCGGCGAGCTCGTGTAGAGCAGCGCCCCGGCCGCGACGCGGCGGTGCGCGGGCACGACCTCGGCGACGAGGCTCGCGCCCGCGGCCCACTCGCCCCCGATGCCGAGCGCCGCGACGAAGCGGAGCGCGCCGAGCGTCCACACGTCGGGGGCGACGGCGCAGGCCGCCGTCGCGATCGCGTACGTGCACATCGTCGCGAGCAGCGTGCGCGCGCGCCCGATGCGGTCCGCCACCCAGCCGAACGCGATGCCGCCCGTCGCCCAGCCGACGAGGAGCACGGCCGTCACGACGCCCGCCGCCGCACCGACGCGCGGATCGTCGCGCGGCACGCCGAGGAGGCTCGGCAAGCCCACGGGCGCCACGAAGTTGAAGAGGAGCCCGTCGAAGACGTCGAAGCCCCAGCCGAGCCAGGCGGCGGCGAGGACCGTCCACTGGTAGCGGGTCATGTCCCAGAGCCACGGCGCGGCCGGGGCGCGGGACAGCGTGGCGTCAGCCCGCACGCGGAGGCGCCGCCGGGTCGCCGGGCGCCTGGACGAGCTCGACGAGCTGCCCGTCGGGATCCGCGATCATGCACGCGGCGGCGCCGCGCGCCGGGAAGCGAACGAGCGTCTCGTCGAGGACGCGCTCGCCCGCGGCGCGGAGCGCGGCGAGCGTCGCGTCGAGGTCCGCCACGCGGAAGGAGAGGTGCGTGAGGCCGGGCTCGTGCATCGGGCGGGTGCGCCGGGGCGGCGCGGGCGGGCTTGCGAAGGCGAGGAGCTCGATGCGGACGCCGTCGCGCACGAGGTAGACGGCGCGGAGGTCGGTGTCGCGCAGGCGAAGGAGGCGGTCGGCGGCCTCGCCCGCGACGGAGAGCTCGTGCTCGACGCGGAAGCCGAGCGCGTCGCGCCAGAAGCGGAGCGCGCGGTCCAGGTCCGAGACGCAGATGCCGACGTGCGTGAGCCGCAGGAGCGGGACCACCGGCGTCCCCATAGCAGGCGGCCCGCGGCGATTGCCACCCGTTGTGCCCGTCGCATCGATCACGCTAGACGCCCTCCAGACGGTCCCCGGGAATAAGGAGCGAGCCTCGCGCGTTCCAACCGTGGAGAAGTGGTGATCGGCCGGAGAGACCATCGCGGCTCGTCGGAGTCGCGCGTCCGGTTCGAGATCGAGGTCGCGGAGCTCCTCGACGCCCTCTACAGCTTCGCCTGCGCGCTCGTGCCACCCCCAGACGCCGACGACTTGACGCAGGTCACGTGCCTGCGCGCCCTCGAGCACTGGACGAGCTTCGCGCCCGGCACCCGCTTCAAGACGTGGATGTTCACGATCCTCCGGAACGAATTCGTGAGCCGGTACCGCCGGGAGCACCGGCGCTCGGAGCTGCTGCTCGAGCGGACCCTGCCGTTCGCCGAGTCGGCCGACGGTCTCGAGACGGTGCTGATCGAGGCGCAGTGGCGAGCCGAGGTGCGCGGCGCGCTCCTGGCGCTTCCCGAAGGCTTTCGCATTCCCGTGTACCTGAAGGACGTGGCCGGCTTCGCCTACCGCGAGATCGCCGAGATCGCGGGCTGTCCCATCGGCACGGTGATGTCGCGGCTCGCCCGAGGTCGGGCGATGCTCCGGGCGCAGCTCGCGAAGCAGGCCCGCGAGCGGGGGCTCCTGCCGGCGACGCCGGCGCGGGTCGCACGATGACGTGCGCCGATCTCCGCCCGTGGCTCGTCGCGTACGCGGATGACGAGCTCGGCGTGGAGAAGTCGATCGAGCTCGAGGCGCACCTCGAGCGCTGTTCCGCGTGTCGGACCGCGTGCGATCGGCATCGCGCGCTCCGGCACGTCGTCGGCCGGCTCTATCCGCACGACCGGCTGCCGGACGACGTGCGCAGGACCGTGCTGCGTCGCCTCCGCCGCCCCCGCCGCTCGGTCGGTGCCGCCGCGATCGCGGCGGCGCTCGTCGCCGTCGTCGCCACCGTCGTCGCGCTTCGCGGCGCCCGTCGCGCCGGACCGGACGCCGTCCCCGCCGAGGTCGCGGCGGCGCTCGGGCTGCACGCCGCCGTCGAGCGCGGGGACAGGGCGCCGGCGTTCGCCTCGTCGGACCTCGCCGACGTGAATCGCTGGCTCTCGCGGGCGCTGCCCTTCGCGGGCCCGATCCCGGAGGGCGCCGCGGGCGACCTCCGGCTGGCCGGCGCGTCGACGGCGCGCCTCGGAGCGGAGACGGCGGGCTGGGTCCTGTATCGCCGCGGTCCGCAGCCGGTCTCGCTCTTCATCCTGCCGCCCCGCGCATGGCCCGCGATCGGACGCGAGATCCGGCAGCGCGGCATCGAGTTCCGGTCGATCGAGGTGGGGACGCACCGGATCGTCGCGTGGAATCACGCGCCGGTGTCCTACCTGCTCGTGTCCGCGCGCGATCGTCCGGCGGCGGAGGCGTGCGCGGTCTGTCACGCTGGCCCGCAGGCGCCGGCGATCGCCGGCTTCGGGCGGACGCACGGAAGCTGAGGGGACGCTTCGGAAGGGAGAACGGATGGCGCAGAAACGAGACCTTCGCACGGCCGTCCTGCTCGCCGTCGGGCTCGCCGGCCTTCCCGCGACGGGCCGTGCCGCCGACGCGCCGCAGGGCCCGCACGGCGCGATGGCGATGGCCGAGCAGCGGGCGCGGCTCGCGGCGCTCCTCCCGGCCTCCGACGCCGCGCCCGCGCCCCCGATCGACCCCGTCGTGTGGGCGGCGCTGGTGCCGAAGGACAACGCGACGACGCCGGCGCGCGTCGCCCTCGGCCGCGCCCTCTACTTCGACACCCGGCTCTCGCGCGACGGGACCGTCGCGTGTGCCACCTGCCACGACGTGAGCCGCGGCTTCACGGATCGGCGGAACGTCTCGGAGGGCATCGAGGACGAGCTCGGGCACCGGAACGCCCCGACGACGTTGAACGCGCTCTTCTTCCAGACGCTGTTCCTCGACGGCCGCGCCCCGAGCCTCGAGGAGCAGGCGAAGCTGCCCATCGTGAACCCGATCGAGATGGGTCAGCCGGACGGCGCCGCCGCCGCGCAGGCGATCGCGGGCGACCCGGAATACCAGAAGATGTTCCAGGCCGCCTACGGCCGCCCGCCGGGGTACGACGACATCGGGCGCGCCATCGCCGCTTTCGAGCGCACCCTCGTCTTCCTCGACTCGCCCTTCGACCGCTTCCTCGCCGGCGACCAGCAGGCGATCTCCGCGAACGCGAAGCAGGGCTGGGTGCTGTTCAACGGCAAGGCCCGGTGCGTCAGCTGCCACCAGCTGAACGCCGCCAACCCGCTTGGCAGCGACAATCGCTTCCACAACATCGGCGTCGCGGCGCGGCACCAGGACTTCGAGAAGCTCGCGTCGCAGGCGCTCGGGGCACTCGAGGGGAAGGAGGGTCCGGGGGCGAGGGAGGCGATCGACCGCCTCGCGCTCCAGACCGACCTCTCGGAGCTCGGGCGCTTCATGGTCACGCGCAACCGCGCCGACATCGGGGCCTTCAAGACCCTCCAGCTCCGCAACGTCGGAATCACCCCGCCCTACATGCACGACGGCTCGATGCAGACGCTGTGGGACGTCATGGACCACTACAACAAGGGCGGCGAGCCGAACCCCTACCTCGACGGCGGCATCGAGCCGCTCGCGCTCTCCGAGCAGGAGATCGACCAGCTCGTCGAGCTGATGTTCACGATGACCGACCGGCGCTTCGCCGACGACAACGCGCGCGAGATGACCCGTCAGCGCGAGCTGGCGGCCAGGCAGCGCCCGTTCCGCGACACGGCGCTCGCCATGCGGAACGTGTTCCCCTTCGAGGAGCGCCTCCAGAAGGAGAAGTGAGATGGCCAGACGGATCGATCCCGAGACCCGGTACTACGCCGAGCGCGACGAGCTCTTCCGTGCGCTCCGCCATCTCGACCGGCGCGACTTCTTCAAGGTGGCGGCGGCCGCGGCGGGGGCGGCGCTCGCGAGCGGCGTGCGGTTCCATCCGACGTCGTTCTCGATCGTCCGGGTGGCGGACGCCGCGCCGGCGCGGGAGGCGTTCTCCTTCGCGTACATCTCCGACTCCCACCTCTACAACCGCACCGTGAACGACCGCTTCGTCAATTCCCTCATGCGCGCGGTCGACGACGTGAACCGGCTCGATCCGCAGCCCGACTTCGTCCTCTACGGCGGCGACCTGGCGCAGCTCGGCCAGCCCGAGGAGCTCGAGCTCGGGGCGCAGATCCTCCGCAGCCTGAAGGCGCCCGTCCGCATGATGGTCGGCGAGCACGACTGGTTCCTCGACCTCGGCGAGAAATGGAGATCGCTCTTCGGCCAGGAGACCTACTCGTTCGACCACAAGGGCGTCCACTTCGTCGTGCTCCAGAGCGTCAACGAGAAGGACTTCTGGACGGCCCGCCGCATGACGCCGATGGAGCGCATGAAGACCGTCGCCGGCCTCGACAACGCGGTGCAGAGCCGCTTCGAGGTCGGCGAGCCGCAGCGGGAGTGGCTCGAGCGGGACCTGCAGGCGGTCTCGAACGACACGCCCGTGATCGTCTTCTCGCACTCGCCGCTCTACCACTACTACGAGCCGTGGAACTTCTGGACCGTGGACGCCCCCGAGGTGCAGGCGATCCTCAAGCGCTTCCGGCACGTGACGGTGATCCACGGCCACACCCACCAGCTGGTGACGAACCGCATCGGCAACATCTTCTTCCACGGCATGCTGTCGACCGCGTGGCCGTGGCCGTACGCGCCGGAGGGGATGCCGGCGCTCACCGTCCAGATGAACCGCCCGGACCCGTTCGACCCGCACGACGGCTGCGGCGACGGGCGCGTGATCGTCCATCCCGACGGTCTCGTCGACAAGATCTACGATCTCTGGAACCGCAACCCGGTGCAGGTGCGGAGCACGTACCTCGCGTCGAACGGCAGGCAGGACCGGCCGCCGGCGCCGAACCTGCAGAGCTTCTGACGGGAGAAGGCGCATGCGGAAGACGATCGCTGTCGGTGTCACCTGCATCGCGGTGGGCGCTCTCGGAGCCGCGTTGCTCGGCTCGCGGGCGACCGCCGTCGGCACGGGGTCGGGCGCGGCGGGGAAGCCGCTCGAGGTGCTGCTCTGCGACGGGCAGACGAAGGTGCAGCTCGCGGCGGACACGCCGCGGACGCCGGAGGAAGGGCGCAAGGTCGCCGACGAGCTCATGGCGAAGTGGCGGGCGAACAACCCGGGAACGGACTGGATCGACGAGGAGCAGGAGAAGCACGGCATCGTGCCGCCGGCCGACAACAGCGACCTCGTCGGCCACGCCGCCGGCCAGGTCTACGGGCGGATCGCACCCGCGGACGTGGTCGTGTGGCAGCGCGAGACGCTCGCGATGGTGACGCGCGGGTCCGAGGTGTTCCACAGCGGAGACCAGCTGGGGAGCACGATCGGCGTGTCCTGCGACATGTGCCACCCGAACGCCGCCAACACGCACCCCGAGACCTATCCGAAGTACCAGGTGCAGCTCGGCCGAACGGCGCTCCTGCGCGACATGATCAACTGGTGCATCGAGCACCCGGTGCGGGGCCCGAAGCTCGCCGACGACGACCCGCGGATGCGCGCGCTCGAAGCGTACATCCTCGCCCAGCGGAAAGGCACGCCGTTGAACTACGGGAGGCGATGAGGCGCCGCCGGCGCGTCACACGTCGATCGAGACCTTGATCGACCCCCGCGTCTTGTCCGCCGCGGTCTCGAACGCGGCGCCGATCCGTGCGAGCGGGAAGCGGTGCGTGAGGACGGCGTCGGCGATCGCGCGTCCCCGCCGGGCGAGGAGGTCCTCGGCGATGTCGAAGTCGGCCCGCGCCCCCGCCCGCCCGTAGACGAACGAGCCGGCGATCCGGAGCTCCTTCACGATCGCGAGGAGCGCGGGGAACGGCGGCGGCGCCGTCCAGACGCCGAGCACCGAGATCGTCCCGCCGGGGCGGCAGGCGCGCGCCGCCGTACCGAGCGTGTCCGCGGTGCCGCCGACCGTCTCCACGACGAGGTCGATCGGCTCCTCGAACGCGTCGGCGAGGAGCGCCGCTTCGTCGGCGGCGTCGACCACGCGGTCCGCCCCGAGCGCGAGCGCCGCGATCCGCTGGTGCGGCCGCCGCGCCGCGACGACGATCTCGCCCGCCCCGCCCGCGCGCGCCGCCACGACCGCCATGAGCCCGATCGTGCCCGCGCCGAGGATCGCGACGCGCTGCCCGATCTCGAGGCGGGCCGTGCGCACCCCGTGGACGGCGACCGCGAGCGGCTCCGAGAGCGCGGCGGTCGGGAAGTCGACGCCGTCGGGGACGCGGAAGCAGTGGCGCGCCGGCATCACGACGTACTCGGCGAAGCCGCCGGGGATCGTCATGCCCACGATGCCGACCGCGGGGCAGCGCTGGTACTCACCGGCCACGCAGTACCGACACGCGCCGCACGTGCGGATGCCCTCGAGCGCGACGCGGTCGCCGGGCACGAGCGTCCCGACGCCCGCGCCGACCTCCGCCACCTCGCCCGCAATCTCGTGCCCCGGGCACACCTGCGGCACCATCATCTCGCCGTGCCACCAGTGGAGGTCCGATCCGCAGATGCCGCAGCTCCGGACGCGGACGAGAACGTCGCCGGGACCGGGGGCGGGCGGGGGCGCGTCCTCGACGACGAGGGTCCGCGGACCGCGGCAGAACGCCGCCTGCATCGATCCCACTACCAGCCCGTGTGGTAGCGCTCGATCGCCTGCCGGACGCGGGCCGCGAGGGCTTCGCGGTCGTCCTCGCACAGGTCCGCGGTCGGGATGGGCTGCTGGACGATCACCTCGACGTCGCCCGGCAGGACGGTGAGCCGGCTCCCGCGCGGCATGAGGCGCCGCGTGCCGCGGCACACGACCGGCACGATCGGGAGCCGCGACGCGATCGCGAGCGTGAAGGCGCCGCGCTTGAACGGGAGGAGCGTCCCCGTCCGGCTCCGCGTCCCTTCGGGGAAGATGACGATCGAGCCGCCGTCCGCGACCGCGCGCGCGAGCGCCGCGAGCGCGCCCTGCGGACGCTCGCGGTCGATGGGGACCATGCCGAGCGTGTCGAGGATGGCGCCCACGATGGGTTGGCGCCAGAGCTCGTGCTTGGCCGCGAAGCGGGTCGGTCCGGGGAGGTACCCGAGGAGGGCGACGATGTCGAGATGGCTCTGGTGGTTCGGGGTGAAGACGTAGGAAGCGTGCGGGTCGAGATGCTCGAGCCCGCGCATCGTCACGCGCACGCCGAGGAGCCGCGCCAGCGTCCGCGCTTGCGCCTTCGCGAAGCGCCACGTGAGATCGCGGCGCCCGGTGACGCGGTCGAGCACGACGGCGACCCCCGCCATGCCGACCATCATCCCGCGGAAGACGTACGGCGAGAGCGCGACCCGGGGCCCGCCCGTCCGGTCGACGCGCAGCGCCGACTCGGGCGCGACGGCGATGTTCGGCTCGGCCATCGCCTGCGCGCTTAGCAGCTTCCGCCGGCGCGCGAAACCAGGTCCCCCGCCGGTAGCGGTTTGCGGCTCGTACCACATCGTGCGGGAGCGCGGGGAGTCTCCGCGGAGACGACGAGGTGCACCACCATGTCTTGCGATGCGGCATGGACGTCGTGCGGTGGTGCGCTCGTCTCCGCGAGGACTCCCCCCGTGCTCCCGGGTCGATGCTCGTCGCGCAGGCTGACCCACTCCCCCCCGCCGGACCGGCGGCGGGGAGGGCGCGCAAACCGACCCGACCACCCGGCCGGCGGCGACTGGACACCGCTGGCGTCGCCAGCTACGCCTTCTCCATGCCCGCGGCGCGCGACGGGACGACGACGCTCCGCGGTCTCGCGTTCCACTTCCTCGACTGGGGCAGCGCGGGTCGGCCGCGTCTCCTCCTCCTCCACGGCGGCGCGCAGACCGCCCACAGCTGGGACGACGTCGCACCCGACCTCGCGCGCGACCACGACGTCCTGGCGCTCGACCAGCGCGGGCACGGCGAGACCGACTGGGCGCCGGACGGCGGCTACCGGCGCGAGGACTTCGTCGCCGACGTGCACGCGTTCCTCGACGACCGCGGATGGCCCGACGCGACGATCGTCGGCCTCAGCCTGGGCGGGGTCAACACGATCGCGTTCGCCGCGGCGCACCCGGAGCGGACGCGCGGGATCGTCGTCGTCGACGTCGCGCCGACCGTCGCGCCGGCGGGCGTCGAGGCCATCCGCGCGCAGCTCGCCGTCCGGGACTTCGCGACCTTCGACGAAGCGGTCGAGAGGGCGCTCGCGTTCAACCCGCGGCGGACCCGCGCGAACGTGGCCGAGCGTCTCCGCCATGCGCTCCGGCGGCGTGCGGACGGGCGGTGGACGTACCGGTTCGACCCGCGGATCGGCGGTGGGGACGTCGAGCGGGACCTCGACGCGCTCTGGACGCAGGTGCGTGCCGTGCGCTGCCCCGCGCTGCTCGTGCGCGGCGCCGAGAGCCCGATCCTCGCCGCGGAGACGGCGGTGCGCTTCGCGCGCGAGCTTTCGGGCGCGGCGGTCGCCGAGGTCCCGCACGCGGGGCACTCGGTGATGGGCGACAACCCCGCCGGCTTCCTCGCCGCCGTCCGGCCCTTCCTCGCCCGCCACGCGCTCTGACGCCCGCCGCCGCACGGTCCCGTCTCCGCTTCCTCGACGCGGTCCGCGGGCTCGCCGTCGTCACGATGCTGCTCGGGAACTGCGTCGACGTGTTTCTGCGCCGCATCCCGAGCGCCCTCGCGCACAACCAGGGGGACACGCTGCGTGGGTTCGACCTCCCCGCGCCCGTGTTCCAGTTCCTGATCGGCGCCTCCCTGGTCCTCTTCCTCGCGAAGCGGGTCCGGTCGGGGCTCGCGCCGCGCGAGGCACAGCGTGCGGCGGTCCGTCGCTTCGCGCTCCTGATCGCGCTCGGGATCCTGCTCGACGGCGTCGGCACGCTCAGCTGGCGGCTGCGCTGGGGCGTCCTCCAGACGCTCGGCCTCGGCGGCATCGTCGCGACGCTGGTCGCGTTCGCGCCCGCCCCCGCCGTCGCCGCGCTCGCCGCGGTCGTGCTCGCGCTCTACTCGGGACCGTTGAACGGCGAGGTGCACGCGAGCCCGTTCGGGGCGGTCGCGTTCGTCCCGCTCACGCTCGCCGGTCTCCTCGTCGGGCGCGCGCTCTGCGGCCCACGCCCATACGCCGACGGCGTCCGCGTCGCGGCCGCGACCGCCGCCGTCGCGGGCACCGCCGCGCTCGCGCTCTATGCCGCCGGCGTCCCGTTCAACAAGGTGACGGGCACGAGCAGCTTCGTCTGCCTGACGACCGCCGTCGCGTCCGGGACCGTCGCCGTTCTCGCGGCGATCGAGGCGCTCGCGGGCGGCCTCCCGCGCGGGCTCGTCGAGGTGGGGCAGAACGCGCTCAACGTGTGGGTACTCCAGTACCTCCTCGTCTACTACCCCGCCTGGCTCCTCTTCCCCTCCTGGCACCGCCTCCGGCTCGTGCCCGGCTTCTGGGCAATCGTCGGCACGACCCTCGGCGTGAGCGCCCTCGGCGTGGCACTCGGCCGGCGCGGGATCCGCATTCCGCTCTGACCGCGTGCGTCAGCCGGCGCGGCGCGCGAGGAAGAGGTACTCGACGTTCGGCTCCGCGATGCCCGCCGGGAACCGGCGCGAGACCTCCTCCCGGAGCGCCGCGAGAAACGCGGCGTGGCGCGGACCCGTGACGCGCCGGATCCACTCGAGCGTCGACACCCAGCCGTGAAAGCTCTCGGCCGTGAAGTGGAGGACGGACTCGAGGAGGATCGGCGGCTCCGGCCGGAGGGTCGAGCCCGCGAACGGGTCCGGCGCGTGCACGACGAGGTCGTCCGGCAGCACGGGCGCGCCGAAGCGCGTCATCACCTCGCCGATGACGCGGTTCGTCGCCTCGCCGGGGCGTGCGTAGCGCCAGAAGAGCGCGGCCCAGCCGCCGGGCGCGAGGACGCGTGCGATTTCCCGCAGCGCGTCGGCGGGTGCGAACCAGTGGAACGCGGTGCCCGAGGCGAGGAGCGCCGCCGCGTGCGTGCGGACCGGGATCGCCTCGCCGCGGCCGCGGACGAGCCCCACCCCCGTGCGCTTCGCCTCGACGAGCATCGGGCCGGAGAAATCGACGCCGACCGTCCGCCAGCCGCGGCGCGCGAGCGTCGCGGCGACGAGGCCCGTCCCGCAGCCGAGGTCGACGGCGCGCCGGCCCGCGGGCGCGCCGGCGTGCGCTTCGATCGCGTCGTAGAGGGCCGTCGAGTAGTCGCGGCGATAGGCGGCGTACGCGGCCGCCTGATGGCGGAAGTCGAACGGCTCGTCGGAGCGCGGAACGGCGAACTCGTCCACGCGACGTCTCCTACCGCGCGGCGACGGCGATCGCCACCGCGGCCCTTGCGCGCCGCGGTGGGGCGGGCGCATACCCGCCCGCATGAAGTTCGACCTCCTCTACGAGCTGCAGATGCCGAAGCCGCACGACGAGCGCAGCGAGTACCGCTGCTACCACGAAGCGCTCGCGCAGATCGAGCTCGCGGACCGCCTCGGCTTCGACACGGTGTGGGAGGTCGAGCATCACTTCCTGGTCGAGTTCGCGCACTCCTCCGCACCCGAGGTCTTCCTCGCCGCCGTGGCCCAACGGACGAAGCGGATCCGCCTCGGCCACGGCGTCGTCCTCCTGCCGCACAAGTTCAACCACCCGATCAAGGTCGCCGAACGGGTCGCGGCCCTCGACATCCTCTCCGACGGCCGCGTCGAGTTCGGCACGGGGCGCTCGAGCCAGTACGAGCAGGCGGGCTTCGAGATCGACGCCGAGCAGTCGCGCGAGATGTGGCAGGAGGCGCTCGAGATGATCCCGCGCATGTGGACCGAGGATCCGTTCGAGTGGACGGGCCGCTTCGTGTCCGTGCCGCCGCGCAGCATCGTCCCGAAGCCGCTCCAGAAGCCGCATCCGCCGATCTGGATGGCGGCGACGAGCCCGCAGTCGTGGGAGATCGCCGGGCGGAACGGCATCGGCGTCCTCGGGCTCACGATCTTCGTGTCCGTCCCGCAGCTCGCCGAGCGCGTGCGGGCGTACCGCGCGGCGCTCCGCCACGCGAAGCCGGTCGGGAAGTTCGTGAACGACGAGGTGGGCGCGTTCACCATCGTCCACGTCGCCGAGACGACGGCGGACGCCGTCGCGAACGGGGGCGCCGACGCGGCGATCAACTACCTACTGTACGCGTTCCGCGTGCTCGGCGGCTTCGCCGACCCGAGCGGCAGGGGCATGCAGCGCGACGACGACATCAGGTCGACGCCCTACCGCGACCTCATCGCGAAGGAGTACCCGATCATCGTGAAGATGCAGCGGAACGAGTGCACGTTCGAGGATCTCGACCGGGAGGACATGGTCATCGTCGGCGACGTCGACCACTGCATCCGGAAGGTCGAGCGCTACGAGAAGGCGGGGCTCGACCACTTCATCTGCCTCATGCAGGCCGACCGCATCCCCCACGAGAAGGTGATGCGGTCGATCGAGCTGTTCGGGACGGAGGTCATTCCCCGCTTCCGCTGAGATCCGTCCCCGCGCGGCGCGCCGGAACGCGCGCCGCGCGGGCGGCGGGCGACGTCACGGGAGCGGGGTCTGCCGCACCTCGCTCTGGAGACCGCGCTGCTCGGCGAGATCCTTGATCGCCTTCCACGCGAGCTTCGACGGCTCCGCGTGGGAGTTCTCCCATCGGTTCACGGTCGACACCGTGACCGCGATCTCGTGCGCGAACTCCTCCTGCGTCATCCCCAGCTGCTGCCGGAGCGTACGGATCATGTTGCGTGTGTTCTCAGGCATGCCGCGAGACCGAGCAACCGACGTGCCACCGGCCGCGTGCACGTGCGCGCGGCCCGACGCGGCGTGTGCATGGGCCGGGCGCCAAAATCCGGCCACCGCGACCAAATCCCGCCGCCGCGATCTTGCGAGCTGCGCAACTCCTCCGCTATGGCGCCGGGCATGATCTACGTGCACGAGGTCCACGACGTCGCCGGCGGGAGGATGGACGAATTCGGCGAGGCCGTCCGCACGCTGTGGCGCCCGCTCCTCGAAGAGCGCGGCGACGCACGGCTCCTCTGGTTCTGGGAGCTCGCGCACGGCACGAGCGCGAGCTACCAGGCGGTGAGCCTCACCGCGGTGCGCGACTGGAGCGCCTGGGGCGCCTGCCTCGAGCGCACCGCCGCCGACCCGCGCTTCCGCGACTGGCAGCGGCGCGTCTGGACGCTCCGGCGGGAGGTGACGGCGAAGATCCTCCTGCCGACGGCGTGGTCGCCCCTTGCCGTCGACCTCGCGCACGTCGAGACGCCGCGCGCGGGCGACCGCCCGTCGCTCTACCTCCACGACACGGGCTGGCCGTTCGCCGGCATGCTCGAGGCGTACGCGGCCGCGCTCGGCTCGGTCTTCTACCCCCAGACGCAGCGGACGAAGATGATCTCGGTCGCGGCGTGCTGGACGGTCGCGCCGGGGACGGGGCGGCACCACGAGGTGGTCCTCCTCCAGAAGATCGAGGACTGGGAGCGCTTCGCGCGGCTCTTGGCGGAGGGCGCGCAGGGCGAGCAGCGCGGCGGCTGGATGGAGGAAGGTCTGCGCTATCGCGAGCGCTGGGAGTCGAAGCTGCTCCGCTGCGCCGCGTGGTCGCCGCGCCAGTAGCGTCGACCGCTACTTCAAGACGGGCATCATCGCGAGGTCGCACTCGTGCCCGGCGGGAGCGCTCGGATTCGCGTCGTAGTACGAGCCGGGCAGGATGCACATCTCGTCGTCCGAGGTGAATCCGAACACGACGTTCGCCTTCACGCACTTCCCGGTGAAGGTGCGCCCCGGGTAGTCGGGGTCCGTCGGCGGACACTCGCCCGGGTCGTCGCCCAGCTGGGTGCACTGCTTCGCGGCGTGGAAGCCGTACGGGAAAACGGGCTTCCCCGGCACCTCCGCGTCCGTCTCCTGGCACCCGAGCTTCACCGGCTTGCCGTCGACGTCGTTCGCGTGGGTGCAGGAGTAGTCGAAGCCGTCGCCCTTCTGCAGGTAGATCGGCGGCCGCCGGCCGTGCTTGCCGTCGTAGACGTTGAGCGGCGGGTCGGCATAGTCGGTGCTCGAGAAGAGCGGCGACTTCTGATGGTTCTGCACGAGCTCCACGGCGAAGAGCTCGCCGCGCTTGTGCATGTGCGACGTGAGCGATGCGACGCAGACGGGCTGCGAGGGGATCGCCGCACCCCCGAACGCCGCACCGAAGTCCTGGCCGCCGACGCGCCACCCCGCGCCCACCGTGCTCTTCGACTTCGGCGCCACGTCGATGAATGCGTTCGCGACCACGTCGAAGATGGGTTTCATGAGGCGCTTCACGCCGCGCTTGGCGGGAAAGATCTTGATCTTCACCGCGGCGGTGCGCGTCTGGTCGCCGCTGTTGATCCAGTGGCTGTTCAGGATGATGCCGATCGGCTCCCCGGACGCCGGCGGCGAGATCTCCTGGGCGAGGCCGCGCGGCAACGTCTGGACGCTCCGCGGACTCTGGGACCCTCCGATGAGGGTGCGCGCGTTGCGGTCGGCGGGACCGAAGTCGAGGCAGGCCTTGCTGTCGACGATCGTCCCCTTCGGTGGGAATGCCGCCATGTCCTTCCCCGTGTACGTGTACATGAGGAAGTGATGGCTCACGAAGTCCGGCTTCACGCCGACGTTCACGATCTCGAAGCCGCCCGATTTGAACGCCGACCTCCGCGGCAGGCGCAGGAAGGTACACACCTCACGGTCGCTGTGGGGCGGAACCGTGAAGCGGGGGAACTTGAGGGTCATCGTGCGGCGCGCCGAGGCGGCAGGAGCGCCGACGAGCAACGCGAGGCCGGCGAGCGCGAGAGGGACGACGCGGGCGGACGGCATGCAAGACCTCCCCGGGGTTCGGCCCATGCTAGCGAAGCAGCTGCGCGCGTCAACGGGCGTCCGCCCGATCAGTCGAAAACGCCGCCCGAACCGCCGGCAGGACCTCGCGCACGAACAGGTCGAGCCCCGTCCAGTCGAAGGGGGCCCGGAGCGCGAGGATGACCCATTCGGCCCCCGCCCGGGCGTACTCCCCGATGCGCCCGATCACCTCGGGCGGCGTCCCGACCAGGATCCCCGGGCGGACGAAGTCGGTCATCGGGCCGAACATAAGGCGAAGGTTGTCCTCCTGGCGCCGCACGGCGGCCGCGTCCTCGCCGATGGCGAGGCCCAGGTTGACCGTGCGGCGGATGGCCCGGGGGTCTCGCCCCTCGCGCTCGCACCACTCGTCGAGCGTCCGGTTCCGCGCTGCGAACAGCTCGGGGCCGAGGAAGGGGACGTTCCAGCCGTCCGCGTGGCGCGCGACGATGCGGAGGAGGCGCTTCTCGCCCTGCCCCCCGATCCAGAGCGGGAGCCGCGGCTGCACGGGACGCGGCTCGCAGAGGGCGCCCGCGAGGCGCACGTGACGGCCCTCGAACGTCACGCGCTCGCCGTCGAAGAGCCGGCGCAGGACGACGGCCGTCTCCTCGAGCCGCTCGAGGCGCTCCCGGACGGAGCCGAGCGGGACGCCGAAGGCGCGCGCCTCCGCCTCGTTCCAGCCGCTCCCGATCCCGAGCTCGCAGCGGCCCCCGCTCAGGTGGTCGATCGTGATCGCGGCCTTCGCGAGCACGCTCGCCGGGCGGTACGCGACGCAGAACACGAGGCAGCCGACGCGTACGCGCGTCGTGGTCGCGGCGAGCGCCGCCATCGTCGCCACGCCTTCGAACGCGGGCTTCGCGGGATCGGCGAGGTCCGAGATGGACCATAGGTGGTCCCACACGGAGCACCAGTGGAAACCGCACTCGTCGGCGACGCGCCAGAGACGCCGGAGGTCGTCGACCGCGCAGTCCTGGGGGCCGGCATGAATCCCGAAGCGCATGACCCCGCCCCTGTAGCGCAGCGGCGGGGTCGCGTACCAGTCCGCTACGCGAGCACGGCGTCGACGGTGACGCGCGTGAAGACGTCGCGCAGGAACTCCACCTGCTCCTCGGGCTCCCGCCCGATCGACTCGGTTGCCTGAGAGATCGCCTCGGCCACCTGATCCGACTCGGCCTGCCCGGCGATCCGGGCGAGCGCCCGCCAACCCTCCGCGCTCTGGCTGGCGATCGAGAACGCCTGCGCGACGCGCTGCCGCGGTCCCTCCGGCTGCCCGCCGTCGAGCGCGACGGGGTGAACGGCCCGGAGGCGCTCCTCGCTCGGCATCGTGCCACCGATCCGCCGCATGAGCATCGTGAGCGTCTCGACCTGCCGGATCATCTGGAGCTTGCAGCGCACGAGCCGTACCCGCGTGCCGTCGTCCGGCAGGTCGCCGATCGTGCGGTCGTAGAGATTGGTCCCCGCCTGCGCCCACGCGATCTGCTCGGTCACGAGCCGTTCCAGCGCGGCGCGGTTCACGCGACGTCGAGGCGTGAGCTCGGTCATGTAGTCCGCGGCCACTTCGAGGACCCGGCTGCCGGTGTGGAGCACGGTCGCCACCGCCTTCGTCCCCGCCTCCTCGACCAGCTCCACACTCCGACGCGCCGCCTCGCGTGCCAGCTCCGGGAGGCTCATCAGATGCACGCCGATCTCCACGGCGGTCCGCCCGGCGCCGATCGCGGCCTGCTCGAGCCGCTCGCCCGCGGCGCCCGCCACCTCGCGGGCGAGGTCCGCACCGGCTTCGCCGGCGCTCGCGACCTTCGTCCCCGCCTCGCGCAGCTGCTCCACGCCCGCCTGCCCCGCCTCGACGACGTGCTCGCCCGCCTGCCGGAGCTGCCGAGCGCCCGCCTGCCCGGCGCCGATCACCTTCTCGCCTGCCTGCCGGAGCTCCTCCGTCCCGCGCTGTCCCGCCTCGCGCACGCTTTCGCCGGCCTCGCCGAGCCGCTCGCGGACCTTACCCGCGTCGCGCTCGATCGTCCGCTCGCGCGCCGTCTCGCGCCGGCGTCCGCGCCGCCGCGCGCGCGCCCGACGGCGGGGCCGACGCTCCGACGTCCCCCGGCGGGGCGTCCGTCGCTCGGCGCGTCCATGCTCGGGCCGCGCGGTCGTCGCTTCGCGCTGCATGCGCTCGGCCTCGGCGGCACGCTCGCGCTCGGCGCGCTGGTGCTCGGCCCGTTGCCGTTCCTCGCGCCGCTCGCGCTCGACGCGTCGGCGCTCGCGCTCGAGGCGCTCCTGCTCGGCGCCGCGCCCGCGCCGTCCTGCACGCTCGCGCCGCTCGCCGCGTCGGCGCGGCTCGGCGCGCGTGCGCTGCTCGCGCCGTTCGCGGGCGGACTGCGCTCGCCCCTTCGCCGGCTTCCGTTCCGTCTGGATTCTCGCCATGCCCCCAAGAGCAAGCGACGTGCCGGCATGCTGCACCGCGTCTAGAGCCGCCGCCCGTCGACGGGGCGGCACGCGCGATCCGGGATGCAGCGTTGGGCGTCAGCGCGCAGGCGCACGCCGCGCCCCGGAGGCGCTCACCGCCGCCGCGGGGCGCGCACGAGGTCGAGGTCGTCGCCGATCGCCTCGAGCCAGGCTTCGGCCGAGCCGAAGCGAAGCTCCGCCTCGACCGCCCGCGACGAGTACCGATGCAGATCGTGATCGACGACGTAGCCCGCGCCGCCGTGCAGCTGGTGCGCCGTCAGTGTGATGGCGCGATAGGCGGGTCCCGTCCACGCCTTCGCGATCGCGACTTCGCGCCGCGCCGGCAGCCCTTCCGCGAGCCGCCAGAGCGCCTGACGCGTCACGTGCCGCGCGCCTTCGAGCGCGATCGTCATGTCGGCGGCCATCTGCTGCACCGCCTGGAACGTCCCGAGCTTCGCCCCGAACTGCTCCCGCTCGCACACGTACCGCGTCGTCATCGCGAGCACGGCGTCCGCCCCGCCGACCATGTCGGCGCAGGCGAGCGCCGCGAGGCGGTCCCGGAGCGCCGCGAGCCGCGGCCCCGCGGCGCCGCGTCGGCCGAGCAGCGCCGAGGCGGGCACCGCGACGTCCCGGAAGCGCACGACGCTCTGCCGGTCCTTCGCGAAGGTCTTCTGCGCGCGGACGGCGACGCCCGGCGCGTCGGCCGGCACGAGCAGCGCGGAGACGCCGCCGCGGTCGCGCGCGACGACGAGGAACGCGTCGGCGTCGACGCCCTGGAGCACGTACTGCTTCTCCCCCGCGAGCCGAAGCGTGCGGCCGCGGCCCCGCAGCGTCGTCGCGAAGGCCGACGGCACGCTCGCCCCCGCTTCCTCGACGGCGAGCGTCACGAGCCGCTCGCCGCGCGCGACCGCCGGCAGCCATGCCCGCCGCTGCGCGGCCGTCCCGAGCGCCGCAATGCCGAGGCCGCCCGCGATCGCCGCGAAGAGACCCGACGGTGCCGCGGCGCGCCCGCACTCCTCGAGGAGGAGCCCGAGCTCGAGGAGGGAGGCGCCGTGCCCGCCGACGTCCTCGGGAAGGCCCCAGCCGAGCCACCCGAGCCGCGCGACGGCGCGCCGGAACTCGTCGTCCCAGCCGCCCGGCAGCTCGTCCCACGCGCGCCGGCGCTCGCGCGTGATCTCGGCCGCGAGGAAGCGGCGCGCCTCTTCCTGAATCGCCCGTTGCTCGTCCGTCGGCGCGAGGTGCATCGCTACTTGCGCGGCAGCCCGAGCCCGCGCTGCGCGATGATGAGCCGCTGGATCTCGTTCGTCCCGCCGCCGAAGCGCTGCATCGGTGCGATCGTGTAGAGCCACTGGAGCCGCCCGTGGAGCGGCGCCGCCGGGTCGTCCGGCGCGAGCTGGCCCGCGAGGCCGAGGATCTCGAGTCCCGTCGACGCGAGGCGCGCGCCGAGCTCCGTGACGTAGACCTTCGCCATCGAGCCCTCCTTCGTCGGCACCTCGCCCTGGTCGATCATCCACGCGTTCAGGAGCCCGAGCTGCCGGCCCACCTCGACGCGCACCTCGAGGTCCGCGAGCGCCCGCCGCACCCACGCGACGGCGCCGAGCGGCCGGCCGTCGCGGGTCGCGCGCCGCACGAACGCCTTCAGCTCCTCGAGCAGGCGCCGGAGCATGCCGACGGAGCCGAGCGCGATGCGCTCGAAGTCGAGCGCCATCATCGCGTAGAAGAACCCCATCCCGCGCTCGCCGACCAGATGGTCGCGCGGCACGCGGACGTCGTCGAAGAAGACCGCATTCGTCCGGATGCCGGACCAGGTGTAGAGCGGCTGCACCGTGATGCCCGGCCGGTCCATCGGCACGATCATCATCGAGATGCCCTTGTGCTTCGGCGCGTCCGGCTCCGTGCGCACGGCCACCCAGTTGTGGGTCGCGGTGTGCGCGCCGGTGTTCCACATCTTCTGTCCGTTGATGACCCACTCGTCGCCGTCGAGGACGGCACGCGTCGTGAGCGACGCCAAGTCGGTTCCCGCCTGCGGCTCCGAGTACGCGACGGCGAATTCCACCTCGCCGCGGAGGATGCGCGGGAGCCAGTAGGCCTTCTGCGCCTCGGTGCCCGAGCGCATGATCGCCGGCGCGACCGACGTGACGGAGAGCCGCATGCCCGGCGCGCCCGCGGCCTCCATCTCCTCGATGAAGATGTACTGCTCGACCGCCCGCTTCCCGAGGCCCCCGTACTCCGTCGGCCAGCCGATGCCCCACCAGCCCTTCGCGAAGAGCTGCTGCTGGAACGCGCGCGCGAGGGGGCCGTCGCCCTCGTTGCCCGCCGCGCGCATCTCGGCGAGGAGGGCGGGCGTCACGTTCCGCGCCAGGAAGGCGCGCACCTCCTCGCGCCAGGCCCGCTGCTCGGGCGTGTCCGTGTAGCGCATCAGAAGCGGACGACGCGCCGCACGTGGACGACCTCGACCCGCCCCGACTCCCCGATGAGCAGGTTGATCACGAAGGTGAAGAAGGAGAGGAGGAGCCAGCCGCCGAGCGCGGACGCGAAGCCACGGACGTGGAACCCGACGACGACCTCGCCGGCCATCCAGAGCATCGCGGCGTTCACGACCAGCGTGAAGAGGCCGAGCGTCAGCAGGTTCAGCGGGAGCGTCAGGAGGAGCACGACCGGGCGCACCACGGCGTTCAGGATGCCGATCGTGACGGCGGCGAAGAGGAGCGGGACGACGCCGTCGATCTCGATGCCCCGCACGATGAGACTCGTCAGCCACAGCGCCAGCGCGCTCACGAGCCAGCGGACGACGAGCCCGCGCATCGGCCGCGTACGTACGCGAAGGGCCGGCCCGCTGCAAGCACGACGGCGCCGCGCCCGCGCCCCCGCGTCACCCCGGCTCCGGCGCGGCGACGCCGCCCGCCGGCCGCGCGACGTCGCGCGCGCGCGCGCCGCGTCTCGGGAGGCGGACGCGCAGCACGATCGCGGCGCCCGCGAGGCTGCCGACGACGACCGCGCCGAGGGCGGCGCCGTAGCTCCCCGTCGCGTCGCGGAGGTAGCCGGTCGCGGGCACGCCGATGCCCTGCGCGAAGACGAGGAACGGGCTCATGCGCCCCGCGATCGCCCCGTAGTGCAGGCGTCCGAACGCCGCGCCGTTCAGGCTCGCGACGAGCGTCGCGTTGCCCCCCATCGCGTAGCCGTAGAGCACGACGTAGCAGGCGAGCAGCGGAAGGCTCGTCGCCCGCCAGAGGAGGACGGCCCCGGCCGCCTGGAGGCAGAAGCAGACGGCGGCGACGCGGCGCTGGTCGAAGCGGTCGAGCAGCGCCCCGAAGCCGAGCTTCCCGACGACGCCCATCGCGGCCGTCGCGCCGAGCACGAGCGACGCCGCATGCGGCGAGAAGCCGCGGTCGACGAGGAGCGCCGCCTGGAAGAGGAGCGTCGACGAGAGCCCCGCGAACGTGAGCGAGAAAGCCGCCGCGAGGAGCCAGAAGTTCCGCTGCCGAATCGCCACCTCGGGGCGGACCGACCGCTCGATCTCGCGCTCGACGACGGCGAGCTCGGCACCGCCGACCGGCGGGGGCGGCTCGCCGTCGGGCAGGAGCCCCAGGTCCGCGGGATCGCGCCGCATGAAGGCGGCGACGGGCGGCAGCACGAGCGCCGCCACGAGGAGCCCGAGAACGACGAACGCCGTCCGCCAGCCGACGCGCGTGACGAGCGTCTGCGCGAGCGGCGCGAACACGATCCCGCCCGCGGAGATCCCCGCCGTCGCGATCCCGAGCGCGCGGCCGCGCCGGCGGACGAACCAGCGCGCGACGGCGGCGTTGTTCGGGAGGTTCCCGATGCACGTCGAGCCGAAGGCGACGGGGCCCGCGAGACAGAGGTAGAGCGCCGGCAGCGAGCGCACGCGGGAGAGGAGGACGAAGCCCGTGGCGAGGACGAGCGCGCCGACGAGCTGCACGGGGCGGGCTCCGCGGCGGTCGACGACGCGGCCGACGCCGACCGAATACGCCGCCGCTGCGAACTGGAGGATCGAAAAGCCGTTCGCGACGCGGCCGCGTCCGCCGAAGGTCTCGGCGAGCGGCGCCAAGAAGACGCCCCACGCGTAGAAGATGACGCCGGTGTTGACCGCGTGGCAGACGAAGGCCGTGAGGACGATCCACCAGCCGTGGAAGACGCGGCCGCGCGCCGGCGAGCGCGTCACGCGGCGGCGACGAAGACGCGATAGTGCGTCGGCATCGTGAAGCCGAGGCGGCGGTAGACCGGCGCGCCCATCGGCGAGGCCTGGAGGCTCAGGAACGCGGCGCCGCGGGCGAGGCCCGCGCGCACGACCGCCCAGGTCACCGCCGCACCGTAGCCGCGGCGGGCCCACGCGGGCAGCGTCGCGACCCAGCCGATCCCGCCGACGCCGTGCGCGAGGTAGAGGATCGCGCCGGCGACGGCCACGCCGTCGCGCCGCGCGAGAAACGCCTGCGTCCGCGGCCCGGCGACGCTCGCCGGCGTCGCGAAGTGCTCGGCCGTCGACTCCGCGGGCGTCCCGTACACCGTCCACGCCGTGCTCACGACGGACGCGAACGCGCGCCGGTCCGTCTCGTCCGCGACCGGCGCGATCACGAGATCGTCCGGGGGGGACGGCGGGACGGCGTCGCCCGGCGCGAGCACCATCCCCGGCACGGTCGTGATCTCGCGGAAGCCGAGCGACGGGGCCGCGGCGGCGACCGCGTCGTCCGCGTGGGCGCGGAGCCAGACCGAGAACGGATGGCCCGCGCGGCGGTAGACACGATCGGTGACGCGGTGGAGGGCGGCGGCGTCGCCGCGGCCGATCGGCACCACGAGGTTCGTCATCGCCGTCCCGCGCGGCGTGCGGCAGCAGACGAACCCCGCCTCCTCCACGACCTCCCCGCCCGGCGTCGCGCGCGTGTCGGTCGCGTACATCGTCGCCATGCTCGCGTCGACGAGCGCGAGAAGCGTCGCGCGATCCACCGCGACGGCGTTCTCACGCGGCGGCGCCGCATGTCAAGTCGGACGGTAGTGGGTCAGTGTGCGCGACGACCACCGACCCGGGAGCACGATGCGGTACGAGCCGCAAACTGACCCACTACCAGCCCGTCGATCGTGCCGCGCGCGGGCGCGCGACGCGACGACGCGGCGCCCCGCGCGGAATCGGCGTGGACTCACCGGAACCGCCCTGATAGAGTCCGTTGCGCGCCGCGCTCGCGGCTGTTCAGGAGGGCCCTCCTATGGCGCGATTCCGCTCGACCAAGCGTGCGAAGGAGCTGCAGCGAAAGGCGAAGCACGAGGCCAAGGAGGCCCGCAAGCGCGAGCGCCGCGAGAAGGCGGCCGACGGCACGGACGACGACATCGACTGGAGCCAGGCCGTCGGGATCGAGCCGCCGGCGGGAGCCGCTCCCGCCGCCGAGGACGCCGACGCGGGCGACGACGCCAAGGACGACGCGGGCGAGCGCGCGCGCTAGAGTGCCGCGCGCAGCGCGCGAATCCGGCCGCGCAGCGCCTGGGCGTCGCCGACGAGCGCCTGCCTGAGCGCGTCCGGGACGGCCGCGCGACGCGCGAGGCGCCGGACGGCGTTCAGCCGCCCGCTCGCGACGCCGAGCGGTCCGCGGGCGCGGCGCGGGCGCGCCGACGCCGTCGCGGCGCCGGCGCGGACGAGCGCCGCGGCCGCCGCGCGGCCCGCGCGCAGGACGGCGCGGCCACGCCGGCCGGGCACCGCGCCGAGCGCGTCGAGGAGGTCGCCGAGCCGGCAGAAGACGTCGCCGACCGAGTCGTCACCGGGACACGCGATCGGCGCCGCCGTCTCCGCCCCCGCGAGGCGGAGCGCGTCGGTCGCGCGTACGCCGACGGCACGGGCGGTGGCGAGATCGGCGTTCCGCGTCGCGACCGTCCCGGTGAACGCGGCTCCCGCGGCGGTCACGGGTGCGGTCTCCCGGGCGAGCTCACCGCCGCCCGCGTCGAGGAAGCGGACGGCGAACGACCGCGCGTCGCCGTCCGCGTCGTCGCCGCTCACGTCGACCACGACGGCGGCGGTCGGGTCGAAGCGGGCGGAGACGCTGCCGACGAGGGGCGGCGCGACCTGACCCGTCGCGACACGCGCCGCCGTGCCGCAGTCGACGAGCCCGGCGCCGCTCCGCGAGTCGAAGCCGGCCGGCGCCACGTCGACCGCCGTGGCCTGGATGGCCGACGACGCCGCCGCGGGCGCGATGCCCGCGGCCACGAGCAGGGCCGCGCAGCCCGCGACGTGGGGCGCAGCGGCGGACGTGCCGCGGAACGGGTTCGCGAACTGGCCACGACCCCCGACCGCCGTCGCGACGCCGTCGACGGCGGTCAGGCGGGGGACCTGGCGGACGACGGGCGTCGGGAAGAAGATCGACGCCGGCCCTCCCGAGCTGAACGGCTCGATGATCGTCGGCGTGGTCGCATCCGCGGCCGCGACCGACAGCACCTCCTCGACCGCGGCGTGGCCGAAGATCGCATCGCGCGCGACGACGTAGTCCTGCCCGAGCGCGGCGCGGCTGAAGACGACGAGGTTCAGCCGGAGCTTCGCCGCCGGCGTCGTGCGCGCGGCCTCGGCGATCGCGAGGTAGACGTCGAGCGGCACGCCGCTCACGTTCGTGTAGCTCACCGCCTCGAACGGGTTCCCGTGCCCGGCCTGAGTCTCGGTGCTCGAGACGAGCACGGCGTTCGTGCCGTTCTGCGCGAGGATCAGGTCGAAGTCGTCGGCCGCGGCTCCGAACGCGTCGTTCCACTGGAGCACGGCGAGGACGCTGCCGCCCGGCGGGATGCGGAACGAGTCGCCGAAGTCGCCGAGAGCGAACTGATGGACGGCGGCGTACGCGGCTCCTCCGAACGTCCGCGCCTTTCCCGGGGCGTAGGTCGCGAAGTAGTGCGAGGTGGCGAAGTTCCCCGCCGCGGTCACGTAGACGCCGCCGCCCGCGACGAAGGCGCGCGCCGCCGCCGCGACGGGGCCGTCCTCGAACTTCCGCTCGTCGGTGAAGACCAGGTCGTCGACCACCACCTGCGCGCCCGCCGCCG